>SLPC01000176.1 GCA_007132185.1 Anaerolineae bacterium | reverse complement strand
TATTGCCTTCCAGGTCTTCTTTGAAACTGAGAATATGATTGGTTTGTACGCCGGGAGTTTCACCCGCTTTGATGTGATAAAACCGCTCCTTTACCGGGTCAAACACATTGACTCCACCGGTAACTGTCCCAACCCAGATGAAACCTCTGGAATCTTCCATCAGGCAGGAAATTCTGAAATCGGAAAGGGAGTATTCTTCGTCGGGATAAAAGGTGTACACCTTGATACCGTACCCATCGTATAGATTCAGCCCATCCTGTGTGGCAAACCACATGAATCCCCTCGAGTCCTGCATGATGTCCGTGACCATTCCCTGGGACAAACCATCGGCTATGGTAAGCGATGGATACTCCTGCGCATTGGAATAAAAGGCAGCAAGTAAAATAGATATAGTCCAAAGTGCAGACCTGAGCATTCGAAGTGAAAATTTTCCCTACCCAAATGTAGGACTTTTCATTGAATTGGGACAATTATACAGCTGCACAATGTTCGGCACACGAGGATGTGTACCTGACATCCGGCAAAACTTTATTTTTTATAACTTTGTCCGGCCTGTGACTCAATGATTTGAAACAGTCTTCGGTCTGGATGGTGTCCGGTGCAGGAATCGCAGAAAGTTATTCATTATATACTCCTCCTTAGCTTTGGGGGCTACAGCTACAACAGAAAACTTAAACAGATGAAGCAATCTTTTCTCTCCGCAATTCTCCTTTTTTCAGTCATTTTGCTCATTGGTTGCTCAGACCGCGAGCGGGATGAAAAGCATTCTGATTCATGGGAAAGTGCACTCGAAAACCAGGAGGGTAGGCTGACAGCCCTCTACGTTCCGGCAGAGGGATTTGCCTATCGGGATGAAAGCGATAGACTCACCGGCTTTACGGTGGAATTGCTGAGAGGACTGAGTGATTTTGCCAGGGAAGTGTACGGAGTTGAGCTGGAGATTGAATTTGAAGAGGAGCAGGACTGGAGCGTATTTTACGACCGGATCAGGCGAGCGGATGATGGGAAAATAGGCCTGGGGAATGTGACCATAACTGATGACAGGAAAGAAGAACTGAGTTTCAGTCCACCGTACATGTACAATATAGCCGCTCTCATCACACATGCCAACAGGTCCGTCCTGAATAGCAGGGAACAGATTGCGGAGACTTTTCACGGACTCAGTGCTCTGGCTTTTGAGGGAACACTCCACGAGCAAAGACTTCACTCACTTGTAAATGAATACTTTCCCGAGGCCGGGGTAGAAATGGCTCATACCAATGACGAAATCCTCGATCGCGTCTCATCAGAGGACCGATATTTTGCTTACATCGATCTTTACAATTACCAGCGGGCTGTCAACCGGGGTCTGGCATTGCAGCGCCATCCGGTAGCCGATGAGGCAGAGGAGGAATTCGGCTACATTATGCCCCTGAATTCAAGCTGGGAACCGCTGGTAACTGAATATTTTGAGCAGGGGGTTGGCTTGATAAGAAGCGACAGGTACAGGGAATTGATGCGGGAGCATCTCGGTCCCGAACTCACCGCTGTTTTGCTGGAAAATGTACGGTGAATTGCTGCAATCTGTTTTACAACAGCACACATTCCTCCTATGTCGGTTTTCGCTTATTCCAATCCGAGCTGGAGAAGTTGAAACCTCTGGTCTGGTTTCTACGGAACAAAAACAAAGGTGGGGAAACAAAGGGTAGAGGAAAAGAATCCTCAATTTTTTTCATGTCTCAGATTCATTCAGGTGCGTTATATTTTGGTTTCACTGCTGTTGTCCCCTTCATTATTTCAAAATCCTCCGCTGTCTGCTCCGGCTTTTTGGTAAAAAGACTTACAACAACCGTAGCCAGAAGCCCCGCTGCAAAACCGGGTATGAGTTCGTAGAGTTGGAGGGGCTCGCTCAATCTCCACAGAATAGTGACTGCTGCACCCGTGAGCATGCCGGCAACCACACCGGGTCCAGTTGTGCCGCGCCAGTAGAGTGCGAGAATAGAAGTGGGTCCCAGAGCGGCTCCCAGTCCTGCCCAGGCAAAGAGCACCAGCCAGTACACCAGGTCTTCCGCCATAAATCCGGCCAGTAAGGAAATGGCGACCAGCACAAACACAACCATCCTGCTGGTGCGCACCAGGAATTTTTGAGACAGCTCCCTTCCCTCTGCATAGACCTTCTCGTAAAAGTCGCGGACCACACTGGAGGCAGCTACCAGCAACTGAGAGTCGGCGGATGACATAATCGCGGCAAATACAGCAGCAATCACCAGCCCGAACAAAAAGGCCGGCAGGTAAGTCTGGCGCAGATCGCGGGGGCTGGCCTGGGCGTCGAAATGGTGCCGATCGGCCTCGGGGCCGCTATGCACCGCATAGTGCTTGGCCGTGGCCGCTACCTTGAGGTAGCGCGAATGGTCGCCCTGCAGCCCCCTGACCATGGCCACCCCGATGCGAGCCGTCAGGAACGGGTCCTCGCCATAGGTCTCCTGGCCGCGGCCCCAGCGCGGATCGCGAAAGATGTTGATATTGGGCGTCCAAAAAGTGAGCCCCTTGTAGATGCCACGATCGCCCTGCCGCACAAACTCGTGGTGCTTGGCCCGCGCCTCATCCGAGACAGCGACGGCCATACGCTGGATCAGCTCGGGATTCCAGGTGGCCGCCATGCCGATGGCCTGGGGGAACACGGTGGCCACCCCGGCCCGCCCCACACCATGCAGGCACTCGTTCCACCAGTTATAGTCGGGGACGCCCAGGCGCTCGATGCCCGGCGCATCATGCACCATCTGGGAGATCTTTTCCTGCAGCGTCATGCGCCCAACCAGGTCCCTTACCCGTTCATCCAGGGGGCGGCCAGGATCCCAGTAGATCGCGGTTTCCTGTGAGGTGTGATCGCTCATCGTTTTCCTCCCGCAAACTATCTTGCCATGCACAAACCGGATCAAACTTGTCTACAGTATAGGCGGGATGGCACGGCCTCGCCACCATAGTGGCTCTCATATGGCGAGCCCGCGCCATTGCCCGCGACAAAACAACCAGCACCAGACCAGCCAACGTCAAAATCGATCATGACATTGACGCCATTGCCAGACACCGGTATCATAGTGGGTGTGCATGTAACTTGCGGCAATGGCCTGATCGTTTGCGACGGGCCAATGGAAGGAAGCGCCGACATGAGCCTGCGAAGCGACATCATGGCCCGGTTCACGGACCAGGGCAGCAATGAGCCGATATTCGTTCCCGATCTCAACGCCTGGTATCGGCGCAACAATCGGGCAGGAACTCTGCCTGAGCGTTATGCGGATTGGACCCTGGCCCAGATCTATCGTGATCTCGAGCTGCCAGTCTGGCAGATTGTGCGGCCATGGCGCGTCCATGTAATGGGGCTGGAAGCTGAGGAACAGGAAACTGAGACCGAGCGAGTGCGTCGCGTCGAGACCATTGCCGGCGTCATGGTCTGGCGCTGGGAACGAGTCCCTGATGGCGGTTGGCAACAGGTCGAATTCCCTATCAAGAGCGCCGCAGATTTACCCGCCGCTGTCGAGTGGTCGCGCGCCCTTGGCTGCTCGCTGGACACCGAGGGCCTTACGGAGCTCGAGATGTCCATTGGCGACGATGGCATCCTGGCCATCGAGGTGCCACCGCGCCCCTTGATGAATGTCGTATCCAGATTGCTGGGCTGGGAGGGGCGACTGGACCTGTTACAAGAGCCGGCTATCGAACACATTACCGAGCACCTGGAGCAACGACTGCAGCCACTGGTCACATCGCTGGCTCAGATCTCTGTGCCGGTACAGTATGCATCGGATCAACTGGATGGCGCCACGCTCTCTGACGCACTCTTTCGGCAATACCTGCTTCCCTCATATCAGAGTACAATGGAAGAGCTCCACGAATACCACAAGCGATTCGTGGTCCAGTCTCGCGGCCCCATCAAGAATCTACTCCAGGGCCTGGCCGATTCTGGCGTGGATGTGGTGGCCGGTTTCTCATGCGCAACGGCTGGAGAGGGCAGCCTGGTTGACCTGCACGAGTTGGCCGGGGGACGCATTACGCTGTGGGGCGGCATTCCGGGTGAGATGCTCTTGCCTGAGACGGACAGAGAGACCTTTGATGAGAGGGTGCGCCAGGTCGCGCGGATGGCAGTGGGGCGAGAGCGACTCTTGCTGGGCATCTCTGGGGGCGTCCCTGTACAGGCCGAACTGGCGCGCCTCCAGGCTGTGCCCTATCTGATGCAAGAGGCTGTTTCATAGGCCAACCCATCGGCCGCATTTCGGTCGACTCTTGGAAATCGGAGATCATGGATCATCAAACATTGTTAGACGAACTCGACGAGCTGTTGCGCGACACATTCTCCCTCTGGGAGCCGGGCTGGGTAACGTTCAACTGGCGGGCCTATACCTATGACCATACGCGCCGGGTCACGGGCCTGGCAACCACACTCTGCCGCCAGGAGGGCGGCGACGTACAGGTGACCGAGTTGGCCGCACTGCTCCATGACATTACCAAGCCCTACGATGGCGAATATGTGGTGGACGCCGAGGGCAAACGGGTGGTCGACGAGCGGGGTTACTGGCATAACGAGGTGCGCCGCCCGCCGCGCAGCAACGCCGTGACCAGGCTCTATGACGAATTGGGGCTGGCGGGGACATTGCACAACGAGTCAGGCGCCATCATGGCCGAGCATCTATTGCGCAATCGTGGCGTGGATGCCGAGCTCTGCGCCAGGGTGGCCAGGACCATTCGCGATCACCTTCGTCCGTCGAAGGACGCGCCCGTGGAAAGCGGCTGCCTCTATGACGCTGACACCATCGACGCCAACATCGGGCTGCCCGCCTTTATTCGCAATATCTATATCCACCTGCACTATCACGATCAACGCAAGGCCACCGAGGCACCGACCATCGAGACCTTGCTGCGTGAGCGGCCGCTGGACTATCTGCAGCCCTACATCTGCGAGAACCTGCCCACCTGGAACGAGGGCAAGCGTCGCGATTTCATCCCCCGACTGCAGACCGAGGCCGGGCGCCACCTGGCCCAGGCGCGGGTCGACCGACTGGCCGAGACATTCGCCTGGCTGGGCCAGGAGCTGAACTCGTATGCCGAGCAGGCCGACCATACCGGCATCGACGTGGTGCTCCACTATATGAGCCACAACGACGAACCGAGCATTAGTGACGAGACACGCTACCTGTGCGAGCAGTGGCTGAACGGAGAGACGAGCCAGAGCACCCACGCCTTTGTGCAGGCCATCCGCCGCGAGATCAAAGGCGAGATCTAGCGCACCTACCTGGGGGCAGGAGTCGGCTCCCGCCCCTCGATCGTTCCATCGACTGCTAGCCGATCCGTGTCTCTTTCAGGTAATCCTCATCCAACGTCACACCCAGGCCTGGCGCGCTGGGCGGGCTGACCATCCCGTCGGCATCCAGCGTCAGGTCTCCATGAATCAGGCTGCGGCGCCCGCTCCCCTCGGTAACCACATGCTCGACGATCAACCCGTTCGAGACAGCCGCCACCAGGTGCACATGTAACAACGCCGAGCCGTGGGGCGCCACGGGCAGATTGTGGGCGCTGGCCAGCGAGGCGATGTGCCGGAACTCGGTGATGCCCCCCAGCACGTTGGCATCAGGCTGTAGGATGTCGGCGCCGCCACAGGCAATCAGGTCGCGAAAGCCATAGCGGGTATACTCGTTCTCGCCGGTGGCAATGGGAATGTTGGTGCCCTGGCGCACTTTGGCCAGCCCCTCATAGTCCTCGGCATGCACCGGCTCCTCGAACCAGTAGATGTCCAGGTCTTCGATGCGCCGGGCAATGCGCAGCGCCTCCAGCGGAGAGTAGGCGTTATTGGCATCCACCATGATCTCGATATCGGGGCCAACGGCCTCACGCACGGCCTGCACCCGGGTCACGTCCTCGGCCATGGGCGCCCCGCCGATCTTCATCTTGATATAGCGCGCACCGGCGGCCACCTTTTCGCGCATCTCGTCCTGGAGCCCGTCCAGACCCTTGCCTTCCAGATAGTAGCCGCCCGCCAGATAGGTAGGCACACGCTCGGCAAAGCCGCCCAAGAGCTTGTGCACCGATACGCCCACCGTCTTGCCCATGGCGTCCCACATGGCAATATCGATGGCGGCCATGGCGCGGTTGGTCAATCCCCGCCGGCCAAACAGCTTGGGCTGGAACATGCGCTCCCACAGCCGCTCCACATCGAACACGTCCAGGTCCACGGCGTGCTCGCCCAGAGCCAATGCCGCCTGAAAGATCGTCTGGTCGGCGCCCGGCTGCCCGCCTGCCCAACCGATCCCCTCGATGCCATCGTCCGTACGCACCCGGGTCAGCACCGTGCCGCTGTGGGCATAGGTGTAACGGCCGTTGCGGATGGGCCGCTCTCGGGTGACGCGATGCAGCGTGGTGACAACCTCGGTAACTCGCATGGTTCGCTCCTTGTGCCTGTGATCCGCTCTTAGATGCCCGGCCATTATACGGCGCTGGAGCTAGCCATGCCAGCCATCGAGCAAAGCAAGAGGGCGCCAATCTTGCCGCGTACTCTGACATGCTTGGTCCTTGCACCTGATTGGGTTATACTTATGTCGATGTGCAACGGCACACCAGAGGAGCATGAACCGTGATGAACCGACGCAAGTTCCTTCGCAGGTTGGGCGCCGCCGGCGGTCTGCTGGCCCTGTCGCCCCTGGCAGCCTGCGTCCGCCCCGACGAGCCCGGCCCTGTGACCGCCGCAACCCCGGCTCCTGCAACGCCGGCGCCCATCGTGGCCGCCACAGAGGTACCGCCGACCCCTACAGCCAGGCAGGCCGCTACGGCTACGGCAACCGCGACCGCCGCCCCATCACCGATGCCCGAGGAGGTACAGATGGCACAGGTAGCGCTGATCAGGACAGAGGACCGGGCCGAGGGCGTTCGCCGGGCGCTCGCCTTGCTGGATATCAACCCGGTGCAGGGCCAATCGGTCTTTCTCAAGCCCAATTTCAACAGCGCCGACCCCACTCCCGGATCGACGCACCCCGATGTATTGCGCGCGCTGGTCGAGCAGTTGCGCGACATGGGCGCCAGCGAGATCACCCTGGCTGACCGCAGCGGCATGGGGAATACGCGGGCCGTGATGGAGCGGCTGGGCGTCTTTGAGCAGGCCGCGACGCTGGGGTATGACGCCGTCGTTTTGGACGAACTCGCGACCAATGATTGGGTGCTCATCGAATCGCCCGAAGACCACTGGTCGCAGGGGTTCCCGGTGCCGCGTATGATGCTCGACGCGGGCGCCCTGGTAAACACCTGCTGTCTCAAGACCCATCGCTTTGGCGGCCACTTTACGTTGGCCCTCAAGAATTCGGTGGGGTACGTGGCCAAGCGCACGAACGGCCGCCACGATTACATGAGCGAGCTGCACGGCTCGCGCCACATGCGCACCATGATCGCCGAGATCAACGCCGCCCGGCTCCCCGATCTGATCGTGCTGGACGGTGTCACCGCCTTTACCCATGGCGGCCCTGACAAGGGCACCGTGGCAGATACACAGGTAATGCTGGCGGGCACCGATCCGGTGGCCATGGACGCCATCGGCGTGGCGATCCTGCGTCTCTTTGGCACCACGGCCGACGTGAGCCAGGGCGCCGTGTTCGAGCAGGAACAGATCGCCCGCGCCGCAGAGATGGGCCTGGGCATCGCCGGGCCAGAGCAGATCGAGCTGCTCACCGAGGACGCCGAGGGCGAGGCGATGGCCGCCGAGATCATGGGGATGATGTAAGGTAGCCAAAGGCGGGCCAGGCTCAGCCTGGGTCGGCCAGCACAGAGGCCCGGCGCGGCGCGCCCGTCATCCTCTTCGCCAACGTCATAAGGCGCTATAGGCGTATCGGCGCCCCCTCCCCGCGCAGACGCGAGAGAGGCAAAACGAAACCCGCTCTATGAGCGGGTTTCGTCGGGGGGAGGCAAGTCGCGTCCGTTCTGTGCGTGCGCAGTGCAGCCTCAGCGGGCGGGCGTCTTGACCACCAGAAAGCGAAAGACCTCGTCGCCCTCGTTGAGCAGACGGTGCGGAATGCCCTTGGGGCTGTGCACCAGGGTGTCAGCGGTCATCGTCTCGCGCTCCTCAGCGATCTCGACGATGCCCTCGCCCTCCAGGGCGTAAAAGAACGCATCCACAGGGGTAGTGTGGGTCTTGAGCGATTCGCCGGGCTGCAGCGTGATCAGGGTCACCTGCACGTGCTCGGTGCCGTGCAACTGCTGGGCCTTGACGCCGTGAGGGTTCGGGGAATCCTGTTGGGTGGTGGCTCGGATAACTTGCATCATCGGGCTCCTTCCAATGCGTGATCTGGCTCCAGTCTAGCCACGATCGATGCCCTGCGCCGTAACCCTGGTCACACTCGCCGTCAGTCCCAGCCGATCCAGCGGCAGAACTCGTCCACCCCATAGCGCGTCGAGCGTGCTTGGTTGACAGGAGCGTCAGGATCGGGGTACCCCAGAGCGATAAAGGCGCTCGCTTGCTCGTCCTCGGGGAGTTGGAACGCCTCACGCACGATCTCCCCCTGACCCATGGGCCAACCAAGCCAGACGGTGCCCAGGCCCCGCGCATGGGCTGCCAACATCAGCGTGGTGACAAAGGCAGGGATGGCCGCGGGGGTCGACGTCCCTCGCTTGCCAGGAAACGAGACGAGTAGGGCCACTGGCGCATCGAAAAAGCGCATGCTGCCCCCGGCCAGGAATTGCCAGATCGGCTCATCCACGCACTCCAGGATCCAGGCCATGGGCCCGTTGGCGATGCGCGTCTGCATGGCCTCCATCTGGGCTTCAGTCCAGGTGCGCACGCTGGCGGCTTTTTCCAGGCGCCGGCGCAGGGTATCGGCCTGCTCGCCTCCCAGCACCGTCACCCGCCAGGGCTGCGTGTTGCTACCGGAGGGTGCCCAGCGAGCCACGTCCAGGATCTCCTCGATCACCTGGCGCGGGACGGGGTCCGGGCGAAAGACGCGGATGCTTCTGCGTTCACGAATGGCCTGATCGATGGCTCTGGAATCGGACATTTTGCCTTCTCCTTGGATGCACTACGGCCAACATTATGCTACACTGTTTTACGAGACCATCAAGACACTCTATCGTATAGAAGAGTGAGTCAATCGATCAAACTACTAACCGACAACGGAGGTATGCAAGATGTCTCGTCATGACGGAATCAAGCTAATCGCCATTTACCATTTCGTGTTGGCAGGTATCATGGTACTGGGGGCATTGGGTATTCTGCTTTTCCCGCTATTGGCGGTATCGGTCAGCCCAGTAGACCCGCGCGGACCGCTCGCGGTCCTTTTTGGAACGGGGATCATTTTTTTCATCCTAATCGTTCTGGCGATCCTGTATCTCATTGCAGGGATCGGTCTCTGGCAGCGTCAGGAGTGGGCTCGTTGGCTAACGATCGTGTTGGCCATTCTGGGCTTGTTCAACTTTCCTGTGGGCACCATCATCGGCCTGGTGATCCTCTGGTTCCTGCTACGGGACGATGTGCAGGCACTATTCCGAACGCCCGACCATAGACACGAATAGCTCAGTCGAAATCAGCCGGCCACTCGGGGTGGCGGGCATGCTCGAACAGACGCGCGATCTGGCGTGGCGTAACCCGCGCCAGAGATAGCTCGGGCACGGCATCGGCGGCGAAAAAGCCGACATCGTCGGTCTCGTCGCTGATGCTGGGCTCGCCGCCCAGCAACTCGCACAGGAAAAAGAGCTTGTAGATGGAAAAGGGATGGGGCGGCTGGTGGCCCTGCGCGGCGCGATCGTACACCGCCAGCAGTTTGGTCGCATGGGCGATATAGCCTGACTCTTCTCTAATTTCGCGCTCCACGGCGGCAGAAGGCGTGTCCCCCGGGTCGGCCCAGCCACCCGGCAGGGTCCAGCCACCGTCGGTGCGCTCTCGCACCAGAAGGATCTGCTCGTCACGGAAGACGACGCCCCTGACATCGACCTTGGGCGTGGCATAGCCGGTCTCCTGATCGAACAGCCCGACGATCCGCTCGGTGGGCCAGCCAGAGCTCGCGGCCAGCATCTCGGCAGCGATCTGGCGGATGGCCCCGTAGCGCTCGACATCGAACGAGGTCTGGGCATAAAGCAGGCCGTCCTGAGCCAGCGCCTGCAGGCGCACGGCCCAATCGATCCAGCAAGTCGACTCGTCCGAGCCCATGTTTGAAGAGTCCTCCTATCAGGGGGCGGGTGTGTATCGCGAGAGGCCGTGGGACGTCACGATCCATAGCGCTCCATCCTGGGCCTCGTACAGGTGCGTGACGGTGTTGCTGGCCAGCCCATGCAGACTGGTGATCGATGTCCAGCCGCGCACATTGTGGTGCCAGAGGCCATGGCCCTCGACACTGATCCACATCGTGCCATCGGTCGCAACCAGCATCGGACCCAAAGGAGCGTCGGGCAGCTCTGCACCCGGCTCGAACACGGTCCACCGCGCGTCACTATAACGCAGCAGCCGCTCTTCAGTGGCGGCCCAGAGCACACCGCCGGGCGCTGGAGCAAGCTGCCAGCCCGCACCGCTCGTTCCCGTAGGGCCGGCGGGCAACCACTGATCGCCATCGAGGCGATACAGGCCCGTGCCCATGGCCAGCCAGAGCCGGCCATCATCCGTCTCGGCTATCCCTGTAATAGTCGGCGCCTCATCCTCATCGGACTCGACGGGTAACAGACTCCACGTATCCTCTGCGAACATCGCCACCCCATCGGCCGCAACGTACCAGATGCGCCCTTGCTGATCCTCCCACAAGGATAGCGGTGCCTCCAGGCTCAGGCCATCCTCCTGATGCCAGCCCTGCCACTGGCCCTGACTATGCCGATAGATGCCTTTGGGTGCAAGCGTCCACAGGTCGCCAGCCTGATCGTAGAGCATCGATAGGGCGCCCTCTCGCCCCGGCCCGCACTGGGTCCTCGTGGCCCAAAAGCCATCCACGTACCAGGCAACACCCTCGTCGGTTTCGGCCCAGAGGGCGCCCCAGGCATCCTGCAGCAGCGCGCCCACCGCAATGTCGTCCAGCCCATCAACTGACAGCTCGTAGCCGCTCAGGCCATCATAGCGCACCAGGCCATCGGGCGTTCCGAACCAGAGAGAGCCATCATCGGCGGCAGTTGCCGAACGGGCTGCCTTTGAGGCGATGGGCGTCCATTCCGCCCCATCCAGCCGGGCGATTCCTTGATCCATCGCGACCCACAGGGCACCATCGGGCCCCCAGGCGAGGGCCGTGACCGTATCCGAGGGCAGCCCGTCGGCTGTGGTATACCATGCCCATTGTTCGCCATCATAGCGGCCCAGTCCGCCTGCAGTACCCACCCAGAGCGTTCCGTCCTCCTCGAGCAGCAGAGCGTGCACATCGACGTCCTCGAGCCCGCTGGCCGCCGTCCAGAGGGACCAACGCGGACCATCCCAGCGCCCGAGCCCCTCGGATGTGGCGGCCCAGAGATCCCCTACGGGGCCCTCTACCAGGGCCCGCACGTGGGCATCCTGCAGGTTGGCAACGGGCGCAAAGCTCGCGGCAGGGTCTCCGTTGTGCCGGAAAAGGCCTTGCCCATCGGTACCCACCCACAGTGCACCTTCGGACGTCTCGAGCATGACCAGGACCGTCGAGTCCAGATCCTCCGCCAGTGCCGTCACGCTCCAGCCCTCATCCTCACGATAGGCAGCCAGCCCATTCTGCACGGCAAACCAGAGGGTACCATCCTGGGTCTGTAACAGGGGCCGCAGCAATCCCTCGGGGAGGCAACGGCTTCGATAGATCAACTGCCGGGTTGCGAGATCTAGCTGGCCCACTCCATGGGCCCCACTGACCCATAAACTGTCATCACCCAGATCGAACAGCCGCGAGACGACCGGCTCATCCTCCCTAGCGGCGGCCTCGCCCCACGGAGAGATGACCTCCCAGCTCTCACCATCAAAGACTAGCAGCCCCGCGTCCTCGGTAGCCAACCAGAGGGCCCCCTCGGCCGTCTGAACTATATCCAGGGCCTGGTGGCTCGCCAGCCCCTCTGGCTGCGGGTACACCGTCCAGGTGTCGCCGGCATAAAGGGCGAGGCCCAACGCCGTACCTACAAGCAGCCCGCGATTCTGGTCGGGCAGAAACGCATAGGCGGGCGCATCAGGCATCGCCGTCGACCCCTCCATATGCTCCCAACCGGATCCATTATGCTGAAAGACGCCCCTGTCCGTGGCCGCCCACATATTGCCATCGAGACCTAGCGCCAGATCATGCACTGCAGTCTGCATCAAACCCGCCTCATCTGGCGCACTCGTCCAGCTGACGCCATCAAAATGCACCACGCCCGACAAGGTGCCAACCCACAGTGAGCCCTCGAGGCCCTCGGCCAGCGCCGTGACCGGCCCATCGGGCAGGCCCTGGGCCGCAGTAAAGACGCTCCAGACGCCGTCGACATAGCGCCAGAGCCCATCCTCATAGGTGCCGACCCACAAGGCCCCCGCGGCATCCTCCAAGAATCTGGTCGGGCTGGATGGCCCGCCATCCGCCACGGACAGATGCGTCAATGCGTCCTCGTCGTAGCGCAACAGGCCATCGCCCTGCACCGCGAACCAGAGGACGCCATCACGTCCTTCAAGAGCTGCGACAATGGCGCCGAGCTCGCCCTCAGGCGCAACCCAGATCGTCTCCCACCTCTCGCCATCAAAGCGAGCCAATCCAGCCTCTGTACCGACCCAGAGCGCCTCATCAGAGGCCTCCACCAGAGATAGCACCTGGCTGGCTGGCAGTCCATCCTCCTGGGCAAAGGTCGCCCAGGCAGCCCCATCATAGCGGGAGAGACCCGCTTCTGTGCCCACCCATACCTGGTCATCGGGCGCGATCCAGAGGACATTGACCGCCTGGCTCGCCAGTCCGTCAGGGCTGCCAAAGGCGATGACCTCGCGAGTGTCCAGGTCCCAACGAACCACACCGGCCTCGGTCACGCCCCAAATGCTCCCGTCCGAGTGCCCAGCCAGGGCGTAAGATGCACCATGGTTGGCAAGAGAAGCCCACTCCTGGCGTGGAACAAAGGCATCGGTTCTGGGCATCGGCGGTCCAGAGGGGGTATGCGTGGGCAATGGCTCTGGCTCTTGGTCAGTCAAAGGGATGGTGGGCAGAGCCTCAGGCGCCTCCAGCTCGGCCAGCGGCGTGAGTGGGGCATCCCCAAAGGGCTGAGGGGCCTCACAGGCGGCCAGTAACAGTGCCAAGCAGCAGAGTCCAATTACCATACGCCGAATGGCTCGAAAAGACATGACGCCTCCCTGATTCGCGGTTACGTCTGCGGATTATGGTGCGGGCAGGCGGGGGCGTCAAGCCAGCGGCGATTGCAG
>SLPC01000016.1 GCA_007132185.1 Anaerolineae bacterium | reverse complement strand
TTGCCGGATACCGCTAGCCCTCCTGATTGCGCCAACCCTTGAGAAAGGAGCGTCCCGGCCAGCGGGCGGCCGGCCCCAGCTCGCGCTCGATGATTAGTGGGCGGTTCCAGTCGCCGGCACGGAGCTGGCCCGCATTCAGGGCCACAGCGAAATCGGCGATGCTGTCGCGATCGCCGCGGCTGCCGCACGGGTGCACGTTATAGCCGCTTCGTAGCGCCAGCTCGCAGGCGTCCAACGCCTCGGACACTGTGCCTACCTGGGTGATCTTGAGCACGATGGAGTTGGCCGCGCCCACGGCAATCCCCTCGGCCAGCCGCTCGATGTTGGTCGTGAACAAATCATCGCCCACGATCTCGATGCCTGTCTCCTCCGTCACCATGGCATGCCCTAGATAATCATCCTCATGCAGCGGGTCCTCGATAGAGACGATGGGAAACCGCTCCACCATGGCCACATACTCGGCGATGAGATCATCGCGGGTCTTTTCGCCCTCCGAATAGAGGCCGACGTAGCGATCCATCTCCGGCTCATAGTAACAGTCGGCTGCCGCGTCGAAATAGATGCCCACCTCGCCCTCGTACCCGGCCCGCACGATAGCCTCGGTCATGGCGTCCAGCAGCTCGTTGTCATGCTTGAGGAGGCCGGCGACGTTCAGCCCGGCATAGGTGCGTACCGCGATGCCATAACGCTCCACCATCAGCTTGCCCAACTCGCGCTGGATGTCATAGTCCATCTCCATGGCCCGCGCATAGCTCCCGGCGCCATGAGGGATGTACTGGTAGCTGGGCTTGAACCACCGCGACGTGCCAGGATCACGGTAGCGCCCGCCGCCACCGCCGCCCACCCCGGGAATCGGCATGGGGATCAGCGTGGCGTGGGGCCCGCCGATATACTGATACAGGGGCAGGCCTGCACTGGCGGCAGCCGCCTGGGCGACGGCGATTGACACGCCCACAATGGCGTTGGCCCCCAGACGGCTCTTGTCCCGCGTGCCGTCCATCTCGATCATAGCCAGGTCGATTTCTCGCTGGCGCGAGACGTCCATCCCCAGCAACCCAGGGGCAATCTCCTCGTTGACATGGTGGGCCGCCTGTATGACGCCCAGCCCGCCAAAGCGCCTGCCCCCATCCAGCACCATCTTGGCCTCGTGGGTGCCGGTCGAGATGCCAGGTTCGGGGGTGGCCCGCCCCACGGCGCCACTCTCGGTCGCCACCAGAACCTCCAAGGCGTTGGTGCGTGCGCCCAGAATCTCGCTGGCCACGATACTGACAATGCGGTCGCTCACAAGTCCCTCCTTCACAATGCAGCGTTCGTCCCATGAGAATATACACGATCTGCTCCAGATCGCACATAATGGATACAAGGGTCAATCGAGTACACTCACGCCTTGTCACAATTGGTGAAAAAGCACTAGACAGGCTCGTTTCGCAGGGATAGAATCAGATGAATCAAAAAGTCTGAAAGGGGATAGCATTCCGTGCAAGAACGCCAGAGGCATCATCGCTTTGCCCTCGTAGTGACGCCACCTCGCCCCGTCGAAGTGCTCATCGAAGATGCGTACTTGCGGTGGCTGGGCACGTCCAAACCCAACATGGGATTTCACATCACCATCGTGGGCCCCTTTTTATGGAAGGGCGAGCTCGATGAGAACGTCCTGCGACAAGTCAGCCTGATCTGCGCCGCATGGCAGCCCTTTAGAGTATGCATTCACGGCCTGGACGCCTTTCGTGATCCCGACCGTAACGCTGTCTATATCCCCGTACACAATGCGGGTAGTCTCATGTCCCTTCATGACAGCCTGCAGACGGTCCTTTCCCCCGTGATCGTCCTACAGCGTGAGCTCCCCGGAGGGCGATACCTCCCGCATATAACCCTGGGCCTGGGGCTGACCGACAGAGAGCTTGAGCGCGTGCTGAAGGACGCCCACGAGTACGATCTCCAGGAGAGCTTTGAGGTCGAGGAGATTCACCTCACAGAGGAGCGCCCCAGCGCTCCTTGGCGCCGCATCCGATCCTTCCCTCTCAGCAGGTCCCTCGAGGCAGCAAGCGTCAACGTCAATTCCTATGACTAGCGCTTTGAAACGGAGCTAGCGGTCTGATTGGCGCTTGGCCTGCATCGGTGTATGATAGCGTCCAGCATCGCTACGCGCATCCATGCAACGCTTTGGTAGCAAGACATGGGAAACCCAAGGGAAATAAGCATGGCGGATTCTGTGCAGATCGTGCCCGTCAAAAACCGTAAAGAGCTCCGCCAGGTCGTTACGTTCCCCTTTGAGCTCTACCGCTCCAATCCCCACTGGGCGCCACCGCTCATTGGGGACCGGATCAAGCACCTGGATGCCCGGCACAACCCCTTTTTCGAGCATGCCGAGATGCAGCTCTTTCGAGCGGTGCGCGACGGCCGCACCGTGGGTACGATTGCGGCCATTGCCGATCGGATGCATCAGGAGGTCTGGCAAGAGCCCGTGGGCTTTTTCGGCGTGTTCGAAGTCATCCAGGATTACGAGGTGGCCGAGGCCCTCTTTGATGCGGCGAGCGCCTGGCTGGCCAAGCGCGGCCTCAACGTGATGCGCGGCCCGATGAACCTCAACGTCAATGACGAGTGTGGCCTGCTGCTCGACGCGTTCGACGAGTTGCCCTATATCATGATGCCCTACAACAAGCCCTATTACCAAGAGTTCATCGAGCGCTATGGCTTTGCCAAGGCCAAAGACATGTACGCCTTTGAGATCGAGGTCTACCGATTCGGCCCCGAGGCAGGCGAGATCCCGGCCCGCCTGGCGAGACTGGCCCACATAGCCGAGACGCGATACAGGGTGCGCGTGCGCCCCGTGAATATGCGTGACATCATGGGAGACGTGAACCTGGTCAAGCCCATCTATCGCCAGGCCTGGGCCAAGAACTGGGGGGCCGTGCCCATGAGCGACGCCGAGTTCGAGTATCTCGCCGAACACCTCAAGACGGTGGTGGACCCCGATCTCACGTATCTGGCCTTTATTGACGACGAGCCGGTGGGCTGCTTTGTCACCCTGCCCAACTATAACGAGATTCTCCACCATGCCAACGGTCGGCTGTTCCCATTGGGATGGGCGAAACTGCTCTGGCACAAGCGAAACATCCGCACGGTGCGTGTGCTGATCATGGGGGTGTTGCAAGAGCATCAGCTCAAGGGGATCGAGGCGCTCTTTTACCAGCGGGCCTGCGAGAGCGCCTATGCCCAGGGCATCCGCAAGGGCGAGATGTCCTGGATCCTGGAAGACAATTTCAAGGTGATGCGCGGGATCGAGCGCATGGGCGGCGAGATCAGCCGCACCTATCGCATCTATGACAAGGCCCTCACCTGAGCCCACGCTGCCCCGCTAGGCGGGGGGAACGCTCTCAGAAAGAGGTTGCTCCTGCGGCGGCGCGGACCACTCATAGTAGAATCTGCGTTCAAAGCGGCGCAGCAGGGCCAGCAGGGGCCGCGCCAGCACGCCGATGAGCAGCGCATTCCCCACGGCGCGCCCCACGTCCCACCAGAGCGAGGTCAGCAGGTAAAAGAGTGCATAGCGCT
>SLPC01000080.1 GCA_007132185.1 Anaerolineae bacterium | reverse complement strand
GGGCAGGATCTGCTCGTGCTCTTTATAGTGGCGGCCCACATCCAGGCCCTGGTGGTCGAACAGCATGCAGCGGGTGCCTGTGGTGCCCTGGTCTATGGCCGCAACGTAGCGCTTCATCGGTTTCTCCTGTCCGGTATGGCGTCCGTCTATGGTGTGAGGATGATCTTGGCGCACTGGTGCGAGGCAGACAGCTCGAACGCCTGCTGTACATCATCCAGCGCAAAAGTATGGCTGATGAGCTGGCTCACCACGGGCGCCCCCTCGATTACCTGCATCACCTTGGGGAACAGGCTCAGGTTATAGTGCCAGGAGCCATGCAGCGTCAGCCCCTTGCGGATCATGTCGGGGCTGATGGTCAGGGGCATGGGATCATAGCACTCGCCCACAAAGGCGATCTGGCCGCGGCGGCGGGTGGCGTCGATGCAGAAACGCTGGGCAGCCACCACGCCCGAGCAGTCCACGGCCTTGTCCACCCCCAGGCCTCCGGTGAGATCCATGATGTGCTGCAGGTTGTCTGGGTCCGCCGGATCTAACACCAGGTCGGCGCCCAGTTCGCGGGCCTTGTCGGCACGATAGGGGATCGACTCGACGGCAACGACCCGGGCACCCCGGTATTTGCCGTTGACCACGCCGCCCAGCCCGACGGGCCCCATGCCGGTGACAAGCACGGTGTCAAACGTGTCCACGGCCATGCGGTCCATTGCGCCAAAGGTGGGGCCAATGCCGCACAGCGCCAGCGAGCCCAGCTCGAACGAGACGCCATCGGGGATGCGTGGCAGCAGCCAGTCCGGCTTGAGCAGGTACTCGCTATAAGTGGCGCGGCCCTCGGGCGTGCCAGCATAGGTCTCGTAATCGTGGGCTTGCTGGCAGTGGATATAGTCGCCGCTGACACACAGGGCGCAGACGCCGCAGGGGTGAAAGGGCATGACAGCCACCCGGTCGCCCAGCGACACGCGGCCCGGCTGGGCCACCTCGACGACGACACCCGCCGCCTCGTGGCCCAGATGCTGGCTGGGCGTCCCCGCAGCAAACGCCTTGTACTCGGTGCACATGGGGATGGCCTTGACCTCCACCAAAGCCCAATCGCCCACGGCCTTGGGCCTGGGGACGTCGACGACCTCGGCCTGGCGCGGGCTCGTGATGACGACCTTTTTCATGATGGTTCCCTCTCTTGAGCGTCGTTGTCCCGTGGTGCGCGACACGTGACACATGGAATCGCAAAGCGCCACAATAGCCCACATGGTACGGCGCAGGGGGCGGGTTGTCAATCAGGCAGGTTGCGCTGAGCGCTGTCTGACGGCTGGATTTGACGCAATAGGCCAACTCGAGTACAATCTTTCCCGTTCGGTGCCTTCCTCGGTAGCTCAACGGTAGAGCAACCGGCTGTTAACCGGTTGGTTGTTGGTTCGAATCCAGCCCGAGGAGCCAAGCTTGATGATATGTGCGCTTAGCCTCTTGACCATCAGATGTGATGAGCAGGAGGCTTTTTGCTTTATGCTTGCTCGCTCTTGAGGCGGTAGGTGAATGAGAGCCATATCGTCCATAACTGTGGTAAAGGTTACCCATAGCGCGGTCTGGTCTCTGATGGCCGCGGCTGTATTTTACATTCTGTACTCGGGCATTACGGGCAAGATTGGCGCTTTGACCTATGCTTCAATTAGCTTGATTATCGTCGAGTTATTGGTGCTGAGTGTGAATGGTTGGGCTTGTCCCCTAACTCATGTAGCTCAAAGAATCAAGCCTGACTGGAGAGATGGCGATGATATCTTTTTGCCGACCTGGTTGGCCATAAGAAACAAGACGATATTTGGCACTTTATTTGTCATAGGGATTCTTCTCGTTGTTGTTAGACTTCTGATCCCTCGTTAGTAGATTCCTTTGATGGCCATATCTTGCCCGATTGTTTATGCCAGATCTGCTCGTCTTCAGTAAAAGGGGAATGAGCCTTCCCGATAAGGTCTTGTCTAAAAGGGGCCTCTTTGCCACCAGAGATGCGGCAGGAGGCTTTTTATTTGGGCTTGGTGACCATCTTGCATGACATTGCTTGCCACTCGCGACTATAATGCACGCGACACTTTGCAACCGAGCGGGCATGTGGGGCGACAGGAGGAAACCATGCACATGGCATACAAGTCGGATTGGGAGCAGGCCCAACAACGGATGGAGGCCTGGTGGCAGGGAGAGATCATCGATCGGACCGTCATCCTTGTACGCGCCCCGCGCGCCGGCCACGAGGCCGAGTATGCCCGCCTCACGGCTGAGAATCCCGAGGTCTCTGAGCAAGAGATCGTCGCCTGGTTCACTGACCCGGAGCAGGTGATCCCCCGGCAGGAGCGCCTTGTAGAGATTACCTATTGGGGTGGCGAGGCGATGCCCGTCATCTTTCCGATGGCAACGCGCATGGTGGCCATACTGGCCGCCTTTGTCGGGTGCCCGTACCGGCTCCACGCCCCGAGCCACACCGGCTGGGCTGAGCCCATCATCGATGAATGGAGCGACCGGCCGCCGTTGTGCTTTGATCCTGACAACGCCTGGTGGCAGACGGCCCAACGACTGCTGGAGGCCGGGGCTCGCCCGGCGGCCGGTCGCTACTATGTCGGCCTCCCTGATCTGAACGGCCCCACTGAAATCCTATCGCGATTGCGCGATCCCCAGCGCCTGGCTATCGACCTGCTGGAGCAGCCCGAGGCGGTGGTACAGGCGCTGAACGAGGTGAACGAGGCCTGGTATCGCTATTTCCAGGCCTGCAATGGCGTCATCCACCAATGGGTGGGCGGTTATTTCACCTGGATGGGGCTCTGGTCTGACCGCCCCTCCATCGACCTGCAGAGCGATGTGTCATGTCTGATCTCTCCGCACATGTTTGAGAGCCTGTTTCTGCCCGCTATCGACCAGCAGACTCGTTGGGTCGAGCGCACGATCTATCATCTCGATGGCCCCGATGCTGTACGGCATCTGGATCTCTTGCTCGACCTGCCCGAGCTAGATGGCATCCAGTGGGTGCCCGGCGCGGGAGCACCCCGCATGAGCGCCTGGATTCGCCTGTTGCGCCGCATCCAATCGCGCAACAAGAGCCTCGTGCTGTATTGTGAGGCGGATGAGGTAGAGACGCTGATGGCGCACCTGGAACCCGAGGGACTCTTGTTGCAAACCCAGTGTGCAACCCAGGCGGAGGCAGAGGCCCTGGTTCGGCAGGTGGCACGCTGGTCGGCGCCCAAACAGTGGCTGATACCCGCCTGGTGAGCCGCATGGGATAGACAAAACCAGAGACCCACCCGTTTGGGTGGGTCTCTGGCCAAGGAAAAGCAGAGTACATTGCGTCAGGGCGTTACGCTTCTGTCATAATCAGTTGCTTGGCACGGGGCATAGCGCCGTGTGCTTCAAGGCACCAACCCTGCATACGGTAGTGTGGGCCGATTCGCTTGCCCTGACCATGGCCTGGTGCATCTGCTGCTGTACAGGAATCATATCTGCGTTGAGCAGATGACTTTGATTGTTTGTCGCATCCAATAACTCTTGATGTTTGGCTAGGTGAACCACGGCGATAAATTCATTATTACTCATTATGTC
>SLPC01000207.1 GCA_007132185.1 Anaerolineae bacterium | reverse complement strand
CGCCCCGCAGCGCCAGCACCTTGGTGATGGCCGCGGTCAAGCTCGTCTTGCCGTGGTCTACGTGCCCGATCGTCCCCACATTAACGTGAGGCTTGGTGCGCTCAAATACTGCCTTTGCCATTCAACCGACCTCCTGAAGAGAGTGGGTGAGCCACCCAACGCTGATCTATGGAGCCCACGATGGGACTTGAACCCATGACCTCATTCTTACCAAGAATGTGCTCTACCGCCTGAGCTACGTGGGCGACCTATGATACGTACAAGGTGGGCAGAGAAGGATTCGAACCTCCGAAGGCTGTGCCAACTGATTTACAGTCAGTCCCCTTTGGCCGCTTGGGTATCTGCCCACGAACTATATGATTGGTACCTACCTGAGCCGACGGAGGGAGTCGAACCCACAACCGACGGTTTACAAAACCGTTGCTCTGCCGTTGAGCTACGTCGGCTTGGCGTCCTTTATTATACCTCAACAATCCTCAGGGTCAAGAGGCACCAAGGACGTAGTATACGCAACTTGGGGGTTGGGTCAAATCGACGTATCGGGTCTTGTACGCCTCTTTTCACCCAGTGCGTAGGACTAGATTGGCTCGCGGGCGTGCCAGGCCCAGTAGAGCGCCAGCGCGCCTGCGACGGAGACGTTGAGCGAGCTGACGCGCCCGCGCATGGGGATGCGCAGCAGGAAATCGCAGCGCTCGGCCACCAGGCGGCGTAGCCCCTGGCCCTCACTACCCAGCACCAGGGCCAGAGGCAGGTCCAGATTGGCCTGCCGATAGTCCTGGGCGTCGGGGCGGCCCTCGAGGCCCGCGACCCAGATACCCTCTCTCTGCAGCATGTCGATAACACGGGCAATGTTGGTGACCCGGGCCACTGGCAGATGCTCGGCGGCCCCGGCCGAGGCGCGGCTGACGGCTGGCGTGATTTGGGCGGCCCGGCGCGTGGGGATGATGACGCCATGGACGCCCACGGCGTCGGCAGTGCGCAGCAGGGCCCCCACGTTCTGGGGATCCTGCAGCGAGTCCAGCACCAGCAGGAACGCCGGCTCTGTCGCCGCCTGGGCGGCGCGCAGGATCGCGTCAAGCTCCACATAGGGGTAGGAAGAGACCTGGGCGATGATGCCTTGATGGGTCCGGTCATCGCTCAGGCGCTCCAGCTCGGGACGTGGGGCCCTGGTTGGCGCCAGATCTCTTTTCCGACAGAGGTCCAGGATCTCGGCGATGATCCCCTGTTCGGCCACACCCTCGGCCAGCAGCACACGCTGGATGCGGCGGCGGTCAGCCAGCAGCGCCTCGCGGACGGCATTACGACCCGACAAGTACTCGGCCATCTTCCGCCTCAGGCCATGGTCCAGGTGGTGCCCTCAGGGCTATCCTGAAGTTGCACCCCTAGCTCGGCAAGCTGATCGCGAATGGCGTCGGCGGCCTCAAAGGCGCGCTGCTCGCGCAGGGCGCTGCGCGCCTGAATCAGCAGCTCGATCAACTCGCGCCCCAGGCCCGGCTCCATCTCATCCTCCAGGCCCTCCGGCAGGAGGCCCAGCACCTCGCCCATAAGGCGCTCCAGCAGGCTGTCAACAGCCTCCAGGGCCTCTTGTGTGATGCCCTGGCCCTGGTCCAGCCAGGCATTGATCCCACGGCTTAACTCGAATAGGGCTGCGATGGCATTGGGCGTGTTGAAGTCGTCGTTCATGCTCGCCTCGAACGCCTCGCGGCCACTCTCCAGCAGCGTCGTGAGCTCGGCAGGGCTCTCGCCCGGCGGGGCCGACTGGATGCGTCGCCGCACGGCGCGCAGTGTGCTACGCAGGCGCTGCAGGCCGCGCGCGGCGCCGTCCAGCGCCTCTTCGGACATATCAAGGGGGCCCCGGTAGTGGCTCTGCAGGACAAAGAACCGGATCACCATAGGGTCCCAACGCTCAAAGGCCTCCTCCAGCGTGATAAAGTTGCCCAGCGATTTGTGCATCTCCTCACCGCGGATCATCAGCATGCCATTGTGTACCCAGTATTTGACAAAGGAATTCCCTGTCACGGCCTCGGCCTGGGCGATCTCGCACTCGTGGTGGGGGAACTTGTTCTCGACGCCGCCGCCGTGAATGTCAAAGGGCAGGCCCAGGTACTTGACAGACATGACGGTGCACTCGATGTGCCAGCCCGGGAAGCCCTCGCCCCAGGGGCTGTTCCAACGCATGATGTGCTCCGGCTCGGCCTTTTTCCAGAGGGCAAAGTCTTCCGGGCGCCTCTTTTCCTCGGCGATCTGGACGCGGGTGCCGCTCTGGGCTTGCTCCAGGCGCCGGCCTGAGAGCTTGCCATACTCGGCATAGCTGCCCACGTCGAAATAGACCGAGCCGTTGGCTTCATAGGCGTGCCCCGTCTTGATCAGGTTGGCAATCCATTCCAGCATCTCGGGGATGTGGCCCGTGGCGCGGGGGGAGATATCGGGCCGCAGAATGTTGAGCCGGTCCATATCGCGAAAGTAGCGCCGCGTGTAGGTCTCTACCAGCTCCATCGGGTGCATCTGCTCACGGGCGGCGCCCAGGAGGATGCGGTCCTCGCCCGTATCCAGGATGTGGCCCACGTCGGTGATGTTCTGCACATAGCGCACCTTGAATCCGAGATAGCGCAGATACCGAAAGATGATGTCAAAGTTGATATAGGTCTTGCCGTGGCCCAGGTGCGCATCGTTGTAGACGGTTGGCCCGCAGACATACATGTGGACCCGCCCCGGCTCTACGGGCTCAAAGGGCTCCTTTTGGCGGGCCAGTGAATTATAGATCTCGAGGGACATGCTTGCCTCCATGGGATGATCAAAGGATGCGGCGCGGCAGGCTGGGCGGGGCGGGTCCGTGGAGCCGCCCCTAGAGACAGATGCAGAGAGGTGTCGGTACTAGTGTTGGGCGATCCATGTCAGTGCCTCTCGGATACGTTCCTGGCAGCGCTCTGGGCCCAGCAGGGTGGTGATGATACCCAGGCAGGGGCCGGAGGTGGAGCCGATCAGCGCGGCGCGAATCGGGAACATCACCTGGCGCCCTCGCAGCCCGGCCTCGTCGCGCCAGTGGTGGCGCAGCGCCGTCATATGGGCGTTGGCGGCCTCGGCCGTGGCTAACGCCTCGGGCGTCGCCAGCACCTCGGCGTCCAGGGTATCCAGAGCATGGGCCAGCACCGGTCCGGCCTCGGGCGCCCGCAACGCCTCCTGGGCGTCGTCGTCCAGGGGGGGACGGCTGTCAGCGAGCACAAAGGCGCTCAGGGTCACGATCTCGGATAGGGTGGCGGCCTCTTCCTGGGCCGCGCCCACGAGGTGCATGAACCACTGTTCGGGCGTGTGAGCCGTACCCTCCGAGGCCTCCCAGCGCCCATAGGCGGCGAGCAGCCGCGGGCGCACCAGCTCGGCGATAGTGTGGGTGTCGGCATGCTGCAATTTGCGCTTGTTGAACCGCAGCAACCGTTCCGGATCGAACACCGACGGGTTGGCCGACATGCGCCGCAAGTCAAAGCGCTCGATCAGGTCGTCCAGGGTCATGCGTTCGGCGTTGCGCCCGGGCGCCCAGCCGAGGGTCGCCACATAGGCGATGATAGCCTCGGGGAGATAGCCCTCGGCGGCATAGTGGGCGATGG
>SLPC01000230.1 GCA_007132185.1 Anaerolineae bacterium | reverse complement strand
TGTCACGCAGCAGGGCATCCTCATCCTCGACCACAGCATCGGGGGGCAGGCCACCGTCCGACTGCCCGATGGACATGCTACCCCGGCAGGGGTGGAACCGCACGCCCAGCTCGCGGGCCGCACGAATCTCGTCATCGATACGCGCGCCGTTGGGGTACAGATAGAGGTGGTCGCTGACGGTGGTGGCGCCGGTAAGCACCAGTTCGGCCAGGGCTGTTTGAGCGCTGGCATGGATCATCTCGGGGGTGATGGCATCCCACAGATCATAGTGGGTGATAAGCCAATCAAACAACTCGTTGTCCTGCGCCTCGGGCAGGGCCCGCGTAAGGGACTGGAAAAGGTGATGATGGGTGTTGACAAGGCCCGGCAGGATCACCATGTCCCGCGCGTCAATGACCTGGTCGGCGTCAGCGGGCAGTTCTGTGGCAGGGCCCACCTGCTCGATGATGTGGTCCCGGATATAGACCGAGCCTCCGGCAAGCTCGCGGCGTTGCGCATCCATGGTGGCCAGCAGGCGAGCGTTGTGTATCAGTAGAGTAGACATGCGCTTTTCCTCGTGTGCTCCTCGTTGCAGCGCTGGTTCAGGGCGGCCCCGTTCGGATCGGGAGGCATTCGATGCTATACTCGTGTATACATATTGTGGATGCAAGCGCCGCTCGGCTTGACCAGATCGCAACGTTGGAGTGTTATGAAATTGGATGGAACACGGACGATCTTTTGGTTGGACCTGCTGGTTCTTCTGGTGGCGTCCGGCTTGGTGGCCTTGCACAAGTGGGACCTGTTTGTGGCCCTGATCATCGGATTGATCATCACCAACTATTTCGACCGTCTGCTCAAACGGATGCGAGATCAATGAGTCGCGTGCAAGAGATCGAACGCAAGGGCACAGCCGAGAGCGGTTGGGCTTCTTTTTTGCAGTACGAGCTCCCCTGGCTTGCATGCATGGCCCTCATCACGGGCCTCTCCAGCCAACCCGCGCTGCCCGGCCCCGGCGAGCGCGGCAGCCTGATCCGCGACCTATTCAACTATGGCGGCCACATATTCATGTTTGGCCTGCTGGCAGGCTTGACCTGGCGCGTTCTGGTTCAGCGGGCAGCCAACTTGCCCGCCTGGCTGGTGACGCATCCACGCCTGTCCGCCGGTCTCTTCGCCCTGCTCTATGGTATCGGCGACGAATTCTATCAGAGCTTTATCCCGGGGCGCACCGCTTCTGTATGGGATGTGGTGGCCGACGGGTTGGGAGCTCTGTTGGTGATGCTCGCCATCGGCCTCTGGCAGAGATCGCTGCGCGAGCCCAATTGACCAGTCTAGCGCCGCTTGGCCCCGTCCCTCAGCATACGCGACAGCGCCGCCAGCTCTTGCTCATCCAGTGTGCGCCAGTCCCTCGGCTCCAGGGCGCCCAGGCGCAGGGACCCCAACGCCACGCGAATCAGACGCAGAGTGGGATGGCCCACAGCGGAGGTCATATGTCGCACCTGGTGCTTTAGTCCCTGGCGCAGCACGATCCTCAGCCAAGTGGTGGGCCCCGGAGCATCGACCCGCGGGGTGGCAGGCCTCTCATCATCAGGTAACAACGAGACCTCGGCCTCGCGGGTGACCTCACCCTTGACCGGCACGCCCTGCCGTAGCGCCCCGAGAGCGGCCTCGTCCGGCTTGCCCTCTACCAGCACCCAGTACACCTTGGGATGCTCGTAGCGGGGATGGGTCAGTCGGTGCAGCAGCCAGCCATCGTCGGTCAAGAGCAGCAGACCCTCGCTGTCATAGTCCAGTCGGCCCGCGGGCTCGAGGCCGCCAAAGGGCACCAGGTCAGCCAGGGTCTTTCTGCCCTGTCCCCCCGGATCGGCCCACTCGGACAACACCCGGTAGGGCTTGTGGAGCAGAAGGTAACGGCACAGGTATTGCATCACGATGGGCGTGCCGTTCACCGTGATCGTTTGGCGCCACGGATCCACCCGCGCCCCCGGGTGGGATAGCGTGCGACCGTCGCAAACCACCCGCCTCTGGGCCAGCAGGGCCTGGGCATCCGCGTATCCTGCCGCCAGTAGCACCCGCGTCAACGGCTGCGGGCCGGCTACGCGACTCAATGGCTTGATAGCAGCCAAGGCTGTCCCCCCTCACAATTCCGCATCAAGTGTAGCATGTGCACGGGCGGGGGCCAACTCGAGAAGATGTCGGCATCCCCAGCGTGTGAAGCCTCAAGATTTGGCGAACCCGGCCTGTGACACTAGAATCATAAAATACGCCCTTGATTCAAGGAGGCTGCATGAGCAATCCATCCCTAGCCGTGGCGCGTACCAGCAGTCGTCGCGCCATGATCGCCCTCACCAGTGTGGCGGTGCTGTTGTACTGGGTCTCCCTATATCTGTACGCGCCCACCCTGCCGACCTATGTCGAGTCCAAAGTCGATAGCCTGTCGGCCGTGGGAATTATCCTTTCCATGTATGGGCTGTGGCAGGCGATCATCCGTCTGCCCCTGGGCATCATCTCTGACTGGGTGGGCCGGCGCAAGCCGTTCATCCTGGTGGGTCTGGCCCTGGGCGGGTTGGGCGCCTCGGTCATGGCTGTCGCCCAGGGTACGAGCGGACTCCTCCTCGGGCGCGCCATCACCGGGCTGGCTGCAGGCACCTGGGTTCCGCTGGTGGTGCTCTTTAGCAGCCTCTTTCCCTCGCAGGACGCCGTACGCGCCACCGCCCTGCTCACCTTTATTGGCGGCGTGGGGCGCATCGTTGCGACTGGCATCACCGGCACGCTAAACAACTGGCAGGGCTATTCCTTTGCGTTCTATCTGGCAACGGCAGCCGCTCTGCTGGCGGTAGCAGCCATGCTCCCGGCCCGGGAACGCACACAGCCTCCCAAGGCACCCTCGCTGGGCAACCTGAGGCGACTCCTGTCGCGTCAGGACGTCCTGCTACCCTCATTGATCAGTATGGTCCAGCAGTATGCCAACTGGGCCGCGACCTTTAGCTTTATCCCCCTCCTGGCCCGGCAGCTCGGTGCCACGGACGTGTCCCTCAGCCTCTTGCTCAGCATGAACATTGGCGTCATCACGGCGGGGAATCTGGTGGCAACCGCGATTGTGCGCAAGATCGGGACCCGGCGCATGGTATACCTCAGTGCAGTTCTGTTGGCCGTGGGAGTGGGGGGCGCCGCCCTGGCCACGACGCTGCCCCTTATCTTTGTGATGCAGGTCGCCATAGGCCTCTCTCTGGGCATCGGCTATCCGGTACTGATGGGCCTCTCGATCCGCGACGTGGAGGACGGCCAGCGGACCACGGCCATGGGCTTTCATCAAGCGGTCTATGCCATAGGCATGTTTGCGGGACCAGCCATCAGCGGCGTGCTGGCCGACGCCTGGGGGATCCGCCCCATGCTCCTGGTGACGGCCGCGGCCTGTTTGATGATCAGTTTGGGGGCCAGCAGCCGATTGGCGGCCGCACAGGCGCGGTAGTGGATCGGGCTTAGAAAAGCGCGCCAAAGCAGGATGCTGTGCAGCTGCAGAAGGTGCAGATGTGCCCGCCAAAAGGGGAACTGGCGTATGAGCCGTGTGGGGGTCGAACCCACGACAACCTGCTTAAAAGGCAGGGGCTCTACCACTGAGCTAACGGCTCTCACGATACTC
>SLPC01000088.1 GCA_007132185.1 Anaerolineae bacterium | reverse complement strand
GCGCTGAATAGCTCGCGTACGTTGGCGATGCGCTCTTCGCCCTGCTCGGTGCCGTCGCGCAGGTAGGCCAAATAGCCGGTCCGCTGGACCAGCAGTTCCAGGATGTCGGCCAGGGTTCGCTTCTTCAGCACCTCACGGGCGCTGTGCAGCAGTTTCCCGAATTCGGCCAGGCGGTTGAGGATGGTGGAGCTCATCGATAGCGCCCCCGTCTCTTCACGGTTATGCAGCGCTGCCAGTTGCAGGAGCGCCCGCCCGGCGCTGAGCCCTTCCCGGCGTGCATAGGCCTGCAGCTCGTCCACGCTGCGCGCACCGATCATGCGCGCTGGCACGTTGATGATGCGGGCCAGGGCCACTTCGTCATCGGGATTGTAGACCACCCGCAGATAGCTCAGCATGTCCTTGATCTCGCGCCGCTGGTAGAAACGTACCGACCCGACCAGTTGATAGCGCACGCCGTGAGCCATCAGCGCATCTTCCAGCGCACGCGACTGGGCATTGGTGCGGAACATGACAGCGCAATCCTGGTAGCGACAGGTCCCCGCCGCCACCAGCCGCATTGCCTCTTGCACGACGTATTCGGCCTCTTCGCGCTCGTCATAGGCCTCAAACAGACGCACCGCCGGCCCCTGGCCGTTTTCGGTCCAGAGGACCTTGTCATGGCGCTGGGCATTGTGCGCGATCACCGCCCGCGCCGCCTCCACGATGGTCTGGGTGGAGCGGTAGTTTTGCTCCAGCATGAACACCCGGACCTGCTTGTAGTCATCGCGCAGACGGAGGACATTGCGAAAGTCGGCCCCACGCCAGGAATAGATGCTCTGGTCTTCATCGCCCACGCAAAAGAGGCTCCCATCTTTACCCACTAGATGCTTGAGCAACTCGTACTGCGCCTTGTTCGTGTCCTGGAACTCGTCTACCAGAATATGGTGGTAGCGACGCCGATAGCGTTCGCGTACATCCTCGTGCAGGCGAAAGAGCTCCTCGGCCTTGAGCAGCAGATCGTCGAAATCGAGGGCCTGGCTTTCCTCCTTGTACTGCTCGTATCGCTCCCACACCCGCGCCACCGCCTCGTACCAGTAGGAGGGTGGCACATATGTCTCGGCCGTCACCAGGTCATTCTTGGCTCGCGAGATGGCCCCATGCACCGAAGAAGGTCGGAACTGCTTCGAGTCAAAATTGAGCTCCTTGAGAGCGCGAGACACCAGACGCCTCTGATCATCGGCGTCATAGATCACAAAGTGAGGATCGATGCCGAGATAGGGCGCCTCGATGCGCAGGATGCGGGCGCATACCGCATGAAAGGTACCCACGGTCAGATTCGCCGCAGCGGGCCCCACCAGGTCACGCAGGCGGGATACCATCTCCTTGGCAGCCTTGTTGGTAAAGGTGACGGCCAGGATGCTATAGGGCGAGACGACGCGCTCATTCAAAAGATAGGCGATGCGCTGGGTCAGCACCCGCGTCTTGCCCGAGCCTGGTCCGGCCAATACCAGGATGGGGCCATCGGGAGCAGATACAGCCGCCGTCTGGGCAGCGTTCAGTTCGACAGGCAAAGAGTTCAACAGGATCTCCATCTGAGCGTGGTACCGGCAGGGGCCCCATGAGAGTGTATCCAGATGGTAGCATGGCCGTTGTGGAGTGTCAAAGCATGGACGCGCTCAGCGCGTTGGCGTATCGCAGCCATGCCAATTCCAGAATAGGTACGAAATTGGGGCCAAGAGCCCTTGACACGGGCGGACATTTGATTATAATTACTACAAGTAAATAATACATATTGTTTAGGACGATATATGCGTTCAGTAGATGAACTGGTGCAGCTTTTCCGTAACAAGGGGCTGCGGATGACGCCCCAGCGGCGGCTGATCTTTACGTTGCTGGCTGACGATACATCACACCCGACGGCTGATGAGCTCTACCGCCGTGCTATCGAGATCATGCCCGATCTCTCGCGGATGACCGTTTATAGCACACTCGCCGAGTTGGTCTCTCTAGGTGAACTGACGGAGACGGAAACGGATCTCGACCGAAGCGTTCGCTACGATACCAATGTTGGCATACATCATCATCTGTTGTGCGTGCGTTGCCGTGCTCTTGTAGATCTTCCTGATGAAAAGGTTGGCGTCAGTATCTCCACAACCGAGGATTTGGGCTATCAGATCCTGCGACAACAGGTGACTCTTTACGGATACTGCCCACGGTGTCAGCAGACACCGGATGTGTGAGGCTTGACTTGTTCATCTGGATCAATGATATAGCGTAGATAACTGTAGATAAAGAAGGGACTATCACAATGGCCAGAGTAGCACGCGAGATGGTAGAGATGACCGGGATCAATGTGGACGAACTGCTCGAGTTGCTTATCACCAATGCCGCCGCCGAACTCACTACCTTTTACTACTATACGATCCTGCGAGCCAACCTTATCGGGCTGGAGGGCGAGGGGATCAAGGAGATTGCCGAGGCAGCACGGATCGAGGACCGCAACCACTTTGAGGCGCTTGTACCACGTATCTATGAACTGGGCGGCAAGCTACCGGATGACATGAATGCCTTTCATGACATGTCGGCATGCCCGCCGGCCAGGCTTCCGCAGGATATCACCGATGTCAAGGCCATCCTTCAGGTGTTGGTGGACGCGGAGCGTTGTGCAGTGAGGGGATACGCCCACATCTGCAACCTGACGGCCGGTAAGGATCATCGCACCTATGCGTTGGCTCAAGCCATCCTGAACGAAGAGATCGAGCACGAGTCCTGGTTCTCCGAGTTTCTGGGCGAGGGACCTTCAGGGCACTTTATGCGACGAGGCGAGACCTCTCCCTTTGTGCGGCCATTCATGCCATCACTCTAGATCAGCTAAGAAGAGGCCCTCTCCGAGGAGAGGGCCTCTTGCAGACCAAAGAGGTGCCCATGCGAGAGATCAGCCAAGAGGAGTTGGCCGCCTGCAACGGCATAGACGGTGCGCCTGCGTGGGTCGCCTACCAGGGCCTGGTTTATGATGTGTCAAGTAGCTATCATTGGCGGCAAGGACGCCACCAGATCACCAACCGCGCGGGGCAACTGTACGAGAGGGGCCTGAACGCGGCACCCCATGGGCCCGACTTGCTAGAACGATTCCCCATCGTAGGACGCCTATCAGGCTGACTCCTGCCCACTACCTTCATCTACTCGACCTCCACCAGCAGCCAGGTGTGGAAACCGTCATCATACCGCAGCAGATGGTGCGGCGCATCGGCGTGATACCAGGCCGTCTGGTCACCCACGACCACCATCCAGGTCACAGCGTTGCCCCAGGGAGTACGGATCGGGGTCCCTCCCCGCACGATCAGGGGCGCCTCCTCACTGTAGGGGCCATTGTCCTGCGTTTCGGGCCGCCAGCGCAGCGGCCATGCTACGGTGACATCACGGCTATACCCCAGGGCAAAAGGCAGCCCGGACAGGCGCCAGGGCCACTCGTAGGCGACCAGCGCTCGCGGCGGGAGGATCAGGTCCTCGGACACCCCCTGTGTCTCACCGGTCAGGCGCAGATTCTCCTCAGCTAACGCAACCTGGTACGAGTAGCTCAGAATCTGGCTGTCTCGCAACCCCTGTGCCTCGGTGAGACGCAGACTCTGCGCCGTCCAAACCG
>SLPC01000223.1 GCA_007132185.1 Anaerolineae bacterium | reverse complement strand
GATAGCCCCATAGGACGCGGGAGGCAAGCGAACGCACAGGGTCAGACGACCGGAGCGCCTCTCATGGTTCCGCTCGACAGCATCGGTGCCCATACGTATACTGAGCATGCACGCATACAGAAGTAAAAGGCTCATGCATGAAAGTTGATCTACACGTCCATACCTATCACTCGGGCGATTCACTTTCTCGGCCCGAAGAACTCGTATATTGGATGGCGCGCCGCGGGCTGGGGGCTATGGCCATCACAGACCATGACACGATAGAGGGAGCCAGGGAGGTGGCGGCGTTGGCTCCCGGCGCCATCATCATCGGCGAAGAGATCATGACCAAACGGGGCGAGATCATTGGCTTGTTCCTGCGGGAGCACATTCCATCTCAGCTTTCGCCCCGGGAGACGATCGAGCGCATTCACCTGCAGGGCGGCCTGGTCTATATCCCCCATCCTGTTGACCGCATAGGCGCCTCGGCGCTAGAGCACGAGGCGTTGCTGGCGGTGCTGCCCCAGATAGACCTGATCGAGGCCTTTAATGCACGTTCGCTGAGTCGCATCATGAATCGCCGGGCAGCTGCTCTGGCCCGCAAGCACAACCTGCTCATGGGCGCCGGCAGCGATGCCCACCGCGCTCGCGATGTGGGCTCGGCTTTTGTCGAGATGCCACCCTTTCGAGATGCCCAGACCTTTTTACGGGCGTTGAGCGAGGGAGAGATTCGCGGACGCATGGTCGGTCTGTTGGGGCGGCTGGCCCCAGCCCATGCCCGGTTCGTCAAGAGGCGCAATGAACGACGCAGTCAGTAGCAGAACTATGACAAGAGAGGATGCAGGATGCTCAAGGCCGTGACGCTGGACTTTTGGGCCACCCTGGTGGACGATCGGCATGGCGCGCTCCCTCGGCGCATAGATGCCCTGTGCCAACAGCTGCCCGATATAGAGCCGGAGCGAGTACATAGCGCCTACAGTGCAGCCTGGAGTCGCTTCCTGGACGCCGGATCCCGGGGCTGGGGGCTGCCGCCGGCTGCTGTGCTCAGCGACACCCTGGGCGGCCTGGGCGTGAGCCTGCTGCCCGAGGTCTATGCCCAGACACTGCAATATTGGCAGCGCTCTTGCCTCGAGGAGCCGCCGCCCCTGGTACCCCAAGCCGCCGAGACGCTCAAAAAGCTGCGAGCCCAGGGCCTGCGCATTGGGCTCATCTCGGACACCGGGGTGTCACCGGGACGCGTGCTACGCCAGTACCTTGTGCAAGTGGGCCTGCGGTCCCTGTTCGACTGGCTGACCTTCTCGAACGAGACGGGCGTCACCAAGCATCACCCGCAGGCCTATCTGCTGACGCTGCGTGCCCTGGGCGTGGAGCCTCACGAGGCGCTGCATGTGGGCGATAGCCCCGCCCCTGACATAACCGGCGCCCAAGCCGTGGGGATGATGGCGGCCCTGAGCATAGAGGTGCGTGACAAGCGTCGGGGCGACGAGGAGCCTGATTTCATCATAGAGCGCCTGACTGATCTACCCGACATCCTGGCCCACCGGCGGTTTCGATAGCAGATTTTGCACGATCTCCTTTTCTTTGTGCTTGGATCTTGTCCTTTTCAGGGCGATGAGAGCCAAGTCTTCACTCTGTATTCTGGAACGGTTCCGGCGCTCTTTGTACTCTTGTTCTATGCCAAGAGAGTGAATCGTCAGATCCAAAGGGTACCAACGAGTGCTGTTACGTGCTATCATGGGAGATAGGAAAGGTGCGTATCTATAAAAGACCTTATTGCAGTGCAGAGAAGGGAGCAACATGAATACAAGTAGTGCTTTGCTCGTCGTCGATATGCAGAACGACTTTTTGCCAGGGGGGGCGCTACCCATCGAGAACGGCGACCGGGTGATTCCCGTCCTGAATCGATATATTAAGCGTTTCGAGTCTATGGGCCGCCCTCTGTTCTACTCACGAGACTGGCACCCCACTGAGACAGCTCACTTTCGCGAGTTCGGCGGCGAGTGGCCGCCCCATTGCGTCCAGGGTACCGAGGGCGCCGAGTTTGCATCGGATCTACAGGTGGCCTCTGATGGCATCATAGTGTCCAAGGGCATGGGCTGGGATGCCCAGAGCTATTCGGCGTTCCTGGCGCAGGACGACGAGGGCACCCACCTGGAAGATCTGTTGCGCGAGCGGGATGTCACCGAACTCTATGTGGGAGGGTTGGCCCTGGACTATTGCGTCAAGTTCTCGGTGCTGGATGCTCTGGAAAAGCGAATCAATACGACGCTACTTGTTGACGCCACCCGGGCCGTCAATAACGAGACCCACGATGCCGAGGATGCCATTGAGGAAATGGTACGAGCAGGCGCGCAGGTGGTTACCTTTGAGCGCGCATTTACGGAGGTAGAGTCTTTGTGAACCGTCGCTTCTATGTCGCTTCGGAGCAAGAGATTCGCGAGGGGCGCGTGGCGGATGTCTATTTTGAGCGTGCACTGCGCGCACTGCCACCAGAGCAAGCCGACCAGGAAGTTACGGCCGAGATCCGTACGCGGCGTCTGCGCGATGGTGGAGAGTGGGGCATTCTGGCGGGCGTCGAAGAGGCCATGGGCCTGCTCGAGGGCCTGGATGTACAGGTCTCGGCGCTACCCGAAGGTTCTGTGTTCTATGGCCGCGAGCCGGTAATGACCATACAGGGCCCCTATAGGGCCTTTGGCCTCCACGAGACCGCGCTCCTGGGCTTGTTGTGCCAGGCGTCTGGCATTGCCACACGCGCCGCTCGGTGCCGTGTGGCGGCGGGTGACCGCCTCTTGCTGAGCTTTGGTGTGCGGCGTATGCATCCGGCGCTCAGCCCCATGATCGATCGCGCCTGCTACATCGGTGGCTGCGATAGCATCTCGAGCATGCTGGCTGCCGAACTGATCGGCATTTCCCCATCGGGGACCATGCCCCATGCCCTTGTGCTCTTGCTTGGGGACACCCTGGAGGCCGCCTGGGCCTATCATGCAGGCGTGGAACAGGGCATCCCTCGCGTCGTGCTGATCGACACCTTTCAGGACGAAAAGTTCGAAGTGCTACGTGTGGCCGAGGCCATGCGCACCACGCTGGCCGGAGTCCGCTTTGATACCCCCGGATCGCGCCGTGGCGATCTGCGAGAGATCATGGCCGAGACGCGCTGGGAGCTATGCATCCGTGGGTATGATTGGGTCAAACTGTACGCCAGCGGCGGCATCAATGCCGAAAGCATCCGCGAGCTCAATGATGTCTGCGATGGCTATGGTGTAGGGACAGCTCTCTCCAATGCGCCCACCGTCGATTTTGCCCTGGATATTGTCGAGATCGGCGGCCAGCCAATGTCCAAGCGCGGCAAGCGTTCGGGAGCCAAGCTCGTGGTGCGTTGCCCCAAGTGTGGCGCTCGCGCTATCGTGTATCGTCCCCATGGCCCCGGCATCTGCCCCACCTGCGAGGTGCCCCGCGAGTCGCTTCATCGGCCTTTTATTCACAGGGGCGATATCATCGCCGAGCTACCGAGCGCCGCGGCAATCCGACAACATACCCTGAGCGAGCTCGCAGACTTGCCTTCAGACTAGTTCCTCTTCTACACTGCTCTGTTGCCCACGCTACCGGCATGAGTACGCGGTATGCGAGTTTTGGGCAGGATGCCGTGGCAGGATGCCGTGGCAGGATGCCGTGGCAG
>SLPC01000105.1 GCA_007132185.1 Anaerolineae bacterium | reverse complement strand
CAGGCCGATGATCATCACGATCGCCGTCATGATGAGCACCGGCTTGGATGCGATGCTCTGCACAAAGGGCACTCTGCTGGTGCGGATGATGTGAAAGATCAGCGTCTGTGAGAGCAGGCCCAGGATGAACCAGCCGGAATGAAAGAGAGTCTGCTGATCAGGCGACTGGGCGCCAAAGAGATACCACATTAGGGCGAACGTCGTAAAATCAAAGATGGAGCTGGCCGGGCCCAAATAGGCCATGAACCGGGCGATGCTTGGGGGGTTCCATTGGCGCGGCTCGCGTAGGTACTCGGCATCTAGATGGTCCCAGGGGATAGAGAGCTGGGAGATATCATAGAGCAGGTTCTGAATCAAGAGATGCAGCGGGAGCATGGGGGGGAAGGGCAGCACGAGGCTGGCCACCAGCACGCTGAACACGTTGCCAAAGTTCGAGCTGATGGTGATTTTGATGTATTTCATGATATTGCCGAACACGTGTCTCCCGCGCTGAATGCCCTCCTGCAACACCATCAGGTCCTTTTCCAGCAGGATGATGCCGGCCGACTCTTTGGCGATATCAACGGCATTGTCCACCGAGATGCCCACATCGGCATCGCGCAGGGCAGGCGCATCGTTGATGCCATCCCCCAGGAAGCCCACGGTCGCGCCATTCTGCTTGAGCGCATTGACGATTCTGGACTTGGTCAGGGGGGCCGTGCGTACAAAGATGTTGTTCTCTTCCACAGCCGCTTGCAGGGCCTGATCAGACATGGCATCGATCTGATAACCATGTAGTAGCCCCTCTACCGGCAACCCAATCTGGGCGCAGATGCGCCGCGTCACCACCTCGTTGTCTCCAGTGATCACCCGCACACGAACCTGCTGGCGGTACAAGGCCTCGATGGCAGGGCCGGCCGATTCCTTGGGGGGGTCGAGAAAGCCCACGAACCCAACCACGATCAGATCATGCTCGTCTTCCGGGCGATAGTTCTCTTGTCCATCCTCCGCATGCCTGTAGGCGGTCACCAGCACACGCAGCCCCTCCGAGCCCAGTCGATCGGCCCTGTCGGCTAGTTGCTCGCGGAGCTCTTGAGAAAGGGGAACGACGACTCCGTCGCGGCTGACCCAATTCGAGATAGAGAGCAGCTCGGCAGCGGCGCCCTTGGTAATCAGGAGATGGTCTCCATCCTCCCCCTCGACGATCACCGACATCCTGCGGCGGGCCGATTCGAACGGGATCTCGGCCACTCGCCGATGTTTTTGCTCCAGGCCGGCGAGCTGTTCGACATCCTCGTGGGCCAGCACGGCTTCGTCCATCGGATTGGCAACGCCGGTCTGATGGTAGCTGTTGAGATAGGTGTAACGCAGCACATCGAGATCAGTCTCGCCCTGCACGTTGAGATAGATCTCTAGCCCCACCGAGTCATGGGTGAGGGTGCCCGTCTTGTCTGTGCAGAGCACATCCATCGCCCCAAGATTCTGGATGGCGCTCAGCCGCTTGACAATGGTATTGCGCCGTGCCATCTCTACCGTACCCTTGGCCAGGTTTGCCGTAACGATCGTGGGCAGCATTTCCGGGGTGAGGCCCACAGCTACGGCCAGGCCGAACAAGAGAGCCTGGAACCAGTCTCCGGTGGTGAGGCCGTTGATCAGGAAAACAATGGGGACCATCACCAGCATGAAACGGATCAGCAGAATGCTTACCTGACTGACCCCCCGATCAAAGCTGGTGGGCGGATGGTGCCCCACCAACTCCTGAGACATGGAACCGATATAGGTGTCGCTTCCTGTGGCGACCACCAACACCTGCGCCGTGCCACTGGCCACATAGGTACCCATAAAGCCGACATTCTCCAGATCCAGCGCGCTGGCTGTGCTGGAAAGGCCCTGTTCGGCGGCTGCGTCCGGATCGGGCCTGGCGCTGGCCTGCTTTTCCACCGGTAGGGACTCGCCCGTCAGGGCGGCCTCGTCCACCGATAGGTTGTTGGTCGTTAGCAGATAGACATCGGCCGGAATGACATCGCCCGCTGCAAGCAGGACGATATCGCCCGGCACGATCTCGGTTGTGGCAACCTGGACTCGGCCCCTGTCGCGGCGTTGTACGGTGGCCGTGGTCTGAACCAGCGTCAGGAGCTGCTCCGCGGCCCTACTGGACTGGTACTCCTGAATAAAGGTAAGCAACACACTGATCAGAATCAGGACTGTGATGATCACCACCGAGGTGATATCCTGCTCTCCCGGCGGGGCAAAGACTACCTCTGTCAGATAGGCCGACACCGCCAGTACGATCAGGATACCGACGAACGGGTTGATAAAGGCCTTGACCAGTTGCTGATACCAGGCGGGCATGCGCTCATGGGCCACCTGGTTTCTGCCGTGACGCTCAATCCGCTCCTGCACCTCCTCTTCCGATAGCCCCTGGGGGTCAGAGCCCAGCTCTTTCAGAAGCGTCGCGGCATCCAGCGCTGACATCCGGAGCAGCCGCTGGGATGCCGCCGAGAGAGCAGTGTTGACCTCCTCGGTATGGATCTCTTGATCGGCCAAGGTCCGTACCAGGCGTCTGATGGGTTCAACGAGCCTGCTTGACATGCCCTGACCTCCGTTGTGCCCATGCAAGAGCATCCCGAGCTGGATTCTGCTCCATCAAGCCTCTCTCCTTTGCATCTTTACCTATGCGTCAAGACAATCATCAACTCGCATCTCCGGCTACCCATGTTGGCTCTATGCCTGTCTTATGATACTCTGTGCTCACTTTCGGGACAACGTTTCCTGGCGCTATCTGCCTAGACAAGCGCTCTCGTTGACACAGATCGTTGCTCCGATAGAATGCCAGTCGAGAAGAACCAAGTCTGAGCCTTGCCGAGGGCACCCTGGCCTTGGCCAACTGAGAGAGAGCCAATATGACCCAAGTGCAGAAGCATGTTAGAGCTCGCGTCGTCCCGTTCAAGGCCATCTCGGCCATCGCGATGCTGGTATTGCTCATCGCCATCGGCGTGGGTATATCTGCAGGCCCAAGCCTGGCAGAAAAGGATCAGGCTGCCGAGCTCTACCTGACCATCTTGCATACCAACGACGAGCATTCAGCGCTCTTGCCCCATTCGCCGGCCATCGACCATGACCCTGGCAATGCCGATGATCCCACCATCGGGGGCTTTGCCCGCCTCGCCACCGCCATTGCCGAGATTCGCGAGGAAAAGGCGGACCAGAATGAGCCCGTGCTCTTGTTCAATGCCGGTGATTTCCTGGGCGGGACGGCCTTTGGCTGGCTTGCGCCCGCCGGCTATGCCGCCGAGCTTGTGCTGATGCAGGCCATGGGCTATGACGCGGTGACCATCGGGAACCACGAGTATGACTATGGCCCCGAGGTGCTCGTTGACTATCTGCTGGCGGCGGGCTATCCCCAGGCCCACGACACCACGGCAGCACTGGCGTCCAACACCCGCCCACCAGCGGAGCATCCGCTCTCTACGCAGGGCCTCTTGCGGGATCTGGCCTTTTACGACCTGGACAACGGCATCACTGTGGGCGCATTCTCTTTGCTGGGGAGCGATGCCGAGTCCGTCACCTCGGACACCGGCCTGATCGAGTTTACGGACAGGCTCCAGACCGCCCAAGAGATGGTAGCCGCCTTGCGGGCGCAGGGCGCTGACATCGTTGTGGCCATCACTCATGCCGGCGTCTCGGAAGATAGAGAGCTGGCTCGCGGCGTCGCCGGCATCGACGTCATCGTCGGGGGGCACTGCCACACAGCGCTCTACGAACCCATCATCGTCGACGATACGATCATCGTGCAGGCCGGCGCCTACACCGCCTATCTGGGCCGCCTGGAGCTAGCCTATGCTCCCGCCACAGGCCAGGTGAGGGTACGCAATGGAAGTGACCGTCCCTTTCTTATCCGCCTCGATGGCAGCATACCCCCGCACCCGGAGATTGCCCAGTTGGTGGATCTTTACAGCCAAGCCCTCAACCGCCTGATAGGGGAGATGAGCGGCGGGCGATTCGAGGACATCCTGCAAGCCGTGGCGCGCTCAGAATTCGACCTGCCGAACCAGCCGCTCCAAGAGTCGCCCATCGGCAACTTTATCGCGGATGCCATGCGGCTGGTGGTGCAGGAAGCAACGGGTGAGCGAGTCTATGTGGCTCTGCAGGCCAATGGGAGCATTCGCGGAGACATCATGCGCGGCACCATGCCCCATGTGGCGGGAGACGTCTCTTTTTATGACATCACGAACACCATTGGCCTGGGCTATGGCGCCGATGGCTATGCAGGCTATCCCATCGTCTCGGTCTATCTAACCGGCGAAGAGCTGCGGCGCATGCTAGAGGTGTCCGTGCTATTGCAAGAGATGCTGGGCGATACCTTCTTTATCCAGTACTCGGGCCTGCGTTACAGTTATAACCCGAACAATGCTATTCTCTTTACCATCCCCTTCCTGAATCAGCCGCTGCCCACAGGTCGCGCGGTGACGAGCGCAGAGATCTATGCTGGAGGTGGCCTCCAGTCGGCGCACGATGACCGACAGTATGTGACCCTCAAGAGGGGAGATGAGCGCCTCTATCACCTGGTCACCGACAGCTATATCCTCTCGTTCTTGCCCATGGTCGGTGAGATGCTCCCGCACCTGAGCATCGTCCCCAAGAACGCGCAGGGCGAGGCCGTTCCGCTGGAACACCTCGACGAGTTGATCGTGTATCAGAGCAATGGCAGACAGCTCAAGCTCTGGCAGACCGTCGTCGAGTATGCCGCGGCACAACCCCAGATCGACGGTGTGCCCCATATTCCTTCCTACTATGCCAACACCATGGGACGGATCAATGTCGTATCTTCATTCCCGCTGGTCTCGGTGGTATATGTGCTGCCCGTCCTGCTTCTGGCAGGCCCGGCAGCCCTGATCTGGCGCAAAAAGCGACGATAGAGCCAACCACATAACGACCTGGCATCGCTCGATAGTGATGCCAGGTCGTTTGTTGCTGCGGGCTTGCTGCCGAGATACTCCCCAGCCAGATTCGTGCGAACAGATTCGTGCGAACAGGTTCGTGCGAACAGGTTCGTGCGAAGACGTCATAAATCGACATAAAATCGTGCCTGTCCAACCCTTTCGGCCTGTCTCACTGTATAATGGGAATAAAGCACCCGTAACAAGGGGACAATGCCTCTGCCAGAGGCGATCCTGGCCCTGACAGAGGCGCTCAGTATAGAAAGGGAGCCACCTATTATGAAGATCGCTGTCTTTGAGCTAGAGGAATGGGAGCGTGACGTCTTTGACGAGTTCTCGTCAGAGCATGAACTGATCTTGAGTCACGAGACCCTGGACGCAGACAATGTGCACAATTACACCGATGTCGACATCGTATCCGTGTTCATATACTCGGAGCTTGACACCGAAGTGTTGGAGCAGTTCCAGAACCTCAAGATGATTGCCACCCGGTCCACAGGGTATGATCATATTGATACCGAATACTGTGAGGAGCACGACATTACCGTCGCAAACGTACCGACCTATGGCGATACCACCGTTGCCGAGCATGTCTTTGGGCTGCTGCTGGCCATCAGCCACAACCTGGTAGAGGCGGCGGACCGGACCCGTCGCGGCGACTTTTCGCTACAGGGCTTGCAGGGCTTTGATCTGCGGGACAAGACATTGGGCGTGGTAGGCACCGGAAGCATCGGGCTCTGCGTGATCAGCATCGCCAAGGGTTTCGGGATGCACGTGGTCGCCTATGATATCCAGCAGGATGAGGAGGCGGCACGGGAACTAGGGTTCAGGTACGTATCCTTTGATGACCTGCTGGCCAACTCGGACGTCATCACTCTGCATGTGCCCAGCAATCGGCACACGCGCCACATCATCTCGCATGATGCACTGAGCAAGGTCAAGCGCGGCGTGGTCCTGATCAACACGGCACGTGGGCCGCTTGTCGATAGCCATGCCCTTGTAGAGGCATTGGCCAATGGAACCGTGCGGGCCGCCGGGCTGGACGTACTGCCCGAAGAGCCATCGATCCGTGAGGAGGCCGAGCTCTTGCGCTCTCTCTATCGGGAAGAGCACGATCTTCGGTCACTGCTGGCGGATCACATTCTGTTGCGGATGCGCAACGTGATCATCACCCCCCATAGCGCCTTTTTTACGCGGGAGGCAGTAGAGAGAATCCTCGAGACCACCGTCGAGAATATCAGAAGCTACATCGAGAGCGTCTCGGAAACAGAAGGCATACCGGCAAAATGAGCCACGATAACGTAGCTATTGGCCGCTAGCGCTCCGCAGGGCCGGGGGGCGCCCCATTATTGTATGGACGCTAGAACAAAGAGCGGGATTGCACCACCATTGCTCGTGGTGCAATCCCGCTGGAATTACCGTATCCAGTACCCCCTAGGCGACTCGAACGCCTGCCACCGGCTCCGGAGGCCGGTGCTCTATCCACTGAGCTAAGGGGGCATCGAATTAACAGTATAGCATGCGTATTAGACGACGCCAAAAACGGCTCGGGCAGTTCAGTCGCGGCTGCGCGGCCTGGGCATGGCCAACATGGCGCCATTCATGTTGCCCGCTATCGCTACGACCGCCAGAATCAGTAGCCACGGGTTGAACCCAATCACCCCAAAGAACAGATACGGCACGCTGGCGCCCAGGCTCGAAAGAAAGGCGTGGCGTATGGGGACCTCATACGAGATCTTGGCCACAATCCAACCGGCCAGGCCACAAGCCAGAAACACCCCCAGCAGCATCAGGGGCGGCCCATATTGGCTGTAGAAAGAGACCGTGTCCTCGGCCACGGCCAGATAGGCCCCAACCAGCGACGAAAAGATCGAGATGATGAAATTGAGCCCCAAACCGCCCAGCAGGACCCACCAGTTGACGCGATCAAAGGTCAGCAGATTTCGCAGCATTGCCCTTTCTCCTGGAGTGCCCCTGTATGACGCGTCCAAAACGAGCAGTGTATAGCAAAAAGCACCACGCGATCGTGGTGCCTTGTGTGCGCCCGGCGCGACTCGAACGCGCAACTAACGGCTTCGTAGGCCGGCCCTCTATCCAATTGAGGTACGGGCGCCTGTGAGCATAACAAGTTTATTCTAGCACAGCCCAGTGGCAGAGCCAAATCCGGGCCATGCTGCCAACCCACTTGCGTCAGCTCTAGCGGGGAGGCAGGGATTCGAACCCTGGGTAGGGTATAACCCCTACAACCACTTAGCAGGCGGCCCCGATCGTCCACTCCGGCACCTCCCCATACAGATTCTTCTGTTAAGGCGGAGGGAGAGGGATTCGAACCCCCGGATCGTGAGATCAACGGTTTTCAAGACCGCCGCAATCAACCACTCTGCCATCCCTCCACAAACGCGAATGGCACCCTCCAAGGAACCACAAAAGTATACCAGAGGGAGCTCGCATTGTCAATCAAACAAGCTATGCCAAAACCACGCATCATGTGCCGATCTGCCAGAGCGCACTGTTGACGCAGTTGCCTGCGTGGATGCTAACGAGCTTTGCTGACGCAGATGGCGTTTGCGTCTGATCGCCGCTTGTGCTATAATTGCGTCGTCTACTCTTGTTGCGCAGGAAGGAAAGAATAATATGGCGCTCACCAAGACGGAAAAGACCGAGATTGTTGACGAGTTTCATCGACATCCGGACGACACCGGGTCGCCCGAGGTTCAGATAGCCCTGTTGAGCAAGCGCATCAACCGTTTGACAGAGCACCTACGCCAGAATCGACACGACGAGCACTCGCGTCGCGGCCTGCTCAAGTTGGTGGGTCAGCGTAGGCGCCATCTGAATTACTTGAGCAGTGAAGATAGTGAAAAGTACCGTGAGATTATTGGACGGCTCGGACTGCGCCGCTAGTTTGCATATCAACGATTGGACTGGCAATAAAGAGTAGCTGGGGCTTGGTGTCCTGCTACTCTTCTTTTCGTTTATATGCCATTGTAGCCCATTATATACTGGTTTTTATGAGCCTGAGGAGATCGCGAACGTTTCTAGCAGGAATTGGGGGATGCGTCTCAAAACTAAACGAGACCTATCCCCCAGTCCCTGGTTGATGCGTTCCGATCTCCCAGGCCCTGACATGAGAGAAAGGAATCGATCATGGAACGCGAGTTTACTGCTGAATTTGGACGAGATACGATCAGTTTGCGCTCTGGCAAACTGGCACCCCAAGCGGGAGGCGCCGTGCTTGCCCGGTGGGGTGATGTCGTTCTCCTCATCACCGCCACCGCTTCCAAGGAGCCTCGTGAGGGAATTGACTTTTTTCCTCTGACCGTAGACTTTGAGGAGCGGCGCTATGCCGCCGGACGTATCCCAGGCGGCTTTTTCAAGCGTGAGGGCCGTCCTCCCACCGAGGCCATCCTCACGATGCGCAAGGTAGACCGCCCCCTGCGGCCCCTCTTTCCCGAGGGATACCACAACGACGTTCAGATCGTCATCACCCCACTTTCGGTGGATGAAGAGCATAGCCTCGACATGCTCTCGATCGTGGGCGCCTCCGCGGCGCTGATGATTTCGGACATCCCCTTTACGACGCCGGTAGGCGCCGCACGAGTAGGATACATTGATGGCGAATTTGTCATCAATCCGACCATGCACCAGATGGACGAAAGCGATCTCGATGTGGCCCTGGCCGGCACCAAAGATTCTGTAATGATGATGGATGTGAGCGGCGACGAGGTCCCTCATGAGATCGTACTGGAGGCGATCCGCCTAGGTCACAAGGCCATGCGTGACACCATCGAGGTGCAGGAACGCATGCGCGAGGAGATCGGCAAGGAAAAGGTCATGCCCGAGGTCGAGGGACTGGACTCGGGCGTTATCGAGCATGTGCGTAATCAGATAGGAGACGCGCTTCAGGATCTGGTCGAGGCCGGTATGAGCCGCGATGAGCGGCGCGAGGCTGAACAGACTCTGCGAGAGCGCCTGATCGAGGGAGCCGATTCCGAGATGGATCCGGAGGATCTTGGCGAAGCCTTTGATCGCCTCCTAAAAGAGGCCATGCGCAACCATGTGTTGGATACAGGGATGCGCATCGACGGCCGCGGCCCGGACGAGATCCGCGAGCTCTATGCCGAAACCAGCCTTATGCCCCGCACCCACGGCTCGGCCCTCTTTTCGCGCGGCGAGACCCAGATACTCAGCCTGGTTACCCTGGGATCCGCCGAAGATGAGCAGCGCATCGAGTGGCTGACCGAAGAGACCACCAAGCGCTACATGCATCACTATAACTTTCCGCCCTATTCGACGGGTGAGACCTGGTTCATGCGCGGCCCGCGGCGCCGAGAGATCGGACACGGCGCCTTGGCCGAGCGTGCTGTAGAGGTCATGCTGCCCGACGAGGAAGTGTTCCCGTACACGATCCGTACCGTGTCCGAGGCGCTTTCTTCCAACGGCTCCACCTCCATGGCCAGCGTCTGTGCCAGTAGCCTGGCCCTGTTCGATGCCGGCGTCCCGCTGCGGGCGGCGGTGGGCGGTATCGCCATGGGTGTGATCACCTCCGGAGATCGCTTTGCCGTGCTGACCGACATCCAGGGCCTGGAAGATCACCTGGGCGATATGGATTTCAAAGTCGCTGGCACCGCCAAGGGAATCACGGCCATTCAGCTTGATATCAAGATCGAGGGCCTTCGCGATGAGATCATCGAGCAGACCCTGGCCAAGGCCCGAGTCGCCATCGACAAGATCCTGGCTGTCATGAATGCCACCTTGCCCGAGCCGCGCAAGGAGATCTCCCAGTATGCACCGCGCATTCAAACGATCACCATCCCGGTAAGCAAGATCGGGTCGCTGATTGGTCCGGGCGGCAAGAACATCCGCGGCATCATCGATGACACCGGTGTCAGCATCAATGTCGAGGATGATGGTGTGGTGACTGTTGCATCCAATAATGGCGAAGCCATGGCACAGGCCCTGTCCCGTATCCAGGGCCTTACGGCCGAGCCCGAAATCGGCAAGATCTATACGGGCAAGGTGGTGCGCACCACTGATTTCGGCGCTTTTGTCGAGTTTTTGCCTGGGCAGGATGGCCTGGTACACATCTCGCAACTGGCCGACTATCATGTGGCCAGCGTCGAGGATGTGGCTCGGGTAGGCGAAGAGATCACCGTCATGGTCACGGATATCGATCCTTCGGGGCGGGTGCGCCTCTCGCGGCAAGCCGTACTCGAAGGCTGGACCGCGGAAGAGGCCCGTGGCCGCGACCGCAGGCCTGGTGGCGGCGGCGGAGGTCGTTCACGTGACCGGGGCCGCTCGGGCGGCGACTCGGGCGGGCGCTCGCGCCGTTAGCGATTGATCGCCAAAACCTATCAACCCAGGGCGAGCATGCTTGCCCTGGGTCTCATCTATACGATATACTAGGACACATATTGAATGGACCGATCAAGATGACGGAACAACCAGAACCGAAAAAGGCCAAATCCTGGCTGCGTGAGCTGATCGAGTCGGTGCTGCCGGCTCTGGTCATTGTATTGGTGGTGAACCTCTTTTTGGCTCAGGCGACCCGCGTCGAAGGCCAGAGTATGGAGCCCAACCTGCAAAACAATGAGCGCCTAATCATTGAAAAGCTCACCTATCGCTTTCGCGAGCCAGAGAGAGGCGATATCATTGTAATCCGACCGCCCCGTCATACGACGGTGCCCTTGATCAAGCGCGTGATCGGCTTGCCCGGTGACCTGGTAGAGATCAAGCTGAACCAGGTGTATATCAATGGCGAGCCGCTAGAAGAGACCTATCTGGAGCAGCCCACCCTGGGCAGCATGCCCGAAAGTCTGGTCCCCGAGGGACATGTGCTGGTGCTGGGCGATAATCGTCGCGCCAGCAATGACTCGCGCTCTTTTGGTATGATCTCGTACGAGGACATCATCGGGCGAGCCTGGCTGCGTTACTGGCCGCCTGAGCAGTTTGGCCTGATGGAGCATCGCTGATTCGACGGGGTTCCGCCGCGAACAAGCATCCGCATTACCTACTGGCTGTCTGATAACGCCTACACAGGGGAGAGCAGCATGGCATACGCCAAGACATCGTACCTGCAACACACCGCCATCCGTGTCAAGGACATTCAGTGGCACATCCGCTTTTTCGAGGAGGCCCTGGGTATGCCCGTGGATCGGGTCGCAGGTGACCCTGACGATCCGGTGCAGGTCTGGACGGCTGGGGGGGTGCAGTTGGTCTCGGACAAGGACTTTGCAGGCCCCGAGGGGCGCATGGTTCACTTGGGCATCTTTACCGATGACCTGGAAGCTGCTCTGGACGAGGTTTATCAGTGGGATGTCAAAGCGCTGCCACAAGGACGCAACTGGATCAAGCTCCCCGACGGCCTGGAGATCGAGTTGATGCAGGACCCCGCCTCGCAGTAGCGGGCGGTCATGCCCGAACTCACATCGGGTACTGGCTCATAAGACAAGGAGAGGCCCGCGCCAAGAGGACCCGGCACCTCTCCTTTTTGCATACTCAATACGCCAGATTGCTGGATGGGCGCCGGCTACTGCCCATCATTGATGTCGACTCGCTCCTCCAGCAGGCGCTGCCGCTCTATGAACCACTCGCTTTCCGTCGCGTCGATTTGCGGGACCTCCATGGGCGCCACCATCAGCGCCTGCCACCAGTCCTTGCGCGAGCGGGGATCCATGAACCAGCCGTTATCCCGTATGACCACGCCTAGCTCGTCGCTCATGGCACGACCAATGGCCTGGTCCCGCTCGATCCCCGGTAGGTGCGTGCGCCCCCCAGCGACACTCTGCTCATAGAGGGCCAGCAGCCTCGGCTCGACGCAGATCCCCTCCAGATGGATCGTGTAGCCCCACACCACATTGTCATCCCTCGTGTACTTGAGCGTGATCCGATCCGGTGCGGCATACAGCACCAGGGCCAGATAGCGACCCTGGTAGATGTCGGGGCCTCGGCCGGGCAGATGGATCAACTCGCCCGGCTGGGCGGCCAGCCCCGCCAGCGTGACCTCGGGATCGGCAATGGGGATGACGCCGTACACGCCCGGCCACTCGCCATCCCACTCGTACACCCGATACACCCTGCGGAAGGTAGGCGCCCTCCGATCGCCAAAGAGCTCGATCAACTGGGGCGCATGGGCGTCGGTGTCACCCCCATAATCTACCAGCCCTCGATGGGCCGTAGGATTCTCCACATAGCCCCGCAGAGCCAGGTTCATGTCGGGGTGCTGGTCGGCTGGCGCATCCGGCGGCCCCATGACGGGGTCCACGGGGATGATACTGTAATGCTCGTGGGGAATCCCCTCACAACTGGTGTCGGGAACCTGCTTGACCTGGACCGGCAGGTAACCACGAAAGCTGGCTCCTGCGGCCTCTGTCGCGCGAGGGCGTGCCGCCACCGCTCCCAGCATCAAAAGCCCCAAGAATAGCACACTCGAGTACGCCAGCCATCGTCCTCTTGACCTCATCCACACGACTACACTCTTCATCAATCTACCCCCCATGAGAAAAACTGGAGGCAAGTATAGCCTGATGATGCTGGTGGCGGCAATCGTAAGGCAAGTGTGCGGAGGCCCCATTCGCCTCCACTTGCCCATTACCTTCCCTGGCCCTAAGATGGATAACAGACGGGGCAGCTATGATACGAAATGGGGAGGCAAGATGCAGTTCCCGATCAGCCCACAGGAGCGAATCGTTCCGCAGATACCGCCCCCGCATGAGCGCATCCGAGTGGTGATCGATAGCGACGCCAAGAACGAGATCGACGATCAATGGGCCATAGCCCTGGCGATTCTGAGCCCCGAGCGGTTCGAGATCGAGGGCTTTGTGGCCGCAAACTTTGACAATGCCTGGGGCGGTCCTGGCAGCGTGGAAGCCTCGGCACAAGAAATCGAGACCGTGCTGGCCAAAGCCGGCATGAGCGACAGGTGGCCCGTGCTGCGCGGCTCGGATCCCATGCAGTATCAGTTCCAGCCCTCGCAGTCCGAGGGGGTGGACTTTATCATCGAGCGGGCCATGGCCAGCACCCCCGATGATCCGCTGTGGATCGTGGGCCTGGGCTCGGCGACGGACATGGCTTCTGCCCTGCTGCAGGAACCGGCCATCGTGGATCGCGTGGTGGTTTTCTGGCATTTCCGCACCCGATGGCCTGTGCAATGCTACAATTTCAACGTCTTTGGTGACGTGCGCGCCGCCCGGCTCTTGTTTCACTCGCCCCTTTCCTTTGTCCTGTTCGACACCGGCACCTACCTGACTTGCCCCATGGAAGAGTCCGACAGGCTCGTCAAACCCTATGGCGCGCTGGGAGAGTACCTGCACACCTATCGCCACCGGATGCCCTGGTTCATGGAGGACAAGAAAGGCTTTTTCGACCTGGGCGATATCGCTGCCCTGGTGGACCCCACGCTGGCCTGCTGGGATGTGACCGCGTGCCCCGAGGTGGACTGGAACCTGGACTATGCCTTCAAGGGCACGCTGGGCTCGATCCTGCGCTGTTACCATGTAGACAGGGATCGCACGTTCGCTCTGCTCTATGACAGGCTGCGACAGGCGTACGGGTAGGCAGACGTCATGCAGACAGCACTAGATCATCCCTTTCCACCCCGCTTGCCTCCATCGCCCCTCTGCTCTATCATAATGAGCACGCGAGCCCCGGCGCCCTGCCATCTGGCACCTGAGAGAGGAAGGCAACCATGAACTCTCGCGAGCGCGTACTGAGGACGCTCGAGTTCCGCGAGCCCGACCGGCTGGCGGCCTCTTTTCCCGAACCGTACTGGAATGACTTTGCCAACACCGGCTACCAGCTCCAGGGCTATGCTCCGGTCTGGCACACGGTGGGCGGCGAGCGCCAGGAGTATGTGGACGAGTGGGGCAACACCTGGGCCCGGGTTGACAAGACCAGCAAGGGCGAGGTGGCCCGCGGCGTGCTCGAATCGTGGGACCAGATGGACAGCCTTGTGCTACCAGACCTGGCCAATCCCGCCAACTTTGGTCCGGTCAAGCGCGCCGTGGCGGCCAATCTCGACCTGTTCTGCATCGGCCACCTGCCCGGCTTTTCCTTTAACATCGCCCGCAAGATGCGCCGTCTCGACCAGTTCCTGATGGATATGCTGCTAGAGCCCGAGCCGGTGCGCGAGCTCCTGAGCCGCATCGAGGACCTGCTGGCCGATACGATCGCAAGCTATGCCAAAGCCGGCGTGGATGGCGTCATGTTCCCCGAGGACTGGGGCACCCAGGAGAGCCTCATGATCAGCCCGGCCACCTGGCGCGCCCTCTTTCGGCCCGGGTTCGAACGGCTGTGCGCCATAGCTCACGACAACGGCCTCAAGGTCCTGATGCATTCGTGCGGCAAGATCACCAAGATCATCCCCGACCTGATCGAGGTCGGCATAGACGCCCTCCAGTTCGACCAGCCCCGTCTGCATGGCATCGATGTGCTGGCCCAGTTCCACGGACAGATGACTTTTTGGTGTCCCGTGGACATTCAAAAGACGCTGCAATCGGAGGATGCAGCCGCCATTGAGAAAGAGGCGCGCGCGCTCATCGCGCGGCTCGGCGGCCCCGAGGGCGGGTTCATCGGTGGCTATTATAGCGACAACACCTCCATCGGGCTCGATCCGCACTGGCAAGAGATCGCCTGCCAGGCGTTCATGCGCTATGGTGACTATATGCGCAACCCGGTGCCTGCGACCTGAAACATCATTCCAGCACATTCCAGGAGAACCGATGCAGAACGATCAGCAGATCCTTTACCTGAATCCTCGCGACCTGTTGCCCAGCCGCGACAATGTGCGCTCGGATCCCGGCAACCTGGCCGGGCTGGCCGAGACCATTCGCGAGCATGGCATCTTGCAGCCGCTGGGCGTCGCGCCCGAGGGCCGGGCCTATCGCGTCGTCTATGGCAACCGGCGCCGTGATGCCGCCATCGTCGTGGGACTGGATCGGGTCCCCTGCGTCACCGTGCAGAACGGCGACCCTCAATCCGTGATGGTACAGCAGGTGCTGGAGAATTTGCAGCGCTTGGACCTCAACGATATGGACAAGTGCCGGGCCTTTGAGCGCATGCTGCAGCACCTGGCCCAGCAGGGGCTGCCCCAGACCCAGGCGCTGGATCAGATGGCCCGCACGCTGGGGCTCTCGGCTCGCCAGATACAGCGCTATCTGCGCCTGGCTCAGTTGGCCCCCACTGTGCGCGAGCAGGTGGCGAACGGAGCCCTCGGTGTTACTCATGCCCAGCATCTGGCGGATATAAGCCCCGAGACGCGCCAGCAGGCCGTGGCCGAACTGGTGATCGAGGAGAGCCTCTCGGCCGCCGAGCTGGCCCGCCTGTGCGCCGTACTGGAGCGCAACGCCAATGTGAACCCGGCGGCGGCGCTAGAGTTGCTGCGTCGTGGCGAGCGAGTGCCTGTGATCGAATCGAGACCTATGGAGCAGATGGGCCATCTGTCGCCCGAGCCAATGCCCCAGGAAAGTGTGGCAGAGGGCTGGGACGGCGGTTCCGAGGAGGAGGGAGATCCACCCTGGGACATCTCCGAGGAGGGTGATACCCAGGGCTATGACCACCTGGAGCCCACCACGCAGGATGGGAACCGCGTACACAAGTTCCATTCCTTGGACGCCTTTGTCGACGAGGTGCAGCGGATGACCCGCTGTCTTCAAGAGGGCGATCTGCAGCGGCTGCTGGAGGAGGACGAGGCTCGCCGGCTCAAGATCGGGCTGGCCGCCAGACAGTTGCGCTTTTTGGCCGAAGCGGTCACCGCCCTGTCCGAGGCCGAGGGCTGAGGAGTCGAACCAGCATGTCACCACCCACCGTATCACTGGTTCGTTGCAGCGACTATGCGTCCGAGCGCGTCATGGACGCCGTACGCCAGGCAGTAGCGCTGTTGGGCGGCATGGAGGCGTTTGTGCAACCGGGCCAAAAGGTCCTGCTCAAGCCCAACCTGGTGCGGGGGATGGAGCCCAACCGGGCTGTCACCACGCACCCCACGATCGTAGCGGCCGTGGCCCGCCTGGTGCGTGAGGCCGGGGGCGTGCCGCTGATCGCCGAATCGCCAGGCGGCCCCTATTCGGCTCCCGCTCTACGGCTCGCCTATCGCCGCAGCGGTATGGTTCGCGCGGCGGAAGAGGGCGGTGCCGAGCTCAACTATGATACTGCCAGCTCTCAGGTATCCCATCCCGAGGGCCAGGTGCTACACCGCCTCGACCTGATCCAACCCCTGCTGGAAGCTGATGTGGTCATCAATCTGCCCAAGCTCAAGACTCACAACCTGACGGTTCTCACGCTGGGCGTCAAGAACCTGTTTGGGCTGGTACCCGGTTCGCTCAAGATCAGCTATCATGCCAAGCTGGTGGACCGGGAGATGTTTGGCGAGGCCATGCTGGACATCCTGACCTTTGCGCGCCCCACCCTTACCCTGATGGATGCCATAGTGGGCATGGAGGGCGAGGGCCCCTCGGGAGGCGATCCCCGTGAGATCGGGGCCATCGTGGCCGGGGCTGATTGCCTGGCGGTGGATACGGTTTGCGCGGCGCTGGTGGGCGTCCCGCCGCAGGATGTGCTCACCACGCGGCTGGCTGTGGCCCGGGGCATAATTACGGGGCGCATCGAGGATATCGACATGGTGGGCGAGGATCTGGCCAGTCTGGTGGTGCCCGATTTCCGCGGCGGCATTGAGGCGCCTATCGACCCCGGCCTGTTTCCCAGGCCAATGCGTTTGCTGATCCAATGGCTGGCGCCCTCACCCAATGGCGCAGAGAACGACTCACGGGGCACCAGCGCCATGCGGCTGTTTACAAGCGGCTGGATGTGGCGGCAGCTCGTGGCACGCCCCCAGGCGACAAAAGAGTGCATCGCCTGTAGCTTCTGCGTCAAGCACTGCCCGGTGGATGCCATCGAGATCATCGATGGCCGTGCCTTGATGGATTCCAAAACGTGCGTTCGCTGCTACTGCTGCCATGAACTCTGTCCGCATGACGCCATCAGTTTGTCCAAGCCTCTGCTGGGCCGGCTGCTCTTGCCGCGCTGAGAGAGCGGATGAGAAGCGCGGCCCAGGAGTAGCGCTTGTGTATCGCGGCGCGCGCTAGCAGTCTGCCTTTGCCGCCCCCGGCTTGAGGTCCTGCACCAGACACTGGACAGCCTCACATAGATCGCCAAAGACTACCTCGATGGAGCGCTCGGCGTCGATGATCTGAAAATCATACTCTTTGGCCAGATCATCCAGAGTCCTCAACATCCGCGTCTGGTGATCCAGGTAACTCTCGTAATAGCCCGAGTATCCCAAATAGTCCATGCCCGATTCCCAATAGTCAAAGCCCCGTGACGCCAGCACCCGGGGCACGAGGCATTCCACAGAGGCCCGCAGGTAGAGGACTGCATCGGGAACGAGGGCGATCCCCAATAACGACTTGAGCCAGGCCTTGTCGACACCACGCACCATAGAACGCGCCATGAGGGAATAGACGTAGCGGTCGGTCAGCACGATAAAGCCTGCTTGCAGCGCCGGGATGATCTCTCGCTCCAAGCGATCGGCGAAATCGGTGGCGTAAAAGAGGGCCATGGTCAAGTTGCCCAACGTATGGCCCTGCTTGGCCGCCTGGATCCCGCGGCTGGCCAGCTCTGACCGCCTGAATCCGCTGGCATACACGGCATAGCCACTGGCCTCGAGCCATTCTCGCAAGAGAGCAATCTGGGTAGAACGGCCGATACCATCGGGCCCCTCCAAGGCGATGAGTTTCCCGTTGAGTTCAAGAGTCTCTACATCCGGCAGCCCGTGGCCGTAAAACTTGGTCTCGCGCATTATGACTATCCTCCGCTCTGCACAAGGCTATCCAGGTAGCGGCCCGAAAGCCCCTCAGCCGCCAGTACTTTGCGCCAGGGATTGGACTCTGCCTTGAGCGCACCCTCGAGATGTGGCTCAATGGCCTGCCGCACGATCTCTTGCTGCCTGACAAGAGGGAGGCCTGCATCCACAACGGTCAGGCCAAACTCGGGCACCATGCCCTCATACTCTCGCAGGATGCGCCCCTGAAACATGCGATAGCTTTCGTTCGGATCCTCGGACAGGCCGAGGTCGAGCCCGGCCTCATAGTATTTGAGCGTCGGACGGCCTGTCATGATGCGACGCAACGACTCTTCGAGGGGCACCTTGAAATAGAGGGCCACCGTGGGCGTGGCAGCAAACGAGTAGATGTCACGCACCCACTGGCGGTTTACACCTCGCGCCGCATCCCGAGAAAAGGCCGTGTAGACATACCGGTCCGCCAGGACGACGGCGCCAGCTTTGAGAGCGGGTATGATTTGCTGCTGATAGCGATGGGCGAAATCCACGGCATGTATGAGGCAAAAGCTGATAGGCGTCAGCAACTGCTTTTTCTTACCGCGCTTGGTGGTCTTGCGGACCACCGGCGACGAGTTCCACTCGCTAAATGCCACCGCATAATCAAGAGAAGTAATCCATTTGTGTACTAGATCCAGTTGTGTACTCTTGCCCGAGCCGTCAATCCCTTCCACAACAATAAGGCGCCCAGGTAGAGATGTCCCATCAGGTAGTGTGGCCATGAATGATCCTCCCATCGCGGATCGTGCTCTATGAGCCCATTGTAGCGCCAACCTGGATCGAGGTCAAAGCTCTGTACCGTCGTCTTGCCGGGCAGCTTTTGGAATGCCAAGGTTCCTGCTTGCAGGCATGATGTATGCATCTGGCGATAGAATGGGATAGGCTCTGGCAGGCGTTGCCCGAGCAATCTCCCGCATGCCCAATGAATCTGGCTGCTGTGCTTTTCTCGTATGCTGGAGGCTCTGCCCTCATGCGATATTTACGCCGGCACCTCTGATGACCCTATGTTTGGGCAGAATCCTTCTTGCGGGCTTGGTGTCAATCGCATATAATGGCCTTACAGATAGGCCGTCTGTGACGATGTCCCAAACACACTATGAGGAACGTTGTGAGAGCCTTTGCAGCGGCCATGCCCCGTCTCGTGCGTCTGATATTGCTGATCGTTGGCATTCTTTTCGCATCCGTTCCCACCATTCTTGCGCGGGGTGCCGATGTCGCCGTGATGGATGCTGACATGGTCTTTTCGAGCCCCATCGAGGCCGAAAAGCCCTCTGAAACCCTATTGCTGCAGGCTACCTTCCTCGCAGGCGACGGGCTCGACTATATCCTCACGCTATCCAATCTGAGCCCGTGGCCCCTGGCCGAGATCCGCGTGCTGGACCGCTACTTTGGCCCCGATATGGAAGAGGAGCTGTACCAGATCTGGGAGCTCGATCAGCTTGATCCCGGGCAGGCCGCCTCGACAGTCATTCATTATGGGCCCGATGAAATCGTAGGCCTCTCTGTGGCGGAGGCGTGCCACCAGATCGAGATGAACTGGTCAGGCGGCTGGAGCAGTTTTCTAATGGATTGCACCAGCCTGGGCAGCACCTCTCTCTGGTATATCCCCCTCAGAGAAGAGATGGCCGTCTATGCGGAGCCGGAAGAGGCGGTCGTCCTGCCCCTCTCCCTCGGAGAGCCTGCTGGGCGCAGCAAGCTGGGCTTGCATGTGACCCGCAACAACGCCTCTGGCATTATGGCCTTTGTGGAGCAGGTGCAGCCCGCCATCATCGTGGGCGTCGGCGACCTGGGCTGGTTTGTGGATGTCAAAGAGGTCTCACCTGGGACCATCACTTTGGGACGCTTTGAGGAAAAGGGTCAGACCTTTACCGGCGATCCGAAACAGCGCGCGCAGCAATTCGTCGTATCGCATGCGGGCCGATATCTGGCCAACCCGGGGGTGGACTATTGGCTGGGCTGGAACGAGCCTGTGATTCGCCATGTCTGGCAGATGGAGTGGTACGCTGCCTTTGAGGCTGAGCGCACTCGCCTGATGCACGACTTGGGGCTCAGGGTCGCTGTGGGCAATTTCTCCACCGGCACGCCAGAAGCGGACCAATTCATGGCTTTTATGCCGGCCCTGGTCGCCGCCCAAGAGTACGGAGGACTGTTCGCGCTGCACGAGTACTCGGCCCCCACCATGCTGCATGGCGTGGGCGCCGCTATCCCCGGCATGGAGCTTGAGAAAGGATTTGGCGCGCTCACCCTGCGCTATCGCTATTGGTACGAGCACGTTCTGGGACCCGCCAACTTGGTCGTGCCACTGGTGATCACCGAAGCGGGCATTGATGGCGGCGTGCTTCGCAACCAGGATCCCTCACTGGGCGGATGGCGCGATTTCGACGGCACGTTGGCCCCCGAGCTCACCGTTCAAGACCTCAACTCGTATCTGGCCGAGGTCTCCTGGTATGACGACGAGTTGCGGAGCGACCCCTACGTACTGGGGTTCGCCCTCTTTAACGTAGGTGATACCGACGGCCAATGGGCCAGCTTTGACATCACCGATGAACTCGACGCCTTTCGCGCTCTGGTCCTCTCCAAAGAATAGCGCCCCATTCTGCCCCTATTGTCGAAATGAGCCCTGCGGGGCTCGTTTTTCTTTGCGCGAGCCCTCTCATTCGATGCACACTCATCCCCATGCTATAATCTGTCGTCAGAAGGCGTGACGAAAGTGAGAGCAACAGTGCCCAAGCAAGAGACAGGCGCTCGAGGTGTAGAGGCAGCCGCCGAGCGCTATGGCGAGCCGGTGGTCTGGGAGCGGACCTACCGGGTCAACGCCGAAACCCTCCTCGAACGACAGAACCTGGAGGACCATCGCACCGCTGAGGTGGTGCTACTGGTTCGTAGGCCCAACGACCGTTTCCTGCTCCATACCAAGTCATTCTACCCGCCAAGCACATATCGCCTGCTTTCGGGGGGTGTGGGACCGGGAGAGGACTTGGCCGAGGCCGCATTGCGAGAGGGCCATGAAGAGACGGGCCTGCAGTTATGCCTCGAGCGCTTTGTCGGCATCCTGCGACAGCGCTTTGTCCACGGGCAGGACGTTTCGCCGTTTACGTCATACCTGTTCCTGCTCTCGGAAAAGGGTGGCGAGTTGGGCAACACCGATACTGAAGAGGAGATCACCGGCTATCGTGACGTGACGGCAAAGGAGCTCCCCGCCGTGGCTGAGGCTCTGGGCAACCTGCCGCCCGAGTGGGCTGACTGGGGGCGCTTCCGCGCCGAGGCCCACCGTCTGGCCGCCCATGTGCTTTTGGGAGAACAGAGCTCTTGAGCGATCAGCCTTACGACGTGATCGTGGTGGGCGCAGGGCATGCGGGTTGCGAGGCCGCCCTGGCCGCGGCGCGTATGGGCAGACGCACCCTGCTGGTCACCATGAACCTGGATCTGGTGGCCCAGATGCCCTGCAACCCCAGCATTGGCGGGCCAGGCAAGTCTCATCTGGTGCGCGAGATCGACGCGCTGGGCGGCGCCATGGCCTGGAACACCGACCGCACCATGATCCAGATTCGCATGCTGAACCTCTCCAAGGGGCCGGCGGTGCATGCCCTGCGGGCCCAGACCGACAAGCACCTCTATTCCCTGAGCATGAAACATCACCTGGAGCAGACGCCCGGCCTGGAGGTCCGCCAGGGGACCGTGGAGCGCCTGCTGGTGCGCCAGGGGCGCGTAGAGGGGGTACAGCTAGCCTGGGGCCAAACGCTTTTTGGCCGCACCGTCGTCATCACCGGCGGGACCTTTCTCAATGGGCGCATCCTGAGCGGCGAGCACGCGACCCCCGCCGGCCGCGCAGGAGAGCTGCCTGCCCAGGGGCTCTCTCGCTCCCTGCGTGAACATGGGCTGACCCTGGGGCGCCTGCAGACTAACACGCCCCCCCGAATCGACGCCCGCAGCATCGACTATGCCCTCACGATGCATCAATACGGCAGCGACGAGCCCCTCCATTTCTCATTTCGTGGCCAACCCGAGCAGCCGCTGCTCTTGCCGCCCAACCCCGTCTACCCTGTGGACCATCAGACGGCCTGGCATCCGCAGATGGCCTGCTATTTGGTGCACACCAACGCCGAGACCCATCGGATCATCCGTGATAATCTGCACCGCTCGCCCATTGCGCCCGGCGAGCTCGAATCTATGGGCCCCCGCTACTGCCCCTCCATCGAGGAAAAGGTGTTGCGCTTTGGCCACAAGGAGAGCCACCAGTTCTTTCTGGAGCCTGAGGGTTGGGCCACGGGAGAGGTCTATGTCCAGGGCTGCTTTACGGGGCTGCCCTATGACGTGCAGATCGAGATCCTGCACAGTATCCCGGCCCTGGCCCACGCCCGGATCGTGCGCTCGGCGTACGCTGTCGAGTATGACTTTGTGCTCCCGCACCAGCTCAGGGCATCGCTGGAGGCACAAAGGATCCAGGGGCTGTTTTTCGGTGGGCAGATCAACGGCACCTCTGGCTATGAGGAGGCCGCCGCCCAGGGCCTGCTGGCCGGGGCCAACGCGGCGCGTCGCGCCTGGGACGAGCCGCCCCTCGCCCTGGGCAGAGATCAGGCCTATCTGGGGGTCCTGGTGGACGACCTGACCACCAAGGAGGTCACCGAGCCCTACCGCATGCTCACCTCGCGCGCCGAGTATCGCCTGCTGCTGCGACAGGATAACGCCGATCTGCGCCTGACGCACCTGGCGCATCAGGTGGGCCTCGTCTCTGACGAACGCTACCGCCAGGCGGAGGAGGAACGCCAGGCCATCGCTGATGAGATCGAGCGGCTCAAGAGGGTCAGCCTGCAACCCGATGCCGTCAATGTCTATCTCCAGACCAGGGGGTTGGAGCCGCTGCGCCAGGCCGTGCCAGCCTATGAGGTGCTGCGCCGCCCAGGTGCTACCTGGGACCTGGTGCGGCAGTTTGCGCCCCCCGAGCACCCGCTGCCCACCAGCGTGACCGAGCAGGTGGAGCTAGAGATTCGCTATGAAGGCTACATCCGCAAGCAACGCACTCAGGTCGAGCGCGCCCAACGCCTCGAGAGCCGTCGCATCCCCGACGATTTCGACTATATGGCGCTCGAGGGGCTGCGAGCCGAGGCGCAAGAGCGCCTGGCGGCCCACCGGCCTGAGACTGTCGGCCAGGCGTCGCGCATCGAGGGCGTCAACCCGTCGGATATCTCGGTCCTGCTGGTACACCTGCAGCGCCGCGAACCCCGAGGCGGCTGAGCCGTGACCGAGGGCAACACCCGAAAGCGCAGACAGGGCATAGGGCGAGCACTTTTAGGCGTCGCTATACGGGTGGTCTTGCTGCTAGGCCTGCTGGCGTTCATGATCCAGGATGTTCATGCCTATCGCATAGCGCAACGTGGCATCGAGAGCGGGCTGGCTGTCGATCAACCTCCCCTGATGACGCCCCGCATGGGGATCAATGTTGCCCTGGAGCGCTATGCCACCAATCGCAAAGTGCTGCAGGCGTTGCACGGCCTGCGCGATTTGGGCTATGGCACACTGCGCCAGCGCTTTAGCTGGGGCGAGATCGAGACGGCCCCGGGTGTCTATGACTGGGCCCGCTGGGACTATGTCCTCGAACTGGTGCGGGAAGAGGGTTTCGCCGTCATCGCTGTGCTGGATGGCGCCCCTGGATGGGCACGGTCGCCCCGCGAGCAGGCCAACCCCCACGCGCCACCCCACGATTACGAGGATTATGCCCGGTTTGCCGCCGCCTTTGCCGAGCGCTACCGCGATCATGTGCTGGCCTATCAGATCTGGGATCAGCCCAACATCCATCCCCATTGGGGCACGGGCGAGATAGACCCGGCAGGCTATGTGGACCTGTTGGCCGCTGCGGCCCCGGCCATTCGCGCGGCCGATCCACGTGCCCTCATCATCGCCGGTGGGCTGGCGCCCAACTTGGAGGAGGGCGGACGCAATCTCAGCGACGTGCGCTATCTGCAGGAGATCTATCGTCGGGGAGCCGGCGATCACTTTGATGTATTAGGCGTCAAGGCTTACGGTTTCTGGTCTGACCCATACGACCGGCGCGTGTCTCCGGAGGTGCTGAACTTTTCGCGGGTCATTCTGCTGCGGCAAGAGATGCTGCGGCGCGGCGAGGGGCACAAGCCGGTTTGGGCGCTGGATGGCGGCTGGGTAGCCCTACCCGATGACTGGCAGGGTGAGCCATCGCCTCTGGGCAGCGACGCTCCTATTCTGCAAGCGGGGCGTATGCAGGCCGCCATGCGACGCGTGCAGCGTGAGTGGCCCTGGATGACGCTATTTGTCGCGCTCCACCTCCAGCCCAACATCACCCCGGATGACCCCCTCTGGGGTCTCAGCCTTCTCGATTCGACCGGCCAGGCACAAGCGCTGCTAACCGCCCTGCAGAACCAGACCCTGGGCCCTGCCGATGGCGCCAACTATCCAGGGCTACACCCGATGCCTGCGCCAACGGTCGATACCCCTGGCGTGCCACAGACGACGGTCCTTACCTACTGGGGGAGCCATGTGGCGTTGTGGCTGAATCGTGGCGTGGCCGAGGGCGAGCTGGAGGTGGTGAGTGACGACGAGATGCTGCTTTCATTGGAGGGGAACTCTGACGACATCGAGCGCGTCTGGCTGGCGCGCAACCAACCCCTAGCCATCTATCCCTTGTACGCGGTGGGCACGACAGAACAGCTTGGCGCCATTTCTGCCATACAGGTGGGGAACCAGATGCGACCGGTATGGCTCTATCTCCAGACCGTCGTCGGCCTGGCGGTCATCGCGTGGCTTTCGGTGGACATCTGGCAGAGCATCAAGTCTCTGCATTGGCAGAGAGCCTGGCGCGCTGCCCTTGCCGGCTGGCGCCGCCTGCCTGAGCCGATGCAGGTGGGTGCGCTGGCCGCGCTTCTGATAGCGGGCCTCGTTGCGCCCTTGGGCAGCCTGCGCCTGGCTCTACTGGCCTGCTATGGACTGGGGGCCCTGTTACGGCCCGACCTGGCACTGTTATTCACAATAGCTGCAATTCCCCTGGCGCCCCTGCAGGTGGCCTTGGGGCCCGGGCGGTTCTCTATCGTCGAGATCGTCCTTTTGACTGCTGTGGCGGCGCACCTGGGTCATGCGCTGCTTGCGGGCTCCCAGCAGTACAAGCCCGGCGGATCATGGCGTATTCTCCTACTGGATACTCTGGTGCTGCTTTATGTGCTCTGGGGTGCGGCCAGCGCCGGTCTGTCCGAGTACCAGCGGGTCGCCTGGCGCGAGTTCCGCGTGGTCATTGCCGAGCCAGCGCTGCTCTATGCCTTGCTGCGCATGACCCCCCAGGATCGGCGCGCCTGGCGTCAACGAGTCGATCTGTTCTTTGCCTCGGCAGCGGCGCTGGCGCTCTATGCCCTGGCCCGCTATCCAACGGCGGCCGGCGTCATCCGCGCCGAGGGGGTCCGGCGAGCAAGGGCATTCTTTGGCTCGCCCAATAATCTGGCCCTCTATCTGGAGCGCTTCCTTCCCCTGGGGGTGGCTGTAGCACTATGGGGGGCACATCGTTGGCGCCGCATGATGCACGGGGCGGGCGCCGCCGTCATTGCGCTGGCCACCGTACTGACTTTTTCGCGAGGAGCCTGGCTGCTGGGCATTCCAGCGGGGCTGTTGCTTGTTTTGGCGCTGCATGCTAGCGGCCGGAATCACGCCTATAGGGCTTGGGTGGCCCTGATTGGGGGAATCATAGGCATTGGTGTCCTGTTGCTCGTCGTCAGCGCGCCTCGTCTTGGGTCACTGACCGATCTGACCCAGGGCACGGGCTTTTTGCGGATGCAACTGTGGCGCTCTGCTTGGGAGATGGCTCTCGACCACCCCTGGCTCGGCGTGGGGCCCGATAACTTTCTCTATTACTATGGAGACTATATCCGCGCTGGGGCCGAGATAGAGCGCCACCTCTCCCATCCACACAATGTCTTGTTGGATTTCTGGCTGCGGCTGGGCCTGCCTGGACTGCTTCTGCTCGTCGCAGTCTTGGGCACGGTACTGGCCTATGCGGTGCGACTCGTGCGCAGTAGGGTGCGAGGCAACGATCGAGCGCTCCTCATAGGGTTGCTGGGAGGGCTCGCCGCAGCGGGCGCCCACGGCCTGATCGATGCCGCCTGGTTCGTCCCCGAGCTGGCCTATTGGGGCATGTTCGTCCTGGCCTGGCTGGCAGGTTGTCGGATGTCATTTGACAACGATTCAGCCCCTCGCTAAACTCTATAGTTAGTATAGGCTAACCGAGGGAGGTTGTGCATGTCACTGCATAGTGGGCGCATGCATGGAGGGGGAATTGTGAAAGAGAATGGTGCGGTATCTCTGGCCGATCTGCGCGATGGGCAGGAGGGTTCCGTCGTCGCGCTGCGAGGCGGGCACGGTCTCGTGGGGCGCATGGCCGCCCTGGGCTTTACCGTCGGCGCTACTGTGCGCATCGTGCGCAATCCCGGTAGAGGCCCCATCATTGTCAGCGTCCTCGACACCCAGATCGCTCTGGGGCGCGGTCAGGCCGACCATGTGCTGGTGAGGCGGCCATGACGCAAGCACCTGCCGTAGACGAGCCGAGACCCCCCACGCAGAAAGCCAAGAGCATCACGATTGCCCTTGCTGGCCAGCCCAATGTCGGCAAGAGCACGGTGTTCAACATTCTCACAGGCCTCAATCAGCATGTGGGCAACTGGCCAGGCAAGACGGTAGAGCGACGCATGGGCCATCTTGAGCACCATGGCGTCGGCATCGACATCATCGATCTGCCCGGCACCTACTGCCTGACGGCCAATTCTCCCGAAGAGACCATCACCCGCGACTTTGTCATCTTTGAGCAACCCGATGTAGTGATGGTAGTCATCAACGCCAGCTCGCTGGAGCGCAACCTCTACCTGGTAACCGAGCTGCTCGCCCTGCATAGGCCCATGGTCATCGGCCTCAACATGATGGATGTGGCCCGCCAGGAGGGCTATGAGATTCAGCCCGAGGAGCTATCTGCTGCCATCGGCGCTCCCGTGGTCCCCATGGTGGCCTCCCGTGGCCAAGGCGTGCACGAGCTGTTGGATGCGGCCATCGCGGTAGCCGAGCAAGGGGAGCCCCAGGAGCTGAACCGCCCCGAGATTCGCCCGGACCATGAGACCGTACTGGTGCAGGTGCAAAAGATCATCGCGCGGCACGTACCCGCCCCCTATCCGGCCGACTGGGTGGCCCTCAAACTGCTCGAGGGCGATGCCGAGATCACGGATCTGATGGAGTTGCATCTCACGCCCGAGGCCTGGTCGCTGGTGCAAGACCTGTTACGTGAACATGAGGATGCCATCATTGCCGTGGCCGGCGGTCGCTACGAATGGATCAGTCGCATGGCGCGGGCCGCCCTGGTCAGGCCGCGGGTGGGGCATGTAACCCTGACCCAACGCCTTGACAAGGCAGCCACGCACCCGTTCTGGGGGCTGCTGGTGCTATCGGGAGTGCTGGCCATCATTTTTGGCCTCACCTATGCCATCGGCGGGCCGCTGCAGGAGTGGGTCGAGGAGACAGGCATCGAGATCATCTCTGGCTGGGTCCTGAGTTTGCTGGCATGGGCACCTGAATGGTTTCAGGCCCTGATCGCCGACGGCGTCATTGGCGGCGTGGGCGCCATGCTCACCTTTTTGCCCATCCTGGTCATCTTTTTCGCTTGCATGGGCATCATGGAAGACGTGGGCTATATGGCGCGTGCAGCCTATGTGATGGACCGCTTTATGCACTCGATCGGGCTGCACGGCAAGAGCTTTATGCCCCTCTTTTTGGGCTTTGGCTGCAATGTGCCGGCCGTGATGGGGGCCCGCATTCTGGAGACGCGCCGCAATCGCCTCCTGACGATTATGCTGGCGCCGCTGGTGCCTTGTACGGCACGATTGGCTGTTCTGACCGTACTGGCCCAGATCTTTTTTCCCGGCAACGCCATCCTGGTCACCTGGCTGCTCACGGGGTTGCCCCTGGTGGTGCTAGCCCTATCGGGCGTCGTCATCCGGCTCCTGTTCCTGCGGGGTGAGCAGTCCGCCTTTATCATGGAGATGCCCCTCTACCACCTGCCCAACAGGCGCACCATCGGCCTGACCGTTTGGCAACGCACGCTGTCGTTCCTGCGCAAGGCGGGCACAGTGATCCTGGCGGTATCGGTGGTCGTGTGGGCGCTGGCGACCCTGCCTCATGGCGAGATCGACACCAGCTATCTGGCGACCCTGGGACGCGGCCTTGAGCCGGTAGGCCAGCTCATGGGCTTGGACTGGCGCTCGATGGTGGCCATCCTCACCAGCTTTATCGCCAAGGAAAATGCCGTAGCGACCCTGGGCGTGCTCTATGGCGTGGGAGAGGGGGCCCGCGGATTGGGTGACGTGTTGGCAGGGCAATTTACCGCCGCATCGGGTTTGGCCTTTCTCGTCATCCAGATGCTGTTCATTCCTTGCGTGGCCACCCTCGCCGTAATCCGGCAAGAGACCGACTCGTGGAAGTGGGTCTTGGTCAATATCCTGTTCCTGGGGGTGCTGGCATTGGGTGGCGGAATCATTGCCTATCAGATCGCGAACCTTGTGCTATAGGAAAAGTAGATGCTAGAAGAGCTGTTGCGGCAGTTGGTCAGCGAAGAGATCCTGACACTGGAGGATCTGGCGCGACGCATGTCGGTTAGCCCGCCGCTGCTCGAACAGATGCTCGAGGACCTGGCGCGTGGTGGCTATATCGAGAGCATTGGCGCTTCTTGCGACACGGGCTGCACAGCCTGTCAAGAGCACAGCGTCTGTGCCCTGGTGCAGGGTAAGCGCATCTGGCGGCTGACCGACAAAGGCTTTCGGCTGGCACGAGGCTCAACCCCGGCCACAAGCTCTGGCTGAACGCCATGAATGAAGCTTATCCCTCACATGCTCCCATGCGTCGCATCGCTGTGGTTGGCGTCACCGGCTCGGGCAAGACGACGCTGGCGCAAGAGTTGGAGCGCCGCCTGGCGCTGCCACATATCGAGCTGGACGCGCTGCATTGGGAGCCGGGTTGGGTTCAGGCGCAGCCTGATGTCTTTGGACAACGAGTGGCCAAGGCTTTGGCGGGCGAGGTCTGGGTGGCCGACGGCAACTATAGCAAAGTGAGAGACATCGTCTGGGGACAGGCCGACACGCTGGTGTGGCTGGACTATGCGTTGCCCGTGGCGCTATGGCGGGTGGTCTCGCGCACATTGCGACGGATCATTCGGCGCGAGGTGCTATGGAACGGCAACCGCGAGACGTTGCGAAACGGGCTCTTGAGCCGGGATGGGCTGGTCCTCTATCTCTTTCAGAGCCACGGTCGCCTGCGCAGGACCTACTCACTGCTCTTGCTGCGGTCCGACTATCGGCACCTGCATATCGTGCGGCTGCGCTCCCCTCGTGAAACGGCCCGCTGGCTCGCCTCGATCCAGTGAACCGGCTGAACGACCGGGTTCTCTAGCGATCTGCCTTCTCGACAGAGCCCACCCGGTACCAATAGCGATATAGTTCGCTGAACCCCAGCCCCTCGTAGAGGGCTCGTGCCGGGCCATTCGCTTTCACCACCTGGAGATAGGCCCGCGTTGCCCCTGCCTCTTGGGCTCGGCGCAACAGGCCGCCCATCAGCGTCCGGCCCAGCCCCTGCCGCCGCCAGGCTGGGGCCACAGCCAGATCGAACAGCCCGGCATAGGCCCCCTCCACAACGGCCAGGCCGCAGGCGACGGGCCCACCATCTCTGTCCAGAGTCGCCAGCATGAGACGCCCCTCAACGGCACTCAGGATGCGGCTATGAGTGGCCTGAGGGAGGGCAGTGCCCGACACGGCCTGATAGGCGCACAGCCAACTGTCGATATCGTCAATGGGATGCAGAGGATGTAAAGGACATGGGAGCGAAAGCTGACTCAGGGGAGTTGAGAGGACCAGGGTGGGATCGATCAGGGCATAGCCACGGCAGCCCAGATAAGTGTCAAGCTCCTCTGGCATCAAGGTAGCAACGAGACGAAAGATGGGAGGCAGGCCGCGGACCAGGTAGCTCTCCTCGCAGCGCGCGACCTTGGCCGCGATAGTATCGCTACAGGGCTGCAACGGCGTAACCGAGTTGGCCCGCTTGGTGTAGCCCTCGGCAAAGCGCAACAGCCAACCTTCGTCATCCCATTGCTCGAGGGCAGGCCAGGCGCCCAGGGCGGCATGCTCTATCTCGCGAATCAGAGCCAGATCAGCCACCTTCCAGATGAGGCAGCGTCTCCTTCATAGGCAGCTCGAGCACCTGTGCATAGATGCGCTCGTACTCTCGCACAATCTTGTTATAGCCAAAAAGAGAACCGGCGCGCTGGCGTGCGGCGCGCGAGAACCGATGATAGAGCTCACGATCCGACAAAAGATGGACAGCGTGTTCGCCCATTTTCTCCACATCGCCCACCGGGGCCAGGAATCCTACCTCGCCGTGGGTCACCACCTCGGGAATGCCTCCCACGTCGCTGGCGATCACCGGAATGCCGCTGGCCATGGCTTCCAGGGCCACGAGGCCGAAACTCTCAGTCTCGCTGGGCAGCAAGAGCAGATCGGCCTGCTGCAGGACCGGCTCGACCTCTTCAACCACACCCGTGAACTGGACGCTATCGGCCACACCCAGGCTCAGGGCGACCTGCAACGCCGTGCAGGCGGTGGGGCCATCGCCCACCAAGATGAGACGCGCGGGCATCCGCTTGCGCACATGCGCCAGGACCCGTACCACGTCCTCAACCCGCTTGACCGGGCGAAAGTTCGAGATGTGCATCAGCGTCACCTCGTCGGGGCTGCTCCGTGGTGCGATGCAGCCGGGACAGGGGCGCTCATGACGCTCGGGGTCGATGAAATTATAGACGACATCCATCTGGCGCTCGATCTCAAACTCCTCCCGAGCCTGGTCTCGCAAAGAACAAGAAACCGCCGTAACCGCATCAGATTGCTCGATCGCCCACTTGGTCATGGGCCGAAAGGTAGGATCGTTGCCCACCAGCGTGATATCGGTCCCATGCAGGGTTGTCACCACCTTGAGATCGAGCTCGGGCGCCGCATACTTGGCCATCAGTGCGGCAGGGGCAAAGGGGATAGCATAGTGTACATGCAATAGCTGGAGGCCCTTCATACGTGCCACGGCAATCATCTTGGATGCCAGCGCCAGCGTGTAGGGATAGTTCTTGAGCAGGGGATACTCGACAGCCTCAACTTCATGAAAGCTAACACGTTCCGGGATATCGCCCAGACGCAGGGGCGTAGAGTAGCTGATGAACGCTACCTCATGGCCCCAGTGCGCCAGGTGCTTGCCTAGCTCGGTGGCAACGACGCCGCTGCCGCCGTGGGTTGGATAACAGGTGATGCCTATCCGCATTGTAATTTCACCTTCAATGGATCATGTGCATACGTACTATTAAAAAGTGGCAAAGGTAAGCTGCATGGGATCGTCCACGGCCATGCGCCCACGAATCTTGAAGCCCTCACCATATTGGGCACCGATGAGCGAACCATAATATCCAGCGCGGTACTCCAAGCCCCAGTTGTACTCTCGCGAAGTCAGCCGCGTCTGCTGGTAAAAATTGTCATCGGGCTTGAACTGGGTGCTGTAGGCATAGATCGCTTCCATCTTGCGCTCGTACTGGCTCGAGATATCGACGATAAAGTCGGGCTCGAACTCGTACCACCCCATATAGTATATGATTCGGCCGGGACGATAATTCTCCTGGCCGGTGTCGAAATTGACCAGCCCGGCCATAAAGATGCCGTCATAGGCTAATTGGCTGGCATGGTAATGATCGGGATGACGATCCTCATAGTAAGGCAACAGCACCAGCTTGGGGCGATACTCTCTCACCACCTGGGCTACACGGTACTTGGCCTCCTGACTGGTGTGGATATTGCCATCCTCCAGCTCCAGGTTTTCGCGCGCCCCAGCCCCAATGATGCGCATGGCCTCGGCCGATTCGGCCCGACGCGTCTCAATGGTCCCCCGGGTGGCCATCTCGCCCCGCACCATGTCGACAAGAACGACAGAATAGCCCATTTCGCGTAGCTTGATCAGGGTGCCGCCACAGCCGATCTCGATGTCATCAGGATGCGCGCCCATGGCCATGATATCCACATCAGGCATGTTCGCCCTCCAACGTCAGCACATCGTGGCCAAAGGTCTCCAAGTCGCCAGCCTCGCGCAAGGCCTCGACAAAGCCGAGCCCGAAACGACGCGTGAAATGGCTCAGGGGCAGCTCGCGTTCCTGCAGGCGCCCTCGCGGAACCAGCGTGTTTGATAGGATCTGCAGCTCGTGTCGTGAATAGCCGGCGCGGCTGAGGGTTGCGTTCATCGCCCGCTCTTCCAGCTTGTCGATGTTGCGTAGCGCAGAGTTTGCCGCCTGCTCCCAGGTTCGGCCCATATTGGGGTCCAAATCCTCCAGATAGGACTTGAGGGGAGCCAGGGCGACTTGTATCTGCTCACGCGCCTGATCGAACCGCGCCAGATCCTCTGCGGGCATACGGCTACGCAGGATGGCGTCCCGATCGAGTTCCTGCGCAAGCATCTGCTGCGGCGTGATGTCATAGGCGCGCAGACGCTCGCGCTCCTCGTCCGAAAGGATGGTATAGCTCTTGCGTGGAAAGAGCAGCGGCTGGGGCACGCCGAACAGCTCATAGAGAGGCCGGAGCATGCCCTGGTAGGCGGTCTCGCCGGCGCCCAGGGTGCTGGCGAGTACCGGTAGCGTGGAGTCGGCAAACAGAGCACGCAAGGCCGCATCGGTCGAGTATCGCTCCGGGTGCTCCCTGGCGTCTTGTGCAGCACTCTCGGGGTCCTCGATGCGCACCCTCCGTCCATCTGGATCGAACATGAACATCAGCCCGGCACGCTCGGTCGAGAGCAGGGCCTCGTAATCAGCCTGCTCCAGGCGGGCGGCTACCTCCTCCATACGCTCCTGAATCGCCTGATGCTGCTGAATCATCTCGCAGAACAGGTTGCCCGCCAGCGGACGAAGTACATGCGGCTCGACGAGGACCAGGCCATCCTCAGCAAAGAGGCGCAAAAAGAGAGACGCCAGCCAATCGCAATAGCGCTCGGCATTGGGAGCAAAGAACTGCTGCGTCTCCTCGGCATAGGGCCCTGATGGAGTGGCCTCCCAATACTCTTCCAGGGCTGCACGCACCTCTGCGGTCACCGTCAGGTCAGCGATGGGGCATCCCTTGTCGCGCCAGTCAAAGGCCACGCGGCCGATCTCACCATCCTCGCGGATGTACTGAGCATGGTTGATCTCGCCAAAATCATGATCTTCGCTGGCCAGCCAATAGATGGGCACCGCGCGGACGCCCAGCTGTTCGCTGAGGTGGCGCGCCAGGCGGATGGTCGAGAGTATCTTGTAGGTGGCATAGACGGGACCGCCCAGCAGGCCGGCCTGCTGCCCGCCGACAATGACATAAGTATCCGCCTCGCGCAGGGCCTCGATCTGGGCCATGGTCTCGGGAGAGGCGTCCCGCTCCCGATTATAGGCGGCCAGGAGATCGGCTGCCCCTTCACGTGGGTAGGCATAGCCCCGACGCGCCTCCAGGCTGGCGGCATAATCGGTGGGACCATGGCTATAGAATGACAGCGCCCGCTCGGCGCCGTCGATATAGTCAAGAAAGAGTCGATTCTCTTTCAAAAAGGGCAGGTCTCTCCACGAACAGGTCTCGATCATGCAGGCTCCTCAGGTTTGTGGGCGATCACAAGCAGGCGGGGACTGTCAGCCTGTAGAGGCTCACCGTTGAAACCGCCGTACAGTGCGAGATCTACAAAGCCGACCTCTTTTAGAATGGCAGACAACTCCTCGGGCGTATAGAGACGCACCGATTCGTGGAATGTCTCCTCATGCCCATTGGCGTCGCGAATTGTCGTCGTCTTTTCGACCCGTCTGTCATCGGGGGTAATGCGCCGCTCATTGCGCACCCAACGCCCCCCACGCTTCCCCTCATCCATGGGCGTCAGATGCTCCACCACATACTGGCGGTTCATATGATCCAGCACGAACACACCGCCAGGCTTGAGGGCATGATACACCCCCTCCAGCACGACGCGGTTTTCCACATCCTGTTCAAAATAGCCAAATGAGGTAAAGAGGGAGAGGATGGCGCAAAAGTGGTTCTCAAAGGGGATACAACGCATATCGGTCGCGATCAGCTCGACCTGACAGCGATTATCCAAGCTCTCGGCGGCCAGGGTTTGCTTTGCGGCATCCAGGAGCGTCTCGGAGAGGTCCAGGCCATAGAGCTGGCGAAAGCCCATCTCGCGCAGGGCGCACAGATACCGGCCTGCGCCACAACAGAGATCCAGCAGCGGCTCGTCCTTGTCGCACGAGATGAGAGACATCAGCCCGCGCAGATTCTCCCGCGCCTCTTGCTCGTCACGATGGGCATACAGCTCGAGATAGGTCTCACCAAAGCTCTTTTCGAACCAGGCCGTCATGCGATGCCATGCTCCTCTTTGTAGGCTGCCCAATTGCGCTTGAGGTCAACAAAGGCCTCATAGTTGGGTTGCGTGAGAAATGGATTGGTAAGGCGCTCATCCCCGATGGTGGAAAAGGGCGCAACGCCCACATCGTGCCCTGGATAGACGACAGTAGTATCAGGCAGGGCGAGCAGTTTTTTATGGAGCGAATGATATTCGGCCCTGGCTTCCTCGCCCAGATCGGTGCCCCCAACCTTGCCGACGAACAGGGTGTCGCCGGTAAAGACGGCCCCATTCACAAGATAACAGACGGCATCCGGCGCATGGCCTGGGGTGTGGATCACGCGAATCTCCAGCTCGCCCAGGGGCAGCACCGCGTCGTCCTCGATGACCACCTCCGTGTGGGGATCTGTATCGCCATAACCCAGCGCCTGCACGCCGGAGAGCTCGGCCATGGTCTCGTTGCCGTTGGTATGGTCCTCATGCCCATGGGTGTTCAGCACATAGATAATCTCATAGCCCTGCTCTTGGGCAAAGCTCGCGATCTGCTCGGGGGTATAGGAAGGATCAATGACGGCAGCCTGCCGACTATCAGGATCGGCTACCAGATAGCCAAAGTTGCGGTCGCCGCCCATGTGAAACTGCTTGACGAACATGCGGCCTCCTGTCCATGCGAGATGAAATCAGCGCGGGTAGCCCCAGTGCGAACCTGTAACCCGGTAGGGGGTATACTGCCAGCAAACCCCGCCTCTGTCAACCGCGCGCCGGATTGCACTGAGCAAGCCGATTGATCAGCGGCACCCTGGCCACCTCAGGAACTACGACATCGGCACTGATGGCGCCGCACCCGTTGAACTCGGCCAGGTCCCAGATCCGCCGGGCCAGCGCCCCCAGCAGCGCTTCGTCAGGGATGACCTCGGGCTCGAACTCGAGCCGCTGCAGCAGCAACGTCTCGGCCTTGCGGTCGGCCTTGGCATCCAAGCGGGCCACGAACCGCTCACCCCACAGGATGGGCAGCACGAAATAGCCATAGCGACGCTTGGCCCGGGGCACATAGCACTCGAGGGAATAGGCAAAGCCAAATAACTTGTCGAGCCAGTCACGATGGATCACGAGGCTGTCAAAAGGGGAGAGGATGTGTAGGCGCGGCCCATCGGCGCCCCCCGCATCGGCGGCCGGGTCATCGGAGCGCTCCAGCAGGCCGGGGCGTACATACCAGCCGTCGCGCTCGATGCCGGCGATGCTGACCGGCACGGCCTCGCCCTGCTCGGCCAGATCGCGCAGACCCTGCTTCAGCAGGCCACGATAGCGCCCCTTCCAGCGTGAGTTGCCCTCCCCGGCAATCGCCATGCTATCCAGCGCCTGCCCTGCCAAGAAGCACCCCAGTTCCTCGTCGCTGGGATACGCGGTATTGATGTCGGCCGGAAGCACCCGCTCACAGAGGTCATAGATTCGCTGGAAATTGCGTCGCTCCCTGACCATCAGCTCGCCGGTGGTAAAGAGATACTCGAGTGCCCGTTTGGCGGGCTTCCATGACCACCACCCTTTGCGCTGAAAGCCAGGGGGCGCCTTGAAATCGGCCGAGCCCAGGGGCCCTTCTTCTTGGATGCGTGCCCGCACCATCTCGAGATCATCTTGCATGCTGGAGACCCGCTCTGGGCTGTAGTAGCGGCGGCTATGCTCGCGCATGATGGGGAGGCAGTAGCGATAGCAGTGAATAGGAACATAAGAGGCGGCCGGATACCAGTACTCGAACAGCCCGCGCTCGCAGGCATGGGCAGCGTCCAGATGGTCTGGCTCGTAGGCTGGTTGTCGCATCCACAGAGTGTGGTGATGGGCCCGCTCGACTACCGAGATGGTGTCAATCTGGACATAGCCGAGGCGTTGGACGGTACGAATTACCCCCCGAGGGCCCTCTTCCGGCTTCCAGCTCCCATCTAGCCCTTGGGCGCGCAAAAAGAGCCTACGGGCCTGTTCACGCGTGATCTCTGTTGACATGGTGCTCCTCTCTTGCGGCGACCTGGGATGGGACTGGATGATACCATGAGCCGAGCAGGTTAGCCAACGCCTTTTGTCCCGCGACTCGGACGGCACGCAGCAGAGTGTTCCCTTGCATCGCGTGGCCCAGATTTGACAGCGTGGATGCCCTCGCTATCGTAAAGCTATTGCGTCTCGGAAAACCTGCAGGAAAGGCATGCATGAAACAAGCCCTGTCCTCCCAAAAGTGGGGTGTCTGGATCGCCCTGGTGGTAGCCCTCATCGGCATATGGACCGGCCATACGTTCAACATCCCAGGTGGCCCCTTTACCGGCGCCATGCTCGTGACGGGTGCGGCGAATCTCTGGTTGGGAACCCTTCGAGACGCTCCCAAGTGGCTGCAGACCGCTGCACGCGCCGTGTTGGGGCTCAGCATCGGCGCCTCGGTCACCAACGAGACGGTGCAGGCCATCGCTGCCTCTCTTGCCCCGGTGGTGATCATGATTGTGCTGGTTACCGTACTGGGGATTGTGGCGGCGTGGGCCATCAGCCGCTACACTCGTATGCGGTTGCCCACAGCACTATGCGGGGCGGCGCCCGGCGCGTTGCCCGCCATGGTGACCCTGTCCGAGGATCTGGGCGGCGAATCGCCAGTAGTGGCCACCATGCACCTAATCCGACTGATCAGCATCCTACTGATCGTGCCCACTCTGGTGACCCTCTCCTTTGCCCCCCGGGAGATCCCTGCGGTGGCGCCCACTATGGCAACTGCCTCGCCCTTTCACCCGGTGGTGTCACTGGCACTGCTTCTTGCGGCGGGTCTGGCGGCAGGTTTTGTCGCCCGGCGATTCAACGTGCCAGCAGGAGACCTGCTCGCGCCCATGTTCGTAGCGGCCCTGATGAACCCCACCTGGCTGCAGATCAGCGTCTTTCCTAACAGTCTGCGCCTCTTTTCCCACTGGATCATCGGCATGGGGGTGGGCGTCTCAATCAATGCCAGGGTACTGCGCGACTTTCGCCCCTTTATGGTGGCCGGTCTCCTGATGACGGCCTTTCTCATCACCAGCGGGTTCGCCCTGGGCTGGCTGCTCTCGGTCATCACCGAGATCGACCTGCTCACCGCCGTCATCGGCTGCGCCCCGGGCGGCGCCACGCCCCT
>SLPC01000233.1 GCA_007132185.1 Anaerolineae bacterium | reverse complement strand
TGCCCGGCTGCCATCCTGACCAAAACGGGGAGCCGCCCTACAGGACAGCTCCCCGCCCCAACTCGCCGAGGTACCAGGCCGATGCTTCTGCTAAAAGTCTCCTGCAACGGTGCGCATCAGCCGTGAAAAGCGCTGGCCCAACACCTCATAGGGGCCGGCCCAGGCCTTGTAGGCATCCAGGTCGACGGCCTTTTCGGGCTCCTGCTCAAACTCAGAGAGCCACTCTTGCGCCAACCTGAACCGCTCTCGCAGGCCCTCAAGATGCCCCAGCATGACCTCAATCTCTGACTCTCGCGCCCTGATTCGCCACAGGCGCTCAAACTCGGCCTGCAATGGCACGAGCTCCAACTCCACGCCGCGCAGGGTGTCGCGAGCCTGCCGGGCCACATCTGCCGGATCCTGCGCCTTATCGGTCAGGGCCGCACGGATCATCTGGGTCGCCTGCACCTTGCGCGCCGCATAGGCATACATCCGCGTAGAGTAGATCATCTCTTCCAGCGATAGAGGGTCGCGGCTCGTGCCCAGCGCCTCGCGGAAGGCCGTTTCCACCTCAGCACAGACTTGGGTGATCTCGGTCAGCGTCTCGGTCGGAACCTGGTCGGCCAGATCCCCTGCGAGAGGATCATCCAGCAGCATATAGATGCTGTTGCTGGCATTGGGGCGCGGCATGCCGGGCAAGGTATTCAGACGGCCCATGGCCCGGATCGCCGAAACCACCTGGGCGCCAGGCGCGCCGAACCAGAGCGGGCCAAAGCGGGTATCGAACGCCCCATCCTCGGTCTGACCGCCGCTCCAGCCCTGAGCGGCGCCAAAGGCATAGCCGTACCATGACTGCCCCAGTGGCTGGTAATGGCCATGATCTCCCCAGTCGGTATTCAGCAGGCCCTCGGCGCCGCGCTCTGCTCCGGCCTGTACCAGATTACGGATGTTGGCGTTGGAATTCTCGATACGCGGGAACAGCGTGTTCCAGGACGACGTGCCAGGGCACACCCAGAAAGTTCTTCCATGGTCGGCAAACAGATTCACTGAGGGATACTCGTCCTCTGCTTCATAGTGCCAGTCGAGGAGGATCACATCCTCTGGCAGCTCGGATACCAGCTCGGGATGGTTCAACAGGATATCGCCCCAGAACTGGATGCGATAGCCCCGCTCTCGGGCCATCTCGTACAGGCGCAGCAGATGCTGCAGATAGAGCCGGCCCACGCCCATCTCGTTGGCGGCATCGGCAGAGCGTCCCTTGCCCAGATCCCACGTCTCGTCGCAGCCAGCGTTCAGTGTGCGCGAATCAAAGGCGGGCAGCATGTCATCGTACAGGTCTTCCAGCAGGTGATATGTGCCCTCATCCACGGGGGTCAGCGTCCAGGGCACGGCCGTCTCGGATAGATGGGCATATTCGGGTAGGCTGAGCAGGTGTCTGGCGTGGCCAAACGAGTTCAAGTTGGGCTGCAGCACGACATGGCGTTGCCGCGCATAATCGTCTAGCAACAGCATGTCTTCGGTGGTCAGGGGATCGGTCCCCAACCCGATACGGGGATGCGTGGGAAAGTCAAAGGTGTGCTCGGTGTATAGTTGGAGTACATTCATCTTGAACAGGGCCAGATGATCAACGATATCAAAGAGGGTCTCCAGAGTGGGGACCTTGCCCCGCGACACGTCGAGCATCACGCCGCGATAGAGGATCACGGGCCAATCGTGAATCTGACAGGCGGGCCAGGTGGCCCCTGACAGGCGGACGATCTGGCGCAGTGTCTGAACCGCATGGTGCACAGCCACAGCGCTATTGCCGCCGGCGATGATGCGCTGTGGCGAAATGAGCACATAGTAGGCCTGGTCACCCCGGCCAGCAATGGCCTCGTCGGGCAGGGGCGCGCCGAGACAGGCTGCGGCCTCGATGGGATTATCACTCAGGACGATGATATTGTCGCTTCGGTGGAGGCGCGCCGGCTTGACAATGGCCAGATCCAGGCCGGTTGCCTCGGCGATCTCTTGCTTGAGCGACCAAGCAGAGAACCACTCCTCGGAGCCAGATTCAGGTAGAAGAACGATCTGGGTCTCGGGCGTCAGGCGAAAGGTGCCCTCATCTTCGACGACTTGTTGTGGGATGGGCAGGATGCCCAGGTTGAGTGGGGACATGATAGCTCCTTTCACGGAGATTGGCGGTCAGGCGCTGGATACAGACAGTACTGTGCCCTATCCCAATCATACCCGAAAGGCAGCGTTTTGGGCAGGGGCCCTGACGCATGTATACGGACGCATGACTGCGGACGCATGTATGCGTATGCCCTCGCTCTGGCAATCTTATTCACTCAGATAGGGAATGCTCTGGGATCCTTCGGGCAGCACCAGCAAACGGGCGCCCCGCCCGTCACGGGCATTCTGGCCGTGGCGCTGTAGCTCCTGCCGCACTGTCGCCTCGACATCATCCACCGGATCAAAGAGCATCTCGCGCGTCTGCTCTGGGGTGAGCCCGCTGCTATAGACGTGAATCTGAGCCATCTTCATCAGGTTGGCGTGCAACTGCGCCTCCCACTGATCATGCCGTCGAAACCCCGGCGCACAGATCAGCTCCAGGATCCCATCAGGCGTACCGCCCTCCATCACCAGATTGCGATACTCGCCATAGTCGGGGACCCCACCCCGGCACTCGCTGGCGACAACGATGCTTCCGCCGGGCTCGATAACCTGCGCGGCGGCCGAGATGCCCTTGATGGTCTGGTACAGGTTGATATCCAGGGGATAGCCGCTATTGGTAGTCAGCACTACATCATAGCGCTGCTCCACCGGCACCATGGCGGTTTCTCGCACCATGGCGCAGCCCTGGGCGTGGGCCGCCTCGACGTCGCCGGCAAACACACCGGTGATCTGCCCGAGGCGGTTCAGGGTCACGTTGAGCAGGAAATGGGGAGGCGCCATGCGGGCGAAATCACGGATCTCTTCCCAGATCGGGTTGCCATCACGCACGCCCCAGGTGGTGCGGGGATCGTCCAGCATGGCATAGCCATGGTTGTCCATGATGCTCTCGATGCCCGCCACCGCAGGCAACACGGCCTTGGGCCCGCCACTGAACCCGGCAAAGATATGCGGCTCGATAAAGCCGGTGACGATGCGGAAATCGGCTTCGTAATAGGTGCGGTTGACCAGGGCGCGATGGCCCTGGGGCGTGACACCCAGATCCACCAGGCTATCGCTGTCAAAGGCATCATGGTTGATCACCCGATAGCGCTCGACGATCTCGCGGCCCAGCATGCCGATGAGCTCGTCTCGGGTGTTGGCGACGTGGGTACCGGTACCGTTGATGAGCACGATCTGCTCGTGGGGCACGACCCGCTCGATCTCTTGCAGGAGCACGGGCAACACGCGATCGCTGGGCATGGGGCGTGTAATGTCGCTAAAGACGATGGCGACAGAATCGCTCGGCTTTAACTTTTCGGCCAGCGGCGCCGTCCCGATGGGTGCGGCCAGGGCATTGAGGATCGCCTCAGCCTCGTTGGGCAGCCCCGCCACCTCCCGTGGCCAGATTACTGTGGCATCATCGGGTAACTCGACCTGCAGGCCATTCCGTCCATATTTAAGCTCGACGCGCATCTATAACTCTCCTTGGTGAGGTTTCTAACATGATGATAGCCCCATAGGACGCGGGAGGCAAGCGAACGCACAGGGTCAGACGACCGGAGCGCCTCTCATGGTTCCGCTCGACAGCATCGGTGCCCATACGTATACTGAGCATGCACGCATACAGA
>SLPC01000237.1 GCA_007132185.1 Anaerolineae bacterium | reverse complement strand
TCCCCGTGTTCTTCCTGCTCCAACTGGTTATCAGTGGCCTGCAAGAAGTTGGCTGGCGCGGCTTTGCCCTGCCCTATCTGCAGTGGCGCAATACCGCCGAACAGGCGAGCTATCTGGTAGGCGGCCTTTGGGTTCTCTGGTACCTGCCCTACATCCTGGCCGTATCTGACGGGCCCCGGTTGTTCTTCAGCCTGGTCGGTTTCGCCGCCTATCTCGTGGGCAGTTCGGTCATCTATACCTGGCTCTATAATCATACCATGAGCCTGCTGCTGGTGATTCTGTATCACACCGTCGCCAGTGTGGCCATCGCGCTGATCATTGGCTTGCTGGGCACACATCCCGCTCTCCCCATCATGGTGGGCCTTACCACATGGGCCATCGCATGGGCCCTGCTGCGCCATGGGCTGGAACACCGCATACGCCGCTAACCGTTGCACCCACCATCGTCTTTTAACTCGCGCCAAGCAAGTTGTTCATACTCAATCGACTGGCAGGCGCCCTCAAAGGCTAGGTCGTTTGGTCGACCTCAACGGACATAGTATAATCAACATGTCGCGGAGAGGTCGCATAGTCTGGCCGAGTGCGCACGATTGGAAATCGTGTAGGCGTAAGCCTCGCGGGTTCAAATCCCGCCCTCTCCGCCATCGTATTGCAGAGCAGACAGCAGCAAAAGACCGCTAACCAGAGAGCTCGCCCAGCGGCATCCGTAAGGCGTCAACACGCCGAATCGGGTGCACTCGGGCAAAGCTCAGACGCATTCATGCGTACACAATGAAAGAACCGCGCCCGGTGGTTGTCACCTTGGCGCGGTTTTGTGTTCTCGCCCTCCCTCCGCTCCTGCCCCCATTGGCCTCGCTGGCGCTGGCACCCTCCGTCGGATCGCGCTATCATGACGCCAGTAATCGTTTCTCAATGGGGAGGCAACCAGCATGACAGATCGAATTCTCTATTTCCGACAGCCCTCATTTGTGACCTATGGCTTTGGAACGGCCAACCTGGCGGGTGAGGAGGCCCGCAACCTGGAGATGACGCGTGTGCTGCTCGTGACTGACGAGGGGGTGCAGGGAGCCGGCCTAGTGGACGGCGTGCTCGAGTCGCTGCAGGATGTGGGGATCGCCGTCGAGGTCTATAACCAGATCGGCTCTAACCCAGAGACCACGATGATAGAGGCGGCCCTGACGCGCCTACAAGAGGTGCCAGCCAACGGCGTTGTTGCTGTGGGCGGCGGCAGCCCTATGGACGCGGCCAAGGGCATCGCCTTTCTCGCCACCAACGGGGGTCGGCTCCAGGACTATATCGGGCAGACGATCCCCAAGGCGCCGCTACCCAGCATCTGCATCCCCACCACAGCAGGCACCTCCAGCGAGGTCACCAACAACATCGTGTTCACCGATAGCGAGTCCCGCTACAAGTTTGGGCTGTCGAGCCCCAACTGCGCCGCCACACGGGCCCTCGTGGATCCCGAGATGACCATGACGCTGCCAGCATCGCTTACGGCAGCCACCGGCCTGGACGCCCTCACCCATGCCATCGAGTCGGTGACCAGCCAGGGCGCCTATGATCTCACCCAAGCCATGGCCCTCGACGCCATCCGGCTCATCGGCCAGTGGCTGCCCGTGGCCGTGGAGCAGGGCGACAGCCGCGAGGCCCGTGAGCGTATGATGATGGCCTGCCTGGAGGCAGGAATCGCGTTCAACCAGTCCCGCCTGACCATCGTACACGCCATGTCGCACCCGGTCAGTGGATGGTGTGGAACCCCGCATGGTGTGGCCAATGCCGTTCTGCTGCCCTATATCATGGCCTTTAACGTACCCTATGCCGAGAAGGAGTTTGGCGAGATTGCCCGTGCCCTGGGCGTAGACACGAGTGGCATGCTCCCTCTGCAGGCCGCCGAGTCTGCAGTGGGTCGTGTGCGGGAGCTGAACGACGAGATGGGTATTCCCGAGGGGTTGGCCGAGTGTGGCGTCACGGAGGACGTGATCGAGAGCATGACCGAAGATGCCATGAAGAGCGGCAACGTGCGTATCAATCCACGCCCCGTGACCCGGGAGGACATTGTGGCTCTCTATCGCGAGGCAATGTAGCCCCTGCCATGCAATACCCAAAACACAGCGCGCCGGACCCGCGCCCCTTGCCCATGTCGTACTGGGTCGAGCCGGGCCGCTTGCTGGCGGGCCACTATCCGGGCGCCCGGGACCCGCAACAGGCCCGCGGCAAGCTGCGCGCCCTCCTGCGGGCCGGGGTGACGTTCTTTGTCGACCTCACCGACCCGCGGGATGGTCTCGATCCCTACGATGCCCCTTTGCAGAAGCAGGCGGCAGCTTTGGGGCTCTCTGTCGAGCGGCACGCAACCCCCATCCGTGATCGGTCCACGCCTTGCGCAGACCAAATGCGCGAGACCCTGGACGTCATCGATACCGCGCTGGCGCGAGGCGAGGTGGTCTATGTGCACTGCTGGGGTGGCGTGGGGCGCACCGGCGTGGTCGTCGGGGCCTGGCTGGTGCGGCAGGGCATGACGGGCGGCGAGGCCCTGGCGTACATCGCCCGCTCGCTGGCGAACACACCCAAGGCCGGGACGCGGTCTCCCGAGACGCTCGAACAGCGCGCGATGGTGCGGGGCTGGCAGAAGCACGAGGCAGCGTCTCGCGCCACGCAGAGCGATGGGATGCGCGATCGTTTCCGGGGCGCGCTGCTGGGCCTGGCCGCGGGCGACGCTCTGGGCACCACGCTGGAGTTTACCACTCCCGGCCCCCATGACCTGACCGACATGGTAGGCGGCGGGCCATTCCACCTGCGGCCAGGCCAATGGACCGACGATACCAGCATGGCCCTATGCCTGGCCGTCAGCCTGGTCGAGCGGCGCGGGTTCGATCCCACCGACCAGATGGACCGTTATCTGCGCTGGTACCGTGAGGGGTACATGGCCAGCAACGGCAACTGCTTTGACATCGGTAACACCGTGGCCGCGGCCCTGCACCGCTATGAGCGTACGGGCCACCCCTATGCGGGCTCCACTGATCCGTTCACCGCCGGCAACGGCTCGATCATGCGGTTGGCGCCTGTGATTCTGTTCTATGCGCGCGATGCTCGCGAGGCCCTCCGCCGAGCGGCCGACTCGTCGCGCACGACCCATGGCGCTATGACGGCGGTCGACGCCTGCCGGTACCTGGGGGGCCTGCTTTGGGGCGCCCTGCAGGGGGAACCCAAGGAGACCTTGCTCTCGCCCGGCTATGCCCCAGTTCGCGGACTCTGGCAAACTGAGCCGCTGGCACCCGAGATCGCCGAGATTGCCAGAGGCTCTTTCCGGCACAAGGCGCCGCCCGAGATCCGCGGCACGGGCTATGTGGTGCAGAGCCTGGAGGCCGCCTTGTGGGCATTCTGCCATTCTGGTGGCTTTTGCGAGGGAGCGCTGCTAGCGGTGAACCTGGGCGAGGACGCCGATACCACCGGCGCTGTGTACGGCCAACTTGCCGGCGCCTACTATGGTGAGAGGGGCATCCCGGCCGCCTGGATCGAAAAGTTGGCCCTGCGCGATGAGATTGTGGCCTTGGCCGATCAGCTATACGAGCTGGCGATGGCGCCGCAGGTCGTCGGCTGAGAGCGGATCGGCATGCGCCGGGTGGCGCAGAAAGGAAGAGCCGTGGCAGGCAAGATCTATCTTATGGGTCATGATGGCGAGTTGCATGCTCTGGAGGAGAGGCCCTATCCGCAAGAGGAGCGCTTGCAGATGCTGCTGGCGGATTATCCTGATCTCTTGGCGGGCGAGCAGATGGACGAGATTGCGCCAAGACGCTGGCTGCTGGTCTCGCGCGAGCAGGGCGTGCCTCTGGAGGAGGACGGCGGGCGTCAGATGTCTCTCGATCACCTCTTCCTGGATCAGGATGCCATCCCGACCCTCGTGGAGGTCAAGCGCAGCGCCGATGCCCGCATTCGGCGCGAGGTGGTTGGGCAGATGCTGGACTATGCGTCGCATGCCGTGGCCTACTGGAGCGTGGAGCAGCTACGGGCCCGGTTCGAGCGCACATGCGACGAACGCAGCGAGGACCCTGCCGCCCTGGTCAGCCAGCTCATCGAGAGCGATGGCGAGCCTGAAGCCGTGGACGAGTTCTGGGCACAGGTGCAGACCAACCTCCAGGCCGGGCGCATTCGCCTACTCTTTGTAGCCGACGAATTTGGCCCCGCATTGCGCCGTGTGGTCGAGTTCCTCAACCGCTATATGGACCCCGTAGAGGTGCTGGCGGTGGAGGTCAAGCAGTATGTGGGACAGGGCCTGAGCACCCTGGTGCCGCGCGTGTTGGGGCAGACCGCCCAGGCCCAGGCGAAAAAGACGCGCTCCGCCCCACGGGCCAAGCCCTGGGACGAGGCGTCGTTTCTGGCGACGCTCGCGGACGATCAGGGCCCCGAGGCCGTCAGAGTCGCCGAGAGCACCCTGGCATGGGCCGAGGACCATGCGGACAGGTGCTCTTGGGGCAAGGGTGTCACGGCTGGCTCCTATACAGTCGTGGTTGAGTCCGCATCGCAAAGGTATCATCTGTTCAGCATATGGACGAATGGATATATCCAGATCAACCTGGCTTATATCAAAAACAAGCCGCTCTTTGCGTCAAACGAGAGCCGCCTCGCGATTCTCGCCCAACTCAATGACATCGATGGCATAGAGCTCGACGACGAAGCCATCGACAAGATGCCCAACGTGCCTCTGTCGGCGTTGTATGACCCCGCCGATCTCGAGCTGTTCCTCGCCGTGTTCGACCAGATGATCGCACAGATACGGCAGAGCTAGCGCGGGTCGTGCAGGGGGCGCCGCACGCCCACGCACCTTGCCGCTACCATGCGCCACAGTTTGGGCTTTTCCCGTGGGTATGCTATTGTCTGAGCTATCGGCTTGGCTGGGTGACCGCACCGCCCATCTTGTTTTATACCTCGAGGCAAGTGCAGTGCAAACGGCCGCGACTGTCGCTTCGCTCCGCAACACATTCCAAGCTCTATCAAACCGTCACTATCGCTGGCTCTGGCTGGGGAGACTCGCGACCGCGACGACCTTTCAGATGGGCAATGTCGTGCAGGGGTGGCTGGTCTATCACCTCACCGGCTCGGCCTTTGCCCTGGGCTGGGTGGGCGCCGGATGGAGCGTCTCCACGCTGCTTCTCTCGCCCTATGGCGGTGTGATCGCCGATCGGGTGGACAAGCGTAGCCTGATGCTCTGGTCCCGCATCGGTATGATGGCGAATACGCTGGTCCTCGGCCTGCTCATCTCCATGGGCCTGATTCAGGTCTGGCACATCGCGTTGGCCTCGTTCTTTACCGGCATCTTTATCGCCTTTCTCATGCCAGCGCAGCAGGCCATCATCTCGGAGCTGGTAGAGCCCCATGTGCTGATGAACGCCATGTCGGTCGATGCCCTGGGCATGGGGCTCATGGGCGTCATTTCGGCGTCTGTAGCCGGGTTCGTGATCACGGCCGTGGGCGCCCAGGGGGTCTACTTTGCGATGGCGGGGATGTACGTCATCGCGCTGTATACGATCCTCAAGTTGCCCAAGGCGCCCCCTCGTGATGGCGAACGCACCTCGGTCTGGAGCGACCTCCTGGGCGGGGCGCAGTACCTGCGCGGCAACTCGATTCTGTTGACGATTCTGGGCCTGGGGCTGGTGCGCGTTTTCTTTGTGATGCCCTACCACGCGCTGATGCCCGCCTTTGCACGCAACAATATGGGTTTTGATGCGGCGGGGCTCGGCCTGCTGCAATCGGCCGCCGGCGTGGGCGCCCTGGTCGCATCACTGATCGCCTGCAACATGGGGGACTTTCAGGGCAAGGGCAAGCTGCTGGTGCAGATCAGCGTCGCGCTCGGCTTTTGCCTCATTGCCTATGTCACAGTCCCGTGGGTGCCCATGGTCTTTATCCTGCTGGCCATTATAGGCGGCCTGAATAACCTCTATATGGTACTCAATAACACCCTGCTACTATCGAATGCAGACCCCCGGTATCGAGGCCGAGTGCTCAGCATCGCGCTGATGGAGTTTGGGCTGTATCCGCTCGGCACCATCCCCTCAGGTGCCATCGCCGACCGGGTCGGCGTCTCCTTGGTGGTAGCGGCACAGGGCGCTGTCGTTGCCTCTGTCTTTGCTCTGGTGAGCAAGCTCAAGCCAGGCATCAAGGAGCTCCGATAAATCCCTCTGGCACCCGTGTCGGTTCCTGACGTCAGGTATTCTCGGTGCGTTGCGTCACGCTCTGCCGAGCCCCACGCTGGATGGTCTCGCGGGCCAGAACTGCAAACATGACCCCAGCCACCGCAAAGAGCAGGGCATTGGTCCGGAAGGCCGCCGCATAGCTCATAGCATCGCTCAGCCATCCCAGCATCAGGGGCCCCAGGGTGACACCCAAGTCACCAAAGGTCTTGAATAACCCCATTGCGGTCCCCCTCTGGCCCTCTGGGGCAATATCGGCCACATAAGCTGCGGGGGCTGGTCCCACAAAGGCCGTACCCAGGCCCCATAGAGCGGCGGCGGCAATAAAGGTGCCATAGTTGTAGCTCATGGGAAAGACGACCAGCGCCACGGCAGAGAGCATGGCCGAAGGAACGATCACGGCCTTGCGCCCATACCGATCGGCAAGGACGCCCGCTGCACCCACCGCCACCAGGTTGATGGCCGCCATGATGGTGAGCACAATGCCGATCTGGGCGGTGTTGATGCCAATGCTGTGGGCAAAGAGCGGTAGCACCGTGGCGCGCGATCCCGCGCGTGCCATAAAGATCACCAGCGACACAAAGCTCACCGCCACAAATCGGCCGTCTCGCAAGAGCTTGCCGAGCAGGGCCAGGGTAGCGCCAAAGCCCGCGTTCAGTCCGACCCCGCCACGAGCCTGGCTCCCAGTCCGCAATCGCAATGTCTCCGGCGCCAGGAAAAAGGCCCAGATCGTGCCCAGACACGCCAACCCCGAATAGGCAAAAAAGGGCGCTCGAAAACCCCAGTTATGGCCCACAAAGCCCCCGATACTGGGTCCCAAGCTGGCGCCCAACAGCAAGCTGCCCATATACAGGCTCATGATGCGCCCGCGATCCTCGGTCGTAGAGATGTCTGATAGCGCAACCATGGCGCCGGTGGTCTGCATCGCTGAGCCGACGCCCTGTAGAAATCGAAAGGCCAACAAGGGCGCAAAAGTGGGCGCCAGACCGCTGAGCAGGGCGCTCACCGATACAATGCCCATGCCGCCGACGAGAAGTGGCTTGCGCCCGAGGCGATCCGCTAGGCGTCCTGCAGGCAGGTTGGAAAGGAGACGTGCTAACCCAAACACGGTGATCAGGCTACCGACCATCGCTGCGCTAACGCCAAAGGATTGTGCATATAGGGGCAGCACGGGCCCCACGATACCGACTCCCAGCACGGAGAGAAACACCTGACCCATCAGGCCAATCAGCGTCCGCTTGCGTATGCTGGGCGAGATAGCTGGTTCGTTTTTCTCGGACTCGCAAGCTTCTACCCGATCGGGAAGACTGGCGACTCGAGCCATGGTATATCAATCCTCTCTTGATGATGGATGATCACTCCTACCCGTGCCGGGTCAGCTCGCGCCAGCCACAGATCACTATCGATAAGGCGGCCATTGGCCCGCTCACGCGCCTCGTAGAATCAGAGATGTCTCCATCATGCTTTTCTTTTAGGCAGAACGATACATACTATTGTGACACGACTCGGCCACATGGGCGAATGGGGCCGACACGTAGCCGATAGGCAGCTTGAGAGCCCTCAGGTAGTAGCGGGGACAGGCTCCTCAACGCGCTCCTTACCGTCATCGACTTGCACAAAGAGCCCCACCAGGAGCGACATCACGCCAAAGATGCCCCCTGTTACCAGAAACGCGCTGGACATGCCCAGAGTATTCGCAACAGCCGCCCCCATGGCCGGCCCCAGAGCCCGTCCGCCTGCCTGGGCGCTGTTAGAAAAGCCAAAGACGGCCCCACGTCGGGATATGTCAGTGGCCCGCGCCAACAGGGCATTGGCCGTGGGCATGATCCCTCCCATGAACAGGCCCTGGAGCGACCGCAGCACGATGAGCTGGTTCGGGTGGGTCACCATCGACTGGGGCACATGCACCACTGCTACCCCGATCACGCACGCCACGAGGATCTTTTTCTGGCCGATCTTGTCGGCCCAACGACCCAGGGCGACCGCCGAGAGGCTGGAGCTAAAGGCCGCCACTGACATGACCGTGCCCGCGATGGTGGCCAGATTGGGCACATCTCCGATCAACTCTTTGATATAGAGCGAGAGGATTGGGCTAAGCACTGCGATGGCAAAGCTATTGCCCGCCAAGGTTAGCACCAGAAACATCGTGTTGCGGTTCGCGATGGCTTTCAGCCCACGGACAGAGAAGCGTCTTTGACCCTTTTCCTGGGTGGAGGCTGCCTTTGCTTCAGGCTTTGCCGCAGGTTTGGCCCGCTTGGTCTCCCTCACGAACAGCAGCGTTGTTATCGTAGATGTCAGCAGGAGAGTCGATGACACGAAAAAGACGTTGCGATAGCCGAGAGCGTCCGCAGCGATGCCGCCGATAAGCGGACCGATGGATTGCCCTACGAACTGCGCCGTCTGCATCAGGCCCAGGCTGCGTCCCAGGTATTCTTCAGGGGTCTCTGTGGCCACCAACGTGATCGCGGCAACCACCGTGCCCGAGAAAAGGCCCTGGACGACCCGAAAGCCAATGAGCATCTCGGGGCTGCGGGCTAGACCCATCAGAAAGGTAAACAGGCACCCGGCAGCGGTCGCCCGGATGAGCATCATTCGTCGACCATGTTTGTCAGCCAGCGTACCCCAAATGGGCGAGGCGATCATCATGGACGCCGCCGCGCCACTGTTAAAGATGGCCATCCAAGTAGCCGCCTCTGCAGGGGTTGGGACACCCATCTCGAGCAGATAGTAGGCGACAAAGGGATGGAATCCAGAGAATCCAATCATCGTCACAAGCTGTACAAAGCACAGCACTGCGAGATTCCGCTTCCAATGCGACATGCTCATCCTCACTGGGGGGTATATACGTCTTGCGGCTTGCGCATTCGTGCGGCGTCCGCATCTATGCGGCGTCCATCCGCAGTGACAGCCCTGCCATTGCGAGGACGATCATGCAGCAACCAGGCAGTCTTGGAGGTGTTACCCACAGACGATGTCTCGAACAGTTCGTCTCCAAAGCTCCCGAGACAACGTTGTCTTAGGTACCTCATGATTTTAGCGCTCTTTGCAGAACCATGCAAACGTTCTCTCATCGGATCTGATGTGTTCCAGCTTGGCATAGGCTGACATAATATACCATCTGTTCGCATGGTACGAACAGGCGACAAGTGAGGCCGCCCGCAAAGAAAAGCAGCCGATCCTTCGGGATCGGCTGCTCTACTGGATGCATTGCAGAACGCTATGTCCACCTGGTGGTCGCACAGCCCGCAGGGGTGCATAATATCAGGGGCGGTGGCGCTACTCTATGGCTGGCGGGACGTCAGAATCCTCGTCTGTCACATCCTCGGTGGGACTCGTCGTTGAAACCTCTTCCGAAGGCGATGGCAAGCTCTCGGCAGGGCTCGCCGGTGGGGGAGGCGACTCTGGGACCTCAGCGCCCTCGGGCGGAATGTCGCCTGTATACTCCTCGGCCTTGATGAGAGCAACCCTGGCCTCAACAGCGGTGATTTCTTCCTGGAGCTGTGCCACCTGCTGAACAAAGGGTTCTACGGCCGGATGCTCAATGGCCCCCTCCTGCGCCAGATTGAGCACGGTCTTGCCCAAGGCCGTTGTCTGAGCTTCGATCTGTGCCTTGAGGCTGGAGATCACGCTCTCCTCACGCTTGACGCGCATCGCCTTTTCGGCCTCGAAAGCCAGTTTGCCCGCTTGCTGCTTCATGGAACCCCATAGCTTCATCCAAGCACCTCCTCTTGCACTTTGTTCATCGCGTTACTTTTAGTATACATGATAGCCACTCATATAACAATCAACCAGCCGTTTTTCATGTCCCATCATCTTGTTTGGTTGAAATGGGTTTCGTTGACCTCAGATCGGATCAAAGCACAGAGACTTGACATAGGATCGACAGAGCGGCATACTTGTCTTGTTCCGATAGAGACCGTCATCTCCTCGGGGTGATGGCACATGATCATACGACTGATCGGAATCCTGTTCACCGCCGCATTCGTGCTGTGGGTGCACGTGGGCGAATATCCCGTTATCCTTGTCCCACCCCGTCGCCCCCGCCGCGAATGGGCCGAGTCACTGCTGCTCATTGCTGGGCTCCTGTTGGTCCCTCACATAGAGATTCCGTTCTTTTGGTTCCCCGCATGGCTTGGGGTCTATATCCTCTATGGGCTGGGAGCGATCGTCGTTCTGGGCGTGGTCGTCCGCCGTCGCACCTTGCTGCAGCTGGGCCTGACCCTCCCCAAAGATCGACGCGTCATAGGATCTGTCTTTTGGATCCTTGCCATGATGGCGCTATCCAAGATCGTGGACCCACTACAGATCGCGGCAGGACACTATATGGCTGTGAGACGCTCGCTGGCGGCCGTGGTGATCTTTCCTCTGCTGGAAGAGATGCTCTTTCGGGGCCTGCTGCAGACCCGCCTGGAAGCCATCATGGGGACGATCCGCTCGTGGATGCTCACAGGCGTGATTTTTGGCGCGTATCACTACTATATCAACCATCTCCTGCCCGCACGCGCGGTCACAACCGAGGGCCTGCTCTCGCTGGTCTATCTCGTGGTGTTGGGCATGCTACTCGGCGCCATATTTGCCAAAACGCGTAGTCTACTCCCTCCTTTTCTGGTACATGCCATGAATAATATAGCCTTGTGATCTTTGCTTCCTCTATTATACCTAGCACGATTCGATTGCGTCGCCACAGTTCGAGTCTATTTGCGCGTTGGGCGGGCGTGTGGTCTACTATATAGATAGTGCCTTTTGCGCTGGCTAGTCAGCGCTCGTTATCGGAGAACCGTTCCCATGCCGTTGCTTGATCTTTTTGGCCCGCCCGATGTCGAAAAACACACTGCCGAGGGCAATGTCAGAGGTCTGGTCAAGGCCACACGCTATCGTCACGACTGGGTCTTGCGCCGTGACGCCCTCCAGGCGCTGTACGAGATAGCTACACAGACCCCAGATGAGCCCGATGAGGACATTATTGAGGCTTTGATCCGCATGCTGCGCGACGGCCACTGGAAGATTCGCGAGATGGCCGCAGAAGCCCTGGGCGAGATCGGCAATGGCGAGGCCGTCATGCGGCTTTTGCCGACGACCATCGACGAGTATGTGAGCGTACGCCGGACGGCCGTGATCGCTCTGAAACGCCTCCTCACACGCGAGGAGGCAGGTCCCCCTCCAGACAAAGCCGTGGCGACCCTGATTCGTGCCTTGCGCGATCGCGCGTGGTGGGTGCGCGAGGCGGCCGCCGAGACCATCGAGCTTCTGGGCGATCGGATCGAGAATCCAGAGTTGATGAAGTGGGCTGCCGATTCGCTCCACGCCGCCGTGGAGACGGACGATTATCGTATCGTGCGGCAAGCCGCTATAGATGCCATGATCGCCCTGGGCGCTCCCCCTACCATTGATTCACTCACCACGGCTCTCCGTGATGACGCTTGGAGTGTGCGTCGCTCATCTGCGCAGGCCCTGGATGCCCTGGGCTGGGAGCCCACAGAAGAGGATCAGATCTATTACTGGATCGCCAAGGAACAGTCTGAGCGTTGCGTGTCCCTAGGCCAAGAGGCGATCGAGCCTCTGGTGAGCCTGTTGCACGATCAGTATCTGCCGGTGCAGGAGGACGCGATGCATGCTCTGGCAGAGATAGGCCCGCCCGCCGTTGAGGCGCTCTTGGAAAAGCTGCAGCACCGCGACTATTGGACCAAAGCAGCCGCCATCGAGACTCTGGGCATGATCGCCGAGCAACATGATTCGGGTGCGGTGCCGGTAGCTCCTCTGATCGAGTCCCTCGAGGATCGTTCCAAGACTGTGCGCCGCGCCTCTGCTCGGACACTGGGCATTATTGCAGACAAGCAAGCGCTGGAGGCCCTGCTCTTGCTTCTGAACGATCACAAGGCCAGCGTGCGTCAGGCGGCTGCAGAGGCGCTGGGCAAGATGGGCGACCGCACCGCTGTGCAGGCCCTGATGCATATGGGGCGCCGCGACCCCGATAAGGCTGTTCGTCGCGCAGCCCATGAGGCGCTGACCGACTTGTGACCTCAGCAGATCTGTAACAAGAGCGGCGGGTGGATCTACCCGCCGCTCTTGTTCGTACTATCAAGAATGCTGCTAGCCGTTTTGGGCCTCGAACAGAGCCAACTGTCCGCCATCGGCATTCAGCAGCACGAGCTGGTCGTTCTGGATGCGGTACGCTGCCGCCTCGGTGAGCGCCACGGAAAAGGCGTTGGCCTGATCCATAATCGGCTGCTCGCAGGCCATCAACGTGCTCGTAATCGGCGAGGTGAGCACGAACGTCCCATGGCCCACTTCAGCCTCTGCGCTATAGTGGTTACATCCGTCGATGCCACCGATCTCGTCCTCGCTGATGATCAGCGTCACGAGGGTATCATCCAGAGCGGGCTCGCCGCCCAATTCTGCCAGCACCCATACGGTCCCATCTAGCGAATTGGCCGGTGCGCATGCCGCCAGAGTAAGGCCGAGCAGCAACACCGCCACAATTACTAGGCTACCTTTATGCATCAAGCTCCTTCCCGATAATTCCATACAGACGAGACAGCTATTCTCATTCTACAACAAGAGACGCCCGCGAGGAGCCCGAGGTTCCGTAGACGGTCAGGATGGCTAATACCGCTTCTTGTGCTTTGTCGCTCATTGGCGTGATGGTACAATGTTGTCTGTCGCAATACAGAGGGGGATGAATGCAACGCTCCCTAGATCACGCCGAGTCGTTTCGCGTTCCTGAGCCGATAGAGCTCTGGCGCTGGATGTCGCGCGCTCCCAGAGTGATCTGGCAGTATGCCAGTGTACGCGACTATCTTCCGCTCTGGCCTCTGTTGGCGTGGGCAGCCCTGCTACGCTTTGTGGCACTGGATCTGATTCCCTTTGGGTTGCCCGAGGTACAGCATCTGACGCGCGCCCTACCGGCAAATGGCGGCCTCGTCGCGCCCACTCTGTTCGAGCGAGTGCTGAGCCTGCCGCTCTCCCTCGGCACGGATCCCCGTCTGGCCTCTGGTTGGCTCGTGCTGCTCAATCTCGCCGCCTTGGTTGTTTTTCATCGGGTTCTTGTCCATACACGAGGCCCGCGGGCGGCCCATCTCTCCACGGCCCTTTTGGCCGTCACGCCCTGGTCGGTTCTGCTATCCAGAGAGCTGGCGCCGGTCGCACTGGTGATCCCGCTGAGCATCCTGCTCATGGCATCGCTCTACGTCGCGCTGCATCGCCGCCGTGCCTGGGGCTGGACCATAGCCTGGCTTGCCGTAGGGCTGCTGCTTTATGTGAGCCATGAGACAGCCCCCCTACTGGTGGTCACGGCCGCGCTGACCCTGGTTTTTTCTGGGCGGGTCCGTTGGCCCAATCTCTTGCTGGGCATGCTATTGCTTGTGCTCTTGCTCTTGCCGACCTGGTACTATATGCCCGAGCAATCGCCTGGCCGACTCATTATGCGGTTCCTAGCCCACGAAAACCCTGAACCGGCCATCCTGGGGAACTATGTCCTGACGACAGCCCGCGACCTGTTCGCGGGACAGGGCCTTGATGCTCTGCTGGCCCCCAGCGGCACATCCTTTTGGCCGGCCCAGTTCCCGCTCAACGTCATCGCCATATTAGCAGGCTGGCTGTGGATCCTGTCGCTGCCCATTCTGCTCTGGCTCGCAGCCCGGGCCTGGAGCCACTGGAAAGAACGCCAGGACCCGTCCCTCTATCTGATCCCCGCAGCGTGGCTCTGGCTTTCGCTGCTGACATTGTGGATCCGTGGCGGCGGCGTGACGCCCTCTCAGCTGGCCTATATGCTCCCCGCCAGCGCCCTGGCCATAGGCCTGGCTCTCGATGAACTG
>SLPC01000103.1 GCA_007132185.1 Anaerolineae bacterium | reverse complement strand
GCAGGATGGCGATCTGATGCACCAATATCTTTGACATAAGCGGCTAGTCAGTTTCTTACTATGCCATAGCAGACATGATTCAATGACTATCAGAATAACTCGAGTCCATAGCGCTCGCGTTGACAACCCTTGAATCGTTCTAGTACAGTGGGGTCGATACAAGTGTGCCTTCCACACTAGAGAAGGGCAGGTCTCGTATGATAGACATTCGTTGTGAGTGTGGAGAGGTTTATCATACCGATGAGAGCCAAGTAGGAAAAGCAATCCGCTGTCGGCGATGTGGCCTTATCCTCACGATCCGAGCCCCCCTCACAACCAGGGACACACATGCAAGACAAGGGCCGCAGAACAGCTATCAGCAGCCCAGAGGAGCCTCTACGCCCCATCGTCCCATGAGCGGAGATGTCGGCTGGGATTGGCCCTCTGACGCCCAGCCCGCTAGGCCATCAGTGCCGAGAACCCGGGTCAGGACCCGCAACTGGGTCCTCGTCATAATCGCAATCGTAGCTCTGGCCTCCGCATTGACCCTTTCGAGCCCCGAGACCGATGGGCGCCCTGTTATGCGAGACACAGACGGCAGATTCCCCAGCGATATGATCCCCGGAAACGGTGTGGAATTGCATCAAGTTACACGGTACGGCATCGGAGAGCTATCGGTTGACAATGGAACCGAGTTCGATGCTGTGGTCAAGCTGGTAGACGCGCGGACAATGCGCACGGAAAGGATGATGTTCGTGCGTAGCGGAAGCAGAGCTTCTCTAGGAAGGATCTATGCGGGGACGTATCTCGTAAGGTTCACCACGGGGTACAATTGGCAGGCCACAAGCCAGACATTCGAGCGTCATGCCAGGTATCTGCAGTTCGGCGAGACCTTTGACTTTGAGGAAATACCTCAGACGGATCGAGTGCTCTACAGTAGCTATGAGGTAACCCTCCATCCCCTCCGAGGCGGCAATATCGAGACGACGCCACTGACGGAAGAAGAGTTTCTGCGCACAGACCTACCGCCCATGCCTCAAGCGCGCCATCGGTAGAGGCGATGCGGCTTCCAACCAGGCCCGTGCTTCCGCCCACAAGTGCCAACTATCAAGGCGCGTGTGGAGCAAGGCGCTCAGGGATGTATGGCCGTAGCCCAGCGGCCCCAGGCATACTATCCACCCCTGGGGCCCTGTGTATCACCATGGTCTATCTTTGGGCGGCGGCCAGCGCCTGCTCTAGATCCTCCACAAGGTCCTCGACATCCTCGATGCCCACCGAAAGCCGCATCAGGCCATCGGTGATGCCCCGGGCCAGGCGCTCCTCTCGTGGGATCGAGCCATGGGTCATCTCGGGCGGGTAACAGGCCAGCGACTCGACTCCACCCAGGCTCTCGGCCAGGGAGAACACCCGCAGCGCCATGGCAAAGGCGTTTGCCTCAGCGCGGCCGCCCGGCAGCTCAAAAGACACCATGCCGCCAAAGCCCTCCATCTGCCGCTGGGCGAGCTCGTGCTGGGGATGGCTATCCAGCCCAGGATAGTATACCTGGCGCACACGGGGGTGCCCCGCCAGATACTCGGCCACATGACGTGTATTCGCCTCGTGCTGTCGCATGCGCACGGCCAGCGTCTTGAGCCCACGCATCACCAGCCACGCGTCAAAGGGCCCCGGCACGGCGCCGGCGGCATTCTGATAGAACGCCATCGCACGGTGCAGCTCGGGGTCAGAGGTGACCGTAGCGCCCCCCACGACATCCGAGTGTCCGCCCAGGTATTTGGTCGTGCTGTGGACCACCACGTCGGCGCCCAGAATCAGCGGCTTTTGCAGATAAGGCGTGGCAAAGGTGTTGTCCACGGCCAGAAGCGCCCCCTGTGAACGGGCCACCTCTGCCACGGCAGCGATATCGACCAGCCGCAGCATGGGGTTGGTCGGCGTCTCTAGCCAGACGAGTCGCGTCTCGGGGCGCATCGCCTGGCTGAACGCCTCTACCTGGCGCCCATCGACGTAGGTGACGTCGATGCCCAGTGGCGCATACACCTGGCTCAGCAGGCGATAGGTGCCGCCATAGAGGTCATCCATGGCGACTATGTGATCGCCGGGCTTGAGAACCGAGAGTACCGCAACGGTGGCCGCCGATCCCGAGGCAAAGGCCAGCCCCAGGGCGCCCTCCTCCAGCGAGGCAAGGCATCTCTCCAGGGCTGCACGAGTCGGATTGCCCGTGCGAGAATACTCATAGCCCTGGTGTTCGCCAATCTCTTCCTGCGTATAGGTCGCCGTCTGATAGATGGGGACGATGGTAGCGCCGGTGGCCGGATCGGCGTCCTGGCCAGCATGGATGGCGCGCGTTGCAAACTTCATGCTGATGCCTCCTCGCCGAGAAACCCGTTCTCCTCCATCCACTCGTCGGAAAAGATCTTGCTCAAATAGTTCCGGCCTGTATCGGGCAGGAGCACGACGATGACGCTGTCGGCGGGCATGCGCTCGGCATAGCGGAGGGCTGCCACGGTGGCCGTGCCCGCCGAGCCGCCGACCAAAAGGCCCTCCTCACGGGCCAGGCGACGCGCCATGAGGAACGAGTCCCTGTCGTTGACGCGCACATAATCATCGACGATCTCCCGGTGAAAGGTATCGGGATAGAAATCCTCTCCGATGCCCTCGATCATGTAGGGTCGCGGGGTGTCGCCTGATAGGATCGAGCCCTCGGGGTCAGCACCGACCACCAGCACCTCGGGCTTTTTCTCCTTGAGATAGCGACCCACGCCCGAGATGGTGCCGCCGGTGCCGATGCCCGCCACAAAGAGGTCGATCTCGCCAGCGGTGTCCTGCCAGATCTCGGGGCCCGTGGTCTGATAGTGGATGGTGGGGTTCTCCTGGTTGGCGAACTGGTTGGGACGAAAGCTGTTGGGCGTCTCGCGTGCCAGCCGATCGGCCACGCCGTTGTAGGACTCGGGCGAGTCGGGCTCGACGGCGGTGGGTGTGATCACGACTTGGGCGCCATAGGCCTTGAGAAGCTGGACCTTGTCGACGCTCATCTTGTCCGGCATGACAAAGATCATGCGATAGCCTTTGATGGCGGCGGCTTGAGCCAGGCCCACCCCGGTATTGCCCGCCGTGGCCTCGATGATCGTATAGCCGGGCTTGAGCAGACCCCGGCGCTCGGCGTCCTCGATCATGGCCAGGCCGATGCGGTCTTTGACGCTGCCCCCGGGGTTGAGCGTCTCGATCTTGGCTAGAATGGTCAGATCGAGGCCATCAGTCACGTGGGTGAGCTGCACAAGCGGCGTTCGACCGATCGCCTCGAGTATGCTGCGGTGATACTTCATCTGCTTCCTCTCCTGTCGCCGTCCAACGGACGATCGTTTTGATCACGCAAGAACCCAGTCTCCCTAAAACTAGAGTGATTTGATCAAGATGTCAACTGTGCCATATGCGCTAGGCTAGACGGCGGCATGCTAACCCATGTGCTTGCCGCCCTTGGCAGGCCTGTGTTACACTGGCGCCCAACGCTCACTGGGAACGTAGTAGCAAGGAGGCGCCGACGTGCTGGCCAAGATCACCAGTTGCGCCCTCGTGGGGCTGGAAGGCGTGTTGGTCGATGTCGAGGTGGACGTGCACCCGGGACAGGTGGGGGTGATCGACATTGTCGGCCTGCCCGATGCGGCCATCCAAGAGTCGCGCCAGCGGGTGCGGTCGGCCATCCACAACTCACGCCTCGCCTTTCCCCAGAATCGGGTCACCATCAACCTGGCCCCGGCCGACCTGCACAAGGAGGGCCCCGCTTATGATCTGCCCATCGCCGTGGGCATCCTGGCGGGCGGTAACCTGGTGCCGCCGGTAGACGGGCAGGAGCTCTTTATTGGCGAGCTCTCGCTGGATGGCGGCGTGCGGCACGTCAACGGCATACTATCTATGGTGTCGGTGGCCCGCGATCAGGGCGTCACCCGCATCCATGTCCCCGCCGAGGATGCGCCCGAAGCAGCCCTGATCCCCGGCGTCACCGTGTATCCGATCGAGAGCCTGGGGCAGTTGGCGATGCACCTGAACAACCTGCTGCCCATTGCGCCCTTTACCCCTGACGGGTCGCCCCTGGATGAGGAAGAGCCTCCGGTACCGGTGGATTTCGCCGAGATCCGCGGCCAGGAGCATGTCAAGCGGGCACTGGAGGTGGCCGCCGCCGGGGGCCACTGCGTGCTGATGAGCGGGCCGCCCGGCTCGGGCAAGACGCTGCTGGCGCGGGCGCTCCCCTCGATCCTACCGCGCATGGGCATCGGTGAGGCGCTGGACGTCACCAAGATCTATTCAGTGGCCGGCATGCTTCCCTCGAGCAGCCCCCTGATCCGGCTACGGCCCTTTCGCTCGCCCCACCACACCATCTCGCAGGCGGGGCTGGTGGGCGGCGGGCACTGGCCCCGGCCCGGCGAGGTCTCGATGGCGCACCGGGGAGTGCTCTTTCTCGACGAGCTGCCCGAGTTTGGCATGCGCACCCTGGAGGTGCTGCGCCAGCCGCTGGAGGACAAGGTGGTGACCATCTCGCGGGCCACCGGCTCGCTGAGCTTTCCCGCCAATTTCATGCTGGTGGGGGCCATGAACCCCTGCCCCTGTGGCTATCATGGCGACGCCACCCACGAGTGCACCTGCAGCCGCAATCTGATCGAGAACTACCAAAAGCGCATCTCGGGGCCGCTGCTGGACCGCATCGACATCCATACCGAGGTGCCCGCGGTGGACTATGAAAAGCTGTCGGGCGAGACGCTGGGCGAGGCCTCGGCGGCCGTACGCCAGCGGGTAGAGGCGGCCCGCTCGCGGCAGCAGGCCCGCCTGGAGGGCACGCCCCTGACCTGCAATGCGGACATGGGCCCTGGCGAGGTACGCCGCCACTGCGAGCTGGATGACGCTGGCCGCGCCCTGATCAAGGCCGCCATGCGCCAGATGGGCCTCAGCGCCCGGGGCTATCACCGCGTGCTGAAGCTGGCGCGCACCATCGCCGACCTGGCGGGGGCTGAGGTGATCCGCGCCCCCCATCTGGCCGAGGCGCTTCAGTATCGGGCGCGACAGGGCAATTGACCGGACCGAGCGATTGTGCAGCCACGGATGCCTCTAGTCTATATCAACCATTACTCTGTCCATTGACATATTAGGTTGATTATAGTAAAAGGAAATCAGCCTTGGCATAGGCGTCTGATCTCGAATTTGGGCGGATTGCCAATCATCAGGGGGCCAAGCGCGAAAAGAAACGGCATCCGCCGCTGCTCCAGCGTTGGGATCTAGCCGCGATTCATCAAGAGGAACACGCGTCGGGCGTTGTCTCAAAGCGATTGGACACCGCTTTGAGCATCGATCTATCGTCTATAATCTCTTGTCCTCAATAGGAAGCACATCCTACAACAGTCAGGCGCCACTGCATTCGCATAGCCGGTCGCCTTGGCTACATCCCTCTCGTGCCTGCCGATAGGCTTCCAGCATCGCCGCATAGACGTCTCCTGTGCCCAGGGCTAGTTCTGTAAGAGATTCCTGCCAAAGCCGACGGGTTGATCTCGTTCGCGTTGCTGCAGGAAACGACAGAAATCAGTGGGCCAATGACATGGCATCGGAGGCACGACCATGAACGCGATGCGGGTTCATCTCTTTGGCAGATTCCGTGTGGAATCCGACCAGGGAGAACTAGCGGGGCTGGAAGCGTGCAAGGTGCAGGCGTTACTGGGCTATCTCCTGATCAACCGGGAGCGCCCTCATTCCCGAGAGGCATTGGCTACGTTGCTCTGGGGGAACTATACCACGGCCCAATCTCGCAAGTATCTGCGCCAGGCCATCTGGCAGATCAACTCCCAGATGCAAGATCACTCGAATGGCAAACAAGTCATCCCCATAGTAGCAGAACAGGAATGGGTCCATCTGAATCATGACCTTGACCTTTGGGTCGATGTGTTAGCCTTTGAGGAGATCTGCTGTTCGGCGCGCGATACGCCGAGCCACCAACTCTCGAGTGACAGCGTCGAGGCGCTTCAGACGGCCGCCCGGATCTATGTCGGGGGTTTCATGGAAGGCTGTTACGAGGATTGGTACATTTGGGAGCGAGAGCGGTTGCAGAACATGTACCTTGGCCTGCTTGGCAAACTTCTTCGCTGCTGTGAAGCGCGCCAAGAGTACGAAGCCGGCCTGGCGTATGGTCAGATGGTCTTGAGCTATGACCGGGCGCATGAGCGCACGCACCGTCAGCTCATGCGCCTGTACTATATGGCGGGCAACCGCACCGACGCTTTGCGTCAGTTTCAGCGCTGCGCAGCGGCGCTACACGAGGAGCTCGACGTCGAGCCATCCCAACTCACGATGAGGCTCTATGAGCAGATTCGCGCCGACCGGCTGGACGACCTCTCACCGGCACCAGACGAGGCAAGGAACGTGGGGCCGTCTACGCTGCCGGAGGTATTGACGCACTTGAAGAGGCTTCAGAGTTTGATAGATGGCATGCAGGACGAGCTTGAGCGCGACATTGATCTGGTGCAGGCTGCGCTTGGCAGGACAGGGTAGGGGCCAGTTTCCAGCAATGTCAGTAAGAGCAAAATAGCTCTTGTCATGGTGTTACAGCCGTGTAGATCGGACGAGCAGTTCGCACACTGAGCATAGGGTGTATCTGTCCAAGGAGCTTGAGTTCACTCGCAGGTCGTGATCAGATGGCAACTGCCTTGATAGCGGCATCGCCTGAATCGTCTCGACGTGTCCTATCGGCGAAAAGCTACCCAGCGCTTAGGCTGATCCTGTTCGCCTCAACCGCCAACTTGTGGGCAGCTTCACCCAGGATAACACCCGCTGTAGTCGATGTTTCTCGCGCCTCAAGCTGTCGCAGGTCCCAACCAGCAGCCACCAAGGCGCGCAGATCGGAAAAGCGCGTTGTATCCTCCGTGAAACGCACCTTTGCCAGTTCAGCTCGCAATAGAGCTTCAACGGGCTTGCCCAGGAGTTGCGCCCGTTCGGAGATCTCCCTCCTCTGCCTATCCATCTCTTCATCAGTGAGCCTTTGACCCGGCTCGTATGTTCCGGTTGGGGCCAGAATGAAATGGACATTTTCCTGGATGAGCGGATCCCGCTTAGCACTCGTAATCACATCTACCAGCATTGGTGAGCATCTCGTATGACAGGGAGCACGGTTGATAGCAATACCTATCGTCGTTTCCTGGCCTTCCATCGCTCTCTGTCTGGCTACCTGTAATGCACCGTCCCAGTATTGGGCCACAAGATTTTGCTCCGCGTGACCGTCACTATCGCTTACAACTACCATTCCAAACTGAGAACCATCTATAGACAAGAGAGCATGCGTCTCATTGCGCGGCTGGCTCTCAAAGAGGGCCTTTGTCGTCTCATCCGCATCGGCAAATAGCTCGGCCCATTTGATGGTCAGACGCTCTGGTTCACTCGCCGAGGCGATTACATCGATATCCATGTTCTTTTCATCTAATACGTCTACATCCATCTTTTTGAGCCCGAGCGATTTATACTCGTTAAAGATCGAGGTTAGGATCGCCTGGAACTGAGGGATCGAATCGAGCTGTCCATTCTGGGACATAGCTCTGACGCTATCAAGCGCCTCTCTCTTGACAGCGTCTGTATCCTCACCGAACAGATCAAAGAGCTGGGCCATTATCTCCGACAGACCTTGCTGGTCTTCCTTGGCCTCCTGGTTCTCCTGCTCAAACTTTTGCACGGCGGTACTCGCGCCGGTGGCCTGTCCGCTGCCGGCAGCACTTGCACTGACTTGAGCTTCGGCCTGCTGTTTGGCCACCGCCGCCTCATAGGCCTCCTTGTCGGTGCTGCCGAGCTGCGAGACCGCCTGCGAAATGAGCGTCTCTGCTTGGCCCTGCTGCTCGCCCAACCGGGGCGCCTCGGATTTCCAGCGGGCCAGTTTCTCCCCGACGCTCTCCTCTCCACTGGCAACCATTACCGTGGTGCTCGTGCCGCTTTCCTCAATCCACATGCGGTGTGTGGCTTCGCCGCCAGTAAAGCTGATCGTATCTCCCACCGGGCCAAGCTCGCCCTCGGCGGCGGGCTCTTCTTCCCCGCCCAACCCCACCGCTTCCAACAGCTTGCGCCCCTGCTCCACCAACCAGCCGATGGCCCGATCCAGGATAGACATGACCCATTCCTGCATGCCCTTGACCGTCTCCACCACCTGGTCGGGCAGATCGCCCAGATCAGCCAGCCCGGCCAAAAAGTCGATCACCGGCGGGATCAGCTTGGCCAGTGCGGCCTCCACAGCCTTGGCCATGCCGCCGATATTGCCGGCGATAATGTCGGCCAATCCATTGACAACCGTTTCTATGAAACTAAAGATGCGCGCCGCGTTGGTAAAGATCCACTTGAGTACCTTGTAGATCAGCTCGATGGCTTGGGCAATGGCGCCCACCGGGTTAAAGAGCGCGATCACACGCACGGTGACGTTCTTGATCAGCGCCTTGACAATATAGTTGATGGCAGCATCGATGATCTGGCGGAGGATGCTCGAGGGATCGAGCATCTGCTTGATCCATTCAAAGATTCCCTGTGGCCCTTGATCGATCAACGTCGAGATGATGGACCAGGCCTTTTCGATCAGGGCGACGTTCTTCTCACCAATGTGGCGAACCAGGATCTGGCGGATGCGCGGCCATGTGATGCCCATCAGTTGCAGGAAAAAGGTGATTACACTCTTGAGCGAGAACTCGGTGGGGATCTCTACCCCCACTGAGGGCAGACCTCCGAACAGCCAATCGATAAAGCCTGCCAGCAGGTGCTTTAGGATGTTGTCAAAGAACGACTGAAAGCCCTGGCCCACAGCCGATACCAGATTGTTGATAAAGCGTCGGGGATCATCGGCAATGTCAGCGATCACTTGCTGGACCTTGTTGACCAGCGCCCAGAAGGCCGAAGGCGCGATCCCCACCAGGCTCAACAGACCGTTGATGATGGCGCGAATCGGGTCGTCCAAAAAGTCGCCGATCGCATCGGCGATGCGGCCGATCAGCCCCTTGGCCTCCTCGCGCAACGCGGCTACCTCATCCTGGACCTCACGCACGGCCTGCACCGCCTCACGCGAAAGCCCACGCTCAAAGCTCTGCTGCGAGGAGGTGACCCGATTCTGCAGGCCATCAAGCTGCACTTGCATGCGCTGTCTCTCGGCCTCGGCCCATTCCTGCAACCCCTCGGGCAGCTCCTGGGTATAAAGGGCATCGATATCCTGGCGGGCATCGTCGATGATGGCCTCGCAGGCAGCGATCACCAGGTTGACCTCGGCTGAGATCTCCATGATCAGGTCGCACACATCATCGCCAAACTGCTTTTCTGCCCGGTCGTATTCCCTCGTTACCCAGCCAGGCAGGCCGGTCAGAGCATCCCAGCCGGCCACAATGCGGCCGCCAATGCCAGAATGTCGCTCATCAATCCAGGCTTTTACCCGGTTCAGGCTCTGCCGGAAATCGGTGGATACTCGGGCCACCCCGGCCCGCCACTTTTCCATGGCGTTGTTGGTCAACGGCTCGAGCAGCGCGTTGACCCTGTCCTGGGCATCGGCGAATATCTGGCGGGCCCGGTTGCTGAGCCGCTCACGTATCTGGCTCTCTGTGCCCACCATCTCGGTCTGCTGGTCGCTGACGCCGGCCACGGTATTGGAGCGGGACTCGGTAAAAGCTGCCAGCGCCTGCTCCTGTAAGGAGCCCATGTTGGCGCTCGCCTCCTGCAGCGCCGCGTCTTGGGCTGCCATCACCTCCTCAGGCCTGGATTGGGCTGTCTCCTCCAACTCGCCACGGGCAGCCCGCGCCTGGACCACGGGATGGCCAGGGTCTTGGATGGCCTGCGCCGTCTCGCTGTTCATGCCCGCCGCTTCCATCTCGGCATCCATCCGCTCCTGATCGGCGCTCAGGTCGGTGGTGGCAGGATCGATGGCGTCGGGCGCGGCCGCGGCGGCATTGGGATCAGGCGTGGGCACCGCTGCGGGCGGCACATCGATCGGCTGGGGTGTCAGCTCGGGCGTGCCCTCCTGAGGCTCGTTCATTGGATCGTAAGAGCCCTCTATCCGCTCGGTATCCCCCTCTACCGAAGCGTTGAGCTCTGTGCCGGCCTTCTGGGCCATCTCTTCCGGATCAGCCTCGACCAGTTCATCCTCGTCGACGGGCCTCTTTTCGCGAATGGATTCGCGGATATTCTTGCACAACTCGACAATTGCTGGGCTGGGCTCGGGCCGGACGCCCAGGGCCTCGGCCAGGCGACCTTCGGCCCGGCCCTGGGTCTCCACCTCCGGCTCTTCAACTGCCTCCCGGGCCGCCTGGGTGCTCTCTTGCGAGGTGGGCAGGGTCTCTACCGCGGTCCCTGCATCGCCCATGGTTTGCTGCGATGCATTCAGCCGGGCCCGGGTGCCGGCCGTCACCCCCTCGGGGGGCGTTGGCATGAGGAGTTCAATGTCGGGGCGAGTGCCCTCCGGCGCCGGGGGCACCTCTTCGATCTGCAAGGGGGCCTGAGCTCGGCGTTCGGGTGCCGGGGCCGGCGGGCGTCCCTCCTCAGTTCTGGCCGGGGGTCCCTCCTCCGGCGCCGGTTCGCCCGCTACGACCTCGATTTCTTCCGAGGGCGCCTCCAGGCTCACCGGTTCGGCCTGGACTCTTTCTACCGGCTCGGACTCGGTGATCTGGGGATCGGGAGGTGGGGCGTCGAGCTGCGTGAGGTCCAAGCCGCGACCCGCGCCCGCTTGCAGTGTGTGAGCCAGCTCATGGGCCAAGAGGTCTCGCCCGGCAGGGGATGTGGGGTCGTACTCACCAGCGCCGAAAAAGACGTCACGCCCCACGGTAAAGGCACGCGCGCCCAGCTCGGCGGCGGCATCCGCAGCAACGGGCCCTCGGTGGATGCGCACCCCGCTCAGGTCGGCGCCCAACGCCAGCCCCATGCCGACACGCGTTATGGTGGGCAACGGCTGGCCGCCTCCTACGCTATTCAGTGCGGCCTGGATCGCCGTGCCGGGCTGGATGCCTCCGTCAACGTCGGCCTGACGGGAGAGACGCTGCTGCGTAAAACGATTGCCGGCCAGGCGTTGTAGCTGGTGCAGGGGATGGATCGCGGCCTCAGACCGAACCTGCCCTGGGGAGGTGGCCGAAGTGGCGTCCGGCTCGGCCTCCCTGGTCAACAGGTCAAAGGTCTGAGTTGGCTTGCGATCACTCATGGAACATCCTGCAACTCGGCTCAGAAATAGATGGTCAATGACACGCCCATGGGAACAAGGCGCAACAGCTCGGGCAGGCTCCCCTGGGCGCGAGACGGCACCCCCAGGACCTGTTCCATCTGGCCCGCCCGGCGCAGTTCCTCTTCCAGGGCGGAGGGCATTTCGCGGCGGAGCTGCCCCTGGATGCTCTGGTTGAGCAACGTATCGGCGATGGTGCGGGCCAACGAGATACGGGCCTCGCGGCCGAGCTGTGGGGCTATGTTACGCAGGATCCGATCGATCTGCTCGATGCCTTGGTCGCGTCCGGCCAACAGGGCCTGCACCTCACGATAGGAAAAGGGAATCGCCCGGCTGGTCAGGTGCTGACGTATGGTGGCGCTGGCGGGGGTCGGCGCCCGGGGGTTGATGGTCACATGCAAGCCTGCCCCCCCCGGACCAAGGGGAGATGTCCGCACGGATGGCCGTCTCTCGGGCTGGCGTTCCGGCTCGCGCTCGGGCGCGAGGGGCGCCGGTTCCATGGGCGTTGAAAACAGAGGGAGGTATCCCCCATCCACCAGCCGCTGGAACGCCTCCATAGGCCCCGCCGGCTCTGACGTCCAAAGCAGAGCGATCTGCGCCGCACCAAGGGCGGGAATCAGGCGCAAGAGCTCGCTGCGCAGGGCCGGCGTCAAGCCCAGGGCGCCCTGGCCGCCCTGTTGCTGGTACTGCATCATGAGCATGATACGCACCGCCTCGCGGCGAACCAGCCCACCGGTGGGCGCAGACCTTCCGCCGCCCGCCTGGCGCTGCAACATCGGCACGGCTCCGCCCGTATCAGCGATAGGCGCGGGCGAGCCGGCCTGCACAGATTGTGCAGCCTGCCTCGCTTCTTGCTCGCTGGCGCCGCCGGGCTTGCTGATGCCAGAGCGCGCCGGGTGAGCATCGGCCTGGACAACGTGAGCCGCCTCGTGGCCCAGCAGCGGGACATTACCCGCATCGCCCGCCTTGCCCAGCACGATATCATGGCCAACCGTCAGGGCCCGTGTGTCAAGGGCATGGGCCGCAGCGGGATCGTGATGCAGCCGCACGGCCGTCAGATCGACACCCAGCGACCGCTCCAATCGGTTGCGGGTTGCCTCTGGCAAAGGGCGTCCTCCGCCCAGCCCAAAGACGCCACGGTTGCCCAGGATGGCCTGTAACCGCCGGGCAGCGCCCGTGCGCACGCCACGTCCGGCCATGGCGGCCAGACCACGCCAGATCCTCCGAGCGCTGCTGGGAGGCATCTGCTCGCGCCCCAGAGCAAACTCGACGGGCTCGTTCCTGTCGACCTCCTTTTCCTGGCCTTGGTCAAAATGACGGTACCAGTAGCGCATCCAGTACTTCACAGCACGCTCCTACAGTAGCTCATAGTATGGGCCGAAATCGGCGCGCACCACCGGCTGATCCATCTTGCTCAGTTCCTGGGACACGGCCCGCACCAGGTGACGCATCGCCACGGGACCTCCTTCGGCGGCAGCGGCAAAGGCAGCGGTGAGTACGCTGTTCTTGATGCTGCCCCCGGCCAGGGCGAACTGGGCCGCCAGATAGCCCAGGTCCATGTCGTCCGCCTGGGGCACACCGGGCGGCAACAGCTTGCGCCAGATGCGCTCTCGATCGCTGGCCTGGGGGAAAGGGAACTCAATGGTGATCTGCAGGCGACGGGCAAAGGCCTGGTCCAGGTTCTGGCGAAAGTTGGTGGCCAGTATGGCCAGGCCGTCATACGCCTCCATACGCTGGAGCAGGTAGCTGACCTCGATATTGGCGTATCGGTCGTGGGCGTCCTTGACGTCAGAGCGCTTGCCGAACAGGGCGTCCGCCTCGTCGAAAAAGAGGATGGCGTTGGCCGTCTCGGCAGCGGCAAAGATGCGGCTCAGGTTCTTTTCGGTCTCGCCGATATACTTGCTCACCACCGAGGACAGATCGATGCGGTAGAGGTCCAGCTCCAGGTTACGGGCCATGATGCCCGCAGCCATCGTCTTGCCGGTGCCCGAGGGGCCGCTGAACAACACCGCCAGACCGCGTCCCAGCATGACGCGCTGCGCATAGCCCCACTCGCCATATACGATGTGGCGATAGCGCACCCAATGCTCCAGGCTGCGCAGTTGTTGCTTGATCTGCGCGGGCAGGACCAGATCTTCCCAAGTATGGATACTCTCGATGCGCTGGGCCAGACTGTCCAGCGGACCGGTGGATTGTTCCCGGCAACTCGCGAACAGGACCTCCCGTTGCACCAGACAGCCATCGCCGGGGGAGCGCAGCGAGGCGAGGGTATAGGCCTGGCGGGCGGCGCCGGCGATCTGGCCGCTGGTCAGGCGAAAGCGCTCGGCCAACTCATACAAGTCCACATCAGGCGCATGACCATTCAACGAGGCGGACCACAGCCTGCGCCGGGCCTCTAGATCGGGCGCGGGTAGCTCCAGGTGGAGCAGCGGCGCCCGATCTGGCAAGGACAAGAGATCCCAGGGCCCCGCGGACAACAGGAACAGGGGCCGTTTGCTCCGACTTACAAGATCGTGCAACGCAAGAGCCGCTCGGCTGCCGAGAGATGCCAGATGATCAGCGGCCGTGAGCGCCAGGGATGCGTCCTCCAGCCGCGCCTCGCGCACGGCGCGGGCCACGACGTCTTGCGGGTTGGCGTGATCGCTCACCGCCTCGCCATCCAACACCAGCAGGTCGGTGCCCGGTTTGGCGTGTGCAGCCAGAATACGGGCTACCTGCACCTGCTGCAGATGATCGGGACCGGTGATGGAGACGATCGGCGCTGGACTCGGTTGGCCGTCTATATAAGCGCAGAGAGCTGCCACGCGATTGCGCGATTCATCATGTAGGATCGGCGGCTGGAG
>SLPC01000040.1 GCA_007132185.1 Anaerolineae bacterium | reverse complement strand
TCACGCCTGCCATGGCACACCTCCCATTGTTAAGAGCGGACTAGGCAAAGTATGCCCCGATCCGCCTAGTGTGGCAATGAGAATGCGTTAGCCCTGTCGCGAGCATAGCGTGCGATTGACGCCAAGCGTTGGCTATGGTAGACTTGCAGAGCATACAAGCGTGCCGGGCCCATAGCTCAGTGGTTAGAGCGACCGGCTCATAACCGGTTGGTCCCTGGTTCGAACCCAGGTGGGCCCATGGTCAGCAGTCGCCCAGGCACCGCGTCAGAATGTCCTCTCTTGGCCAGAAACTAGCTATTGTCTTACTGTCCCTTTCACAAGCGACCGGCCACCCAAATAGGATGACACCGTCATAGTAACATCTTGTGATAGCACGTTGTTCCCTCCTCATTCCCTGGCCTCTGATCAGCTAGTCTCCTCTGGGCGAGTGTTTCCTAATTCCGTCACTCTATGGTACAATGGTTATGGTTAGTGATGTGGGCTCATGATCGGACGCTTTGCGGTGTACAGATAAACGGCTGGGTGTTGGAGGAAATATAACTGATGAAATCAATTTGGCCCAAGAATGCCTTTATATATTTGCTAATTCTCGTGGCTAGTATTGCTCTCTTTTCGAGCTTTGTTACGCCAGCCGAGGAAGCTCAGGAGATCGATATTGCTCAGGTAGCCCGCTTGGTCAGGGCTGGGCGAGTCGAGTACCTCGAGTTTAGCAATGATGGCTCAATCGAGCTTACTGTTCTCGAAAATGGCCAAGAAGTTCCCTACAGATCGCGCAAAGAACCCGATGTGGGCCTCGGTGAGACGCTGATCAATCTGGGCGTAACCCCTGAGCAGATCGGTGAAATTGGCGCCATCGTGCCGCAGCGTCCCAGCATCTGGGACAACTGGGGCTTGATTCTCATTCAGGGCATACCATTGCTACTCATGTTCCTCTTTTTGATGTTCATGCTGCGGCAGGCTCAGAGCGGCAACAATCAGGCCATGTCCTTTGGCAAGAGCAAGGCCCGCATGTTCGCGGGCGATCGGCCATCGGTTACCTTTGATGATGTGGCAGGCGCCGAAGAGGCCAAACAGGAACTGGAAGAGATCGTCCAGTTCCTCAAAGACCCGAATCGCTTTACGACTCTGGGCGCACGCATTCCCAAGGGCGTTCTGCTGGTCGGACATCCCGGTACCGGCAAGACCCTGATGGCTCGTGCTGTGGCAGGCGAGGCCGGCGTGCCGTTCTTTTCTATCAGCGGCTCGGAGTTTGTCGAGATGTTTGTGGGTGTGGGCGCCAGCCGTGTGCGTGATCTGTTCGATCAGGCCAAGCGCAATAGCCCCTGTATCGTATTTGTGGACGAGATCGACGCCGTTGGTCGTCAGCGTGGCGCCGGATTGGGCGGTAGCCATGATGAGCGAGAGCAGACCCTCAACCAGATTCTGGTAGAGATGGACGGCTTTGACACCGATACCAACATCATCATTCTGGCCGCCACCAACCGTCCCGACATTCTGGATCCGGCGCTCCTGCGCCCCGGGCGCTTTGACCGACGTGTGGTCATTGATCGGCCTGACCGCCGCGGCCGCGAGGCCATTCTCAAGGTGCATACGCGCGGCAAGCCTCTGGCCGATGACGTGGATCTGGAGATCATGGCCAAGCAGACCCCCGGGTTTACGGGCGCCGATCTGGAGAACCTGGTGAACGAGGCCGCCATTCTGGCGGCGCGCGCCAACGAGAGTGCCATCGGTATGGAGGAGATGCAGGAGGCCGTGGAGCGGGTCATCGCCGGACCCGAGCGCCGCAGCCGCCTGATTAGCGATTCGGAAAAGCGCGTGATCGCCTACCACGAGGCCGGACACGCTGTCGTGCAGGCCCTGCTCAAGCATACTGATAGAGTGCACAAGGTGACCATTATTGGACGTGGCCAGATGGGCGGCTATACCATGACGCTGCCCGAAGAGGACCGTACCCTCCAGTCCAAAGCCAAGTTCGAGGATGAGCTGGCGGGGCTGCTGGGAGGTCGTGCTTCTGAACAGATCGTCTTTGGCGATATAACTACTGGCGCTGGAAATGATCTCAAGCGCGCTACCCAGATTGCCCGTTCCATGGTAACCGAATACGCCATGACCGAATCCATGGGGCAGCGCACGTTTGGCAAAAAAGAAGAGTTGATCTTCTTGGGGCGCGAAATCTCGGAACAGCGTGACTATGGCGAGGAGATCGCCACGCAGATCGACCGTGAAATGAGATCGATCATTGACAAGGCCTATGATCGCGCTCTCGAGATTCTCCAAAAGCATCGCAAAGAGCTCGACCGAGTAGCGCAAACTTTGATCGATGAAGAGAGCATTGATGCCGAGACGTTCCGCTCCCTGCTTGAGGAAGATGCTCCTCAGGGAGAACCACAGACAGCGCCGGCTCCCGCATAAGCCGGTTTTCCCATCAAGCAACGCAAGGCCGAGGGCCCGGACTCGGCCTTTTTTCTTGCCACAAGGAGACAGTGACGTGCAGGAACAGATCCCCGAATTGATCCCCGGCATCGAGGGCAGGCTGCAGAGACAGGTTGTCGAGGAACATCTGGCGAGCCGCTGGGGCAGCGGCGGCGTGGACGTCTTGGCTACTCCGCAGATGATTGGCTGGATGGAGCAGGCTGCCGTCCAGGCTGTGGACCCGCTCCTCCCCGGCGGCCTGTGCACGGTGGGCGCCCACTTGGACGTGCGGCACCTGGCCGCCACGCCCCCGGGTGGATCGGTGACCGCAACAGCCCTTCTCATAGAGATAGAGGGCCGCCGGTTAACCTTCCAGATCTCAGCCCATGATGATGCCGGTCCCATTGGCCAGGGAACCCACACGCGCTACATCGTCCGGCTAGACGAATTCATGGCACGCGCCCAGGAGCGAGGGGTATCGACCTAACCCCGGCCAAGTCGCGCCGTGAGCAAGCCGCGGCGCGACTTGGCTCGGCATTGACGTTTGCCTCCAGCCTCGGTACAATCGTCCTATCACGAGAAGGAGACGTACCCATGGGCAACGTCGTTGTATTGGGCAGCCTGAACATGGACCTCGTCGTGCGCACAGAGCGCATCCCACGCCCCGGTGAGACCGTTCACGGCCTGGATTTTCGCACCGTCCCCGGCGGCAAGGGCGCCAACCAGGCCGCGGCGGCCGCACGGCTGGGGGTGCAGGTCGAGATGCTCGGGCGCGTGGGAGAGGATGCCTTTGGCCAAGAAATGCTCCAGAACCTGAATGCCCAAGGGGTGGGCACCCATCGCGTTCGGCACGACGCGGGCGCGCCCAGTGGCACGGCCACCATTGTGGTCCAGGCTGATGGCGAGAATACCATCATCGTTGTCCCGGGCGCTAACGGCCAGGTGGCTGTCCAGGATGTGGATGACAACCGCGATCTCCTGGCCAACGCGGATTATCTCGTCATGCAGTTCGAGGTGCCCCTGCCGGTGGTGCGCCATGCCATCGCCCAGGCAGAGGCTCTGGGTGTGCGTGTTGTGCTCAACCCCGCCCCCGCGTATGCGGTTGATGCCAGCTTTCTCAAAGGTGTGTATTGTCTGGTCGTCAACGAAACTGAGGCCGAGACTCTTACAGGGCTGTCGGTCTCTGGTCTGGAGGCTGCTCGCGAGGCGGCCCTCGCCCTGCGAGCGTTGGGCGTCCCTGTCGTGATCGTCACATTGGGAGCCGGCGGGGCGCTCTTGCTGGCCGATGACGAGTTCACCCATGTGCCCACGCGCCCGGTGTCGGTGGTGGATACCACGGCAGCCGGTGATGCATTCATTGGCGGGTTGGTAGCCGCCCTGGATCGGGGCATGTCTCTGGTAGAGGCCCTGCGCTATGCCACCTGCGCCGGAACATTGGCGACCACCACATTGGGCGCCCAGACGTCGCTCCCGCTCCGGGCTGCGGTGGATGCCTTTTACCGGGAGGAATGACCCTGGCAGATCGATCGGGCGTCGTCGGCATCATCGCCAATCCCGCCTCGGGCCGGGATATCCGCCGGCTCGTCGCCCAGGCGACATCCATCAGCAACCAGGAAAAGATCGCCATTGTTCGGCGGGTGATCGTGGGCCTGGCAGGAGCCGGCATTGCCCGGGTCCTGATGATGCCCGATCCACACGGCATGGCGCGTCGGGGGGCCCAGCCACCTCAGGGCGCCGGCTGGGCGCTACCCGAGATCGATTGGGTGCCGATATCGCCTCAGGGCACCCTGGAGGACTCGCGGCTCGCTGCCGCACAGATGGCCGTCGAGCCCGTGGGCTGCATCGTGGTGCTGGGCGGAGATGGTACCGTGCGTGCCATCTCCCAGAAGGTAAAAGACGTCCCGATCCTGGCTCTCTCGACGGGCACCAACAACGTGTTGCCGACCTTCCTGGAGCCTACGGTGGCGGGCCTGGCAGCGGGCGCCGTGGCGCGCGGCAGGGTGGCGCTCTCCGCCGTGGCCTATCGCCACAAATGGCTGGAGGTCCTGGTCGACCAGCAACCCGCGGATCGAGCGCTGGTGGATGTGGCGCTGCTGCGGGGGCGCTTTGTGGGGGCGCGCGCCATCTGGGATGCATCGCGCCTGCAAGCGTTGATCGTGACCCGCGCCAACCCCGCTACTATCGGTGTCTCTGCCATTGCGGGCATGCTACACCCCGTCAGCCCCCAGGAGCCTCGGGGCCTGGCCGCCTGGCTCGCGCCTGACGCGCCTCGCCAGATTGTGGCCGCCCTGGGGCCCGGCCTGCTTGTCCGGTTGGGCGCTCAAGAGGTACAAGAGCTGACCATCGACCAGGTTGTGAGCTATTCGATCACCGAGCCGACGATAGTGGCCCTGGATGGAGAACGCGAGCTGGCGCTCTCCAGGGGACAATTGCTTACGGTTCGCCTCCGCGCTGGCGGTCCGTGGATTGTCGATGGGGCCAGAGTACTGCAAACGATGGCAACCCTACCGAGCCACACAGATCAGTGCCATTGACTCTTACGATAGGATGCGAGGAGAAACACTATGATTCGGACCCAGATTGCCGTTGTTGGCACCGGCCCGGGCGGCTATGTGGCCGCCCTGCGAGCAGCTCAGTTGGGCGCCGAGGTCGTCTGCATCGAAAAAGAGAACCTGGGCGGCGTGTGCCTGAACTGGGGCTGCATTCCGACCAAGGCTCTCTTGCGCACCGCCGAGGTGTACGATCTGGCACGCAGAGCGGGCGAGTTTGGCGTCATTGTGGACGAGCCACGGCTGGACTGGCCGATTGCCATGGAGCGCATGGGGGAGGTCAAGTCGCGGCTGATTCGCGGCGTCCGCACCCTGCTCACCCAGGCCGGCGTCCAGATCGTGGAGGGTCAGGCTACCTTGGTCCGGGCCAACACACTGCGGGTGACCTCCAGCGACGGGCAAGAGACCATCGTTGCCGATGATATTCTCCTTGCCACCGGGTCGCGCCACCTGGATGTGCCCATCCCCGGCCTCGACGATCCGGGAATCCTGAATTCCACCAGCATTCTACAGCTGGAGGAACTGCCCTCCAGCCTGTGCGTCGTGGGCAGCGGCGCCATCGGCGTCGAGTTCGCCAGCCTCATGGGCACCCTGGGCGTCGAGGTAACCCTGATCGAGATGCTGCCCCGCATCACGCCCCTCATGGACGAGACCATCGGCGACATGCTGGCCCGCACCCTGCGGCGCCGGGGCATCACCATCCACATCGGCACGCGGGTCACCGGCGTAACCAAAACCGATGCGGGCTATCGGGTGGCCATGACATCGGAAAAGGACGGCGATCTGGAGGTCGAGGCCGAAAAAGTGCTGTCGGCCATCGGGCGGGCCCCTAACGTCGAGGGCCTTGGCCTTGAGACGGTCGGCATCCAGCCCTCGCGTCTCGGTATCCAGGTCGATGACCGGATGCGCACCGTGGCGCCTCATGTGTACGCCGTCGGCGACTGCGCCGTCGAGGGCCCCATGCTGGCCCATGTGGCCTCTTATCAGGGGATCGTGGCGGTCGAGGATATCCTGGGCCACACTGCCCGTGCCGATTACTCAGCCGTTCCCTACTGCATCTTTTCGCTGCCCGAGGCCGCCGGCGTCGGGCTGACCGAGGCCCAGGCCCGCGCAGAGGGCTATGATGTGCAGACCGGGATGTTCCCCATGGTGGCCAACGGCAAAGCCCTCGCCTATGGCGACACAGAGGGGTTCGTCAAAATCGTATCAGAGACGAAAGACAATGCCGTTCTAGGGGTGCATATCATGGGCGCCCATGCCAGCGACCTGATCCTGGAGGGCACCCTGCTCAAGCATTTCGAGTTTACCTTGGACGAGATGGAACAGGTGATCCATCCCCACCCCACCCTGGGTGAGGCCATCGACGAGGCGCTGTTGGCGGTGCGCAATAGGCCTCTGCACATCGCGCCGCGCCGCCGCCGTTAGCCTCACGCCAAAGGACCCACGATCAGATTGATCGTGGGTCCTCCTACTTGCTTCTGGCGAGCGCTTGCCCCGTCCTAGTTCTCGATCACGACGCGTACCCGATGGGGCGGCGGAAAGTTCCCCGTATTGTCCACCACGGTCAGCTTGAGCCAATAGACGCCGTTGGGCAACGCCCGCGAGTCAAACTGCATCAGTACTCCATCGCTCACCTGTGAGCGTACTATATCGCCGATCGAGTGCCACGCCTGCGGATCCTCCCCAATGCCATGCTCGATCTTGTAGAACTGAAAATTGCCGTGCCTCGCCGTGCCCCGGACCGTCGCCGGACCCGAGAGGCGCGCATTGGGGCCGGGCGATGTGATGCAGACATTGGGATCACGACAGGCAGGCGCCGGAGGCGGAGGCACCTCTGTGGGCGGTGGTGGCACCTCTGTGGGCGGTGGTGGCAGCGGTGTGGGCGGTGGCTCGGGCGTCGGTACCGGCGCCGCTTTTTCCTCTACCACCACGGCCTCGTCAGGCGTAGGCGTCGGCAGAGGCTGTGTGGGAATCGGCAGCGTGGTGGGCGTCTCTGCCCGTACTATCTCCAACTCTTCCATCGAAGGTAGCACATAGTGCTGTAGCCCCAGAATGATGGCCACCACCCCCAATGTCATGCCGATGTTCGCCATGGATCGACCCTCGCGGTGCGCCGACACCTCGCGCTCGACCGAAAAGATCGTGTTTACCCGGGCGCGCCGCGCCACAACATAGTTCCGAAGATTGTAAAGACAGATAAGACCACAGGCTACATACAACCAGACGATGTAGCTATCCAAGAATTCAAAGACGGACACCAAGATATCATACACGCCGCAGTTCTTCTCCTACTTCTCGCTCGTCATTCGGCTCAATACGCCAGTCAACAATCGGGCCATCGTCGGAACGGCGTGTTCTCCCACGGTCAGCACCTGTTTATGCATCGCCTCTGGGTCTTGATCGTCGGTTGAGAAATCACCCGGGACATTGGTGATCAGTGAGACGCCCAAGACACGCATACCAGCATGGCGCGCAACCACGACCTCCGGAGCGGTGGACATGCCCACTGCATCGGCGCCCAGAGCGCGCAAGAAGCGAATCTCGGCAGGCGTCTCATAGCTGGGCCCCGCCACCATCGCATAGACCCCTTTGCGCAAAGTCACATCCTGGGCGTGTGCCTCCTCACGCAGCAGCCGCTGGAGATCCGGGTCATAAGGCGGTGTCACATCAGGGAAACGCGGCCCAAAGCGCTCATCGTTGGGACCGCGAAGCGGATGGTGACCGGCTAATCCCGGCAAAAAGAGGTGGTCGGTGATGCACATCAGGTCGCCCGCCTGGAAATCAGGGTGCAATCCACCTGCTGCGTTGGTCACGACGAGAATCTCTGCGCCGAGATGCCGCATCACCCGTATCGGAAACCCAACCATGGCAGCCGAATAGCCCTCGTAAAAGTGCAGGCGCCCCTGCATCATGATCACCGGTTGCCCACGCAGAGTTCCGCTCACGAACCGACCCTGATGCCCCTGGACGGTCGAGGTCACCATATGGGGCACATCCCCGTAATCTACCGGCAAGGGATCGGCCACTTGGTCCGTGAGATCGCTCAACCCGGACCCCAGGACCATGGCCACGCGCGGGTGTACCGACAATCTACCCTCTAGATATGCCGCAGCATACTCCACCATCTCATAGTTCACCACCGAAGCCATACTGGTATACACCTCTTGAGATTGGGGCACCCGCAGAGCCAGAGGGTGCGCTGCCGTTAGCCGTGCGTCAATATCCCTCGGTCAGTGGGCACGTGGGTGAGCCTCGTCATATACCTCACGCAGGTTCTCGTGGGTGAGATGTTTGTACACCTGCGTCGTCGAGACATTGGCATGTCCTAACAAGCCCTGCACCTGGCGCACGTTGGCACCGCCGTTCAAGAGGTGGGTGGCAAACGAATGCCGCAATGTATGAGGGGTTACCTCGGCCCTGATGCCCGATTCGTTGACGTACTTTTTGATGATCAGCCAGAGCCCCTGGCGAGTCAAACGCCGTCCCCGGTGGTTGACGAAAAGAGCATCCTCACCGTCCTGCACGAGATCCAAGCGGCTCTCCTCCAAATAGAGTCGCAGAGCCTCAACCGCCCGGCGATAGATAGGGATCTCGCGCTCACGGTTATGCGTCGAGTTACTCGTGCACTGGACACAACCTTGCTCCAAGTCCACATTCTGAATATTGAGGGCGACCACCTCGCTGACGCGCATGCCAGTGGCATAGAGGACCTCCAGCAAGGCGCTATCACGCATCCCCCGCACTGAAGTATTTTTGGTGGGCGCCTTGAGCAGCAACTCGACCTCTTGCTCAGAGATGGATGTGGGCAAATACTTGCGCACCTTGGGGCTATCCACCTTGGCGCTCGGATCATTGCGCACTAGGCTGTGCTCCACGAGGTGCCGGAAAAAGGACTTGGCGGCAGCCACCTTGCGCGCCACTGTTGCCGAAGCGTACTCGTGCTTGTGGCGCAGACATTCCACATAGCCCGAGAGGTGTGCCGGAGCAACGTCATCCCATGAGGTCACCCCTTCTTCCTCCAGATAGCCGTTGAACTGGCTCAGATCGTTGCGGTAGGCCACAATGGTGTTGTTGGAGTAGCCTTTTTCCTCCATCAGACAAGTCAAAAAGCTCTCGATCTGATCTCTCATGCCCTCTTCTCCTCAATTGATGCCCGTCCCCGGCTTCGGCGCTATTGTACCATCACTTTACATAGGGGCAAAACCCTCTACGAACCATGTTGGGGGCCAGACCGTCTCTGTTTATCCGACTATTCTTGGACTGATACCGCAATTTCGATATGCTTTATTGCCTCAGGCCGGCCACGTCCGAGTGCCAGCCCCATGCTAGAACCCGAAACGGGTCCTGTGGATGCGACGTTTTCCTGCCCTACGCCAAAAGGCTGACCATTCGACAAAGTCGCCCATCGCGGCTACAATGGCCCGGCCTGTCAGTAGATAGCCGGATGAAACAGGGTCTGCTCCGCGTCACTGTCTCAGGGAGGGTCAATCCCATGGATTTGTTCGAAAAGTGCCACGGCTTTACCCGTGCCGAAGAGGCACGCAAGGGGGGATACTATCCCTATTTCATCCCCCTCGAAGATACCGAAGGCACCGAGGTAGTCGTCAACGGCAATCGCATGATCATGATTGGCTCCAACAACTATCTGGGGCTGACGACCCATCCGCGCGTGCGCGAGGCCGCCATCCAGGCCATCGAACGCTATGGGACCAGTTGCACCGGCTCGCGTTTCCTCAACGGCAACCTGGCCATGCACAATGAGCTGGAGCAGGAGCTGGCCGATTTCATGGGCCAGGAGGCCGGCCTCGTCTTTAGCACAGGCATGGGCGTGAATCTAGGCACGATCTCGGCCCTGGTAGGCCGCGGCGAGTATGTGATCACTGACCGAGAGGACCATGCCAGCATCATCGATGGCTGCCGCCTCTCTTTTGGCAAGATGCAGCGTTTCCGCCATAACGACATGGATGATCTGGCGCGTGTGCTCGAGTCGGTGGGCGACGCGGCCAAACTCGTGGTGGTCGATGGCGTATTCAGCATGGGTGGAGACATCGCGCCACTGCCCGGGATCGTCAACCTCTGTCAACAGCATGGGGCCCGCCTCATGGTGGACGACGCCCACTCGCTGGGCGTGCTGGCCGGTGGACGCGGCACCGCTGCCCACTTTGGCCTAAATGACCAGGTCGATCTGATCATGGGCACCTTCAGCAAGGCCTTTGCCTCGCTCGGTGGCGTGATCGTCGGCGCCGCCAACGTCATTGACTATATCAAACACAATGCCCGCGCCCTCATCTTTTCCGCTAGCATGCCGCCCTCCAATGTGGCGGCTGTCAAGGCGGCCCTGCAGGTCATCCGGGAAGAACCCGAGCGGGTGGAGCGCGTGCAGCAGATCGCCGAGTACATGCGCGAGGGCTATCAGTCGCTGGGGTTCAACACGGGCAACAGCCAGACCCCCATCATCCCCATTATGATCGGTGACGAGTTCAAGACTATCATGTTCTGGAAGGCGCTGTTCGAGGCAGGCATCTATGTCAATCCTGTGTTGCCGCCCGCCGTCCCACCCAATCTCTCGCTGCTGCGCACCAGTTATATGGCCACCCACACCGACGAGCAGCTCGACCGCGTGTTGGAGATCTTTGGGCAGGTGGGCAAAAGCCTCGACCTGATCTAGCGCCACGCACCACGCGATACGGCACACTTGGCGCGTCACGGATATCCCCGTAGTGCGCGACCTGTCAGGGCCTATTCCGCGGCCATGCCCGGCAGCGATCCCTCCTGCAGCACCCGCCGCGCCGAATGCGCCGTCCACACTGGCTCTAACACTGCCCGCATAGGCAGGGGAGCCCGAGTGATGAGCCTTGCGCCCGGCACCGCCTGCACCTCCTCGATCGCAAGAGGCAGATCCATCAGCACTGACTCGGCCTGGCCCATCGGTAGAACCAGCATGCCGAATAGATCGCCCAGACGGGGTTCATGATCGATCCGCGCCCAAAAAGTCGCAATCGCCAGCGTCCGGGCGTCTGGGCCCAGTTCCGGCCGGTACAGATTCTCGCTCACGGTCATCAGCGCAGGCAGGGGATGCCCTGCCGATGGCCGGTCCGATGCGCCTGTCCGCACAACCCGGTCCCTCTCATAGACGATGGCCGTCTCCCGCGCCGAGACGATCTGGAGCGGTGTGCCCAGCTCCTCCCGCGCTTCGCGCTGCAGACAATCGAGCAGCGTCTCGCCTGCTTCCAGCGAGCCCCCGATGGCCCCCACCCCCACGACCGTGACGCCATCGGCGCGTCGCTCCCAATGCTTGGGCTTGGTCAGCTCCAGCACCATCCCCTCGGGCGATACCACCAACGCCGAGGTCCCTGTCATCTGCCAGGGCGGTAGCTCACACAGCCGATCGATCTCCTGTGACAGCTCGGGATAGGCGACGAACAGCGGGTCAACGGCTGTGGGCGACCCGCTAGGCACCGGCCCTGATCTCTTCCGCCAACGCATCAAGGGCATCTTTGCCATCCACAACGCCAATTTCCAGCTCATAGGTCCGGGTCTCGCCCGGCTCTAGAAACTGCAAGATGCCCCGCTCCCTATCCTTGTCACGCCCTTCCACCAGGCAGTTGGCTGGCTCCAGACCGGTGACATACTCGCCCTGGCCTACCATCTTCCATTGGGTAAAGCGAGGCAACGTGTCCTGGCGGTAACGCACATAGGCACCCAGCCCGCGCCCATCATCGAACGCCCGGTTGGCCAGCAGCGCCGTGACATAGCCCTGCTTATCGGCGGCCATATCATGGTAAAAGCACTGCTCCGCATACCCTTCTGTAGGCGCCTCAAAGCGCGCGTGCCCCTCGAGCCCGGGCGCTGCCACCTCGTCACGCGGCGTCACCTCGCGAGAGGGAGCGATCAGCTCGGCGCCCTCATCCAGCAGCGGAAAGCCGAAATTGCAGTGATATAGGAGCATGTGCGGCACGGTATCAAAACCCTCATTGGTCACCACATCGCGGATGAACAGGCGCGACTCGCCCAGACGCGCCCAGACGCGCCGCGTCAACGTAACATTCTCGCCAAACACCACCGCCTGCCGCACGCGCCCCCGAGCCCACATCTCGTATTCGTCGCCGCGCCAGGCGCCGTCCACCCAGGCGCCGCTGGCGGGCAGGTGTGACAGGCGACCGTGCAACCCCAGCGTCTCGCCCTCGTCAACGCTGGGCGCGCCGGCGGTGGTCAGGCCGCAGCCGGTGACCAGCCCACCGTGAAAGGTGCGCAGCCAGCCCAACCCCTCCCTCTCGAAATACATGGGATGCGCGGGGCCCATGGCTGACTCCCAGGCCAGCGAGGCACCCCGGTACTTGGCCGCGGCAATGTCCAGCCCCCGATCCAGCAGCACGGCAAAGGTCAGGCCCGTGCCCGTCTCGAACTCGGCAGCCCTGGTGCCCCGGGCCTGCCCATCCTGTAGCATGACCTCGCGGACGCCGCCCACTTGCGACACGCTGCCCACCCGGGTCAGCAGCTCGCGCTTGGTATAGGGTCGACCGTATAGTGTGACCATCACGACCTCCTCATATCTGCATCTATGCGCACTTGGCCCACATCCTTCACGCCAGTAGCATATAGGGCGATTCAATGTAGCGCGTGATGCCCTGCAAGAACCGGGCCGCCGGCGCGCCATCCACCAGACGATGATCTGCCGTCAGGCTAAGCCACATTGTCTGGCGCACAACCACTTTACCCTCCACGACCGTGGGCACCGGCCGGATACGCCCGACGCCCAGAATGGCGCACTCGGGCAGGTTGATGATGGGTGTGAACATGTCCACCCCAAACATACCCATGTTGGTGATGGTAAAGGTGCCCCCGGTCAGCTCATCGGGCTGGCATCGGCCCTGCCGCGCTCGCTGCACCAGATCCCGGAATGCCAGCGCGAACCCCTTGACCGTGAGCCGCTCCGCGTTGCGCACCACCGGCACCAGCAGCCCGCGCTCGCTATCGACCGCCAGCCCCAGATTGACGGCCGGCATGTGGCGAATGCCCTCTTCAGTGAGTTGCACATTCATGTAGGGGTACTCGATCAGGCAGCGCGACACGATCACGCCCAACAGGTCGTTGTACCCCACGTTGAACCCCAGCTCGTCGGCCAAGGCGTCACGCAGTTGCTCCCGCAGCGCCACCAGGCCCGTGGCGTCCACCTCGGTCTGCAGAGTAATGGCCGCCGTCGTTTGCGACGAGGCCGCCATGCGCTCGGCGATAATGGCCCGCACGCCGCGCATCGGCTGCACCTCGCCCTCGACAGGCGCAGGTTCCGCAACGTCCGGGGCGCCAGCGGCCTCTGTAGCGACGGATGCTCTCGCGGCACGCACATCAGCTTCCCGGATGCGAGCCCCGCTGTCAGCCAGATCCGCCAGCGACACGCCCTCCCGCTGCGCCGCCCGCGCGGCCAACGGCGTGGCTCTGGGCTGATCAGCCAGGTATGCCAGCACATCCTCCTCAATGATGCGCCCTCCCGGTCCACTGCCCCTGATGGGGCGTAGATCCACGCCTGCCTCACTGGCCCGCTTGCGCGCCCGGGGCGAAGCAATGATGCGGCCTTGAGCCACTGGCTGTTCGTTCCGCTCGCGCTCCTCGGTGATCGTTGCCTTTGCTTCGGCCTCTGCAGCAGACTGCGTTGACGCAGCCTCGTCCTCAGCAGGCACTGCCTCGCCGCCCTCCAGCTCGGCCAGCAGAGGGCCAATATCCTCGTCCGGGTCACCGATGATGGCCACAGGCGTCAGCACCGACACCGGCACGTCGGGGCCTACCAGGATCTTGCGCAACACGCCCTTTTGGCGCGACTCGACCTCCAGCACGGCCTTGTCAGACTCGACCTGAAAGAGGATGTCGCCCCGCTCGACAGGGTTACCTTCTTGCACCATCCACTCGACAATGGTGCCTTCGTCCATCGTCTCCCCCATCTGGGGCAGGATCACCGTGGTTGCCATGGATTGTCTTTTCTCCTATTTGAGTGACGGCCAGAGTTGCGTATATATATGCACTTGTCGCACTAGAGCCCTCCCGCGGCCGCGCCTAGGAGCACACTCGCACCAATAGGCGTCAGACAGGCTTG
>SLPC01000180.1 GCA_007132185.1 Anaerolineae bacterium | reverse complement strand
TTATAGTCGATATGGAACTGCTCCATATAGTGACGCGGCACCCAGGTGTTGTCAGCACCCCAGAAGCCATAGTAGTGGGCCATGTTGACCAGCTCGAACGACGGGTGCGGCTGGGCATGGGTCAGTTTAAAGGTATAGTCGTCGATGACATCCAGCTGCATGATCTCGCCGCCCCAGCGGAAATGCATGTGGGGCACGGGCGTGATCTCGGTATTCAGCAGCATGTCCTCGTACCAGTACACCAGGTCGTTGGTGGTCAGCGGCTCGCCGTCGGACCACTTCATACCGGGGCGCATGTAGCAGGTGACCTCGGTAAAGTCATCGCTGATCTCCCAGTCCTTGAGGACGTTGGGGAGGGCGTGGGTGAGGTCGTGCGAGATGCGCAGCCAGTTGGAGCCCCAGTCACCCATCGACTGATGGACATCGCCACCAGACAGGTTCATGGTCAGGTCGCCCACGGTGAGCGTGCCACCGTACTGGCCGATCGACTCGAGCACGGGGCAAACGCGCGGCTCTTCGGGCAGACGCTCGTCCACGGGGGGCAGCTCGCCCGCTTCTACCAGCTCGGCCAGCATGGGCGCCTCGTTGTAGATGCCAGGCGCCTCAACGGGAACGTCGACTGGCTCATCAACTGGCTCATCGACCGGCTCATCAACAACTGGATCGTCTACGATGGGATCATCGTCGATGGGATCCACGGCGGTGGGCGCGTCGGGCGCGTCGGGCGCGCAGGCCGCAATGGCCACGCCAGCAGCCGTGATACCGGTCAACCGGATAAAGTCGCGTCGTGTATGCTTCTTCAGATTCATGGTTCTCCTCTTGAAAAGCGTTCTGGACCGCACAATTGCGGACCAGAAATTCGAAATCTACCGTCAACGGATTTTGGGCGACTCTCGATATGCAGAACTCCTTTCATAAGACGCCAATGGGAAGGCCACGCCGCTCTGCGAGAGGGGGCTCCTTGGGGAAAACGAGGACGGCATGGCTAACATGACCGGGGAGACGATAGGGCCATGTTGGAGATAGTTACTTTCATAAAAGAAACGACCCCGGGAGGCCGGGATCGTGTGGTCTGGCAGCGAAGAGATGCGCTTGCACGTGCGTAATTCAATCAAGGACGATACTCCTCCATGAGCGTGATCGCTACCAGCGTCTCTGTCACACACGCTCCAACTGTAACATATTTCTACCGTACGTCAAAACGCGGAAATCTGCATAGCAGCGTAGGCATTATGGCGTAGCCCATCGGGTATGCCGCTTCTATCAGGCCGCCATGGTGGGGGACTGGTTCAACGAGAGGGCCCCATAGGCCCGGCCAGGCCTATGGGGCTTGCTATTCGGTGGCGTTGGGCGTGGTCAGGACTCGATGAACCACTGCTCGGGGAACTCGGTAAAGGTCCATAGCGTGTCCCAGGTCCAGAAGCCGCCCATGTCGCTGATGTTCTTGAGATTGTTGCGCACGAACAGCGGGTGCGGCGCGTTACCGACGCTGCCGATGGTCCAGACATGCTCGGCCTGGCTCTCCAGCACCTTGCGGGCCGGCTCGTCCGAGTCGGTGCGGTTGTACTCGTCCATCCAGTTGTACAGGTCCTTGATCTCCTGGGGCGGCTCTTCGCCCATCTCGCCACGGGTGTTGTACCAGCGGCCCCACAACACGCCCCAGGCGCTCTCGTCGCCGTCCAGCGGCGCAAAGAACTTGGGGCGGCGCAGGAACAGGGTATCGGCGGTCTCGTCGCCATGCCACAGAGACATGGGTTCCTCGTTGGCTCCCACTCTTTGTGTCAGCAGCACGCGAGTTATGGACTGCCACCGGATCTCGATGCCGATGTTCTTCCAGTACTCTTCCACCAGCTCGGTGATGGGGCCCTTGGGGGTCTCGATCTCGACCAGGTTCCAGGAGATGATGATCGGCTGCTTGCTGACGGGCCAGAGGCGATGGGTGCGCGCGGCATTCCACTCCAGGCCCATCTCGTCCAGGAGCTCGTTGGCCCGGTCGGGATCGTACTCGGCAAAGGCCTCGGCGTACTCGGGCTTGTAGTGTCGTGAGGTGGGGATGACGGTCATCTGGGTCTCGGAGGCGTTGCCAAAGTAGATGACTTCGTTGATGTCCTTGCGGTTGATGGCCAATGAGAGGGCCTGTCGGAAGCGCTTATCACTAAAGACCTCGCGCATCTCGTCGTCCTCATAGTTCATGTTGACGTTGTACACGCACTCTCCGCCCTTGCCCGAGGGCCACAGTTTCATGTGGGCATCCGAGAGGGTGGCTCCTTCGGCATAGGTGGCATAGTACAGGATGCGCAGCTCGAAAGCGGCAAAGTCAAAGGTGCCGCCCACCGTCTTGGCGTCTAGAACCGACAGGTCAGCGCAGCGGTCGCTGTTGATCTTGTCAATGTAGGGGAGCTGGTTGCCCTCGGGATCGACAAGGTAGTAGAACGGGTTCCGCTCCAAAAAGGCCATGGTCGGCGTATCGCGCACGCAGGTAAAGGACAGCAGGCTCGGACGATCGACGCTCACATACATGTTGGCTTCGCGACCGTAGAGCTGGTACCAGAAATCAAAGCCCGCCTCTTTGGCCAACTCATTGGCGTCCGGGTTGTATTTGATGTGGAACTGCTTCAGAAAGTGGTGCGGCGAAAAGATGTGCATGGCGATAGGCCAGTGGCCCATGCCCACCATGGGAAAGGCAGGGTGAGGCACCGCAAAGGTCAGTTTGAAGGTATAGTCATCGATGATGTCGAGCTCGACCAACTCGTCACCCGGGCGCACCCAGATGCTGGGTACGGGCGTGACCTCGGTGTTGGTGAGGTGATCCTCGTACCAGAACCTGACACACTCGGTGGTACAGGGCTCGCCGTCGGAGAACTTCATGCCCTTGCGCATGTAGCAGGTGACCTCGGTAAAGTCGTCGCTCATCTCATAGTGTCTGAGGACGTTGGGCGTGACATGGGTGGCGTCTTTGGAGATGCGTAACATGTTGGCGTAAAAGTTGCCCATGACCATGCGGGCATCGCCCCAGCCGATAGGCTCCATGCGCAGGGTGCCGCAGGTTACGGTGCCGCCATAGTCGCCGATCCGCTCGTATACCTCGACCACCAGCGGGTCCTCTGGCAGGCGCTCCTCCACGGGCGGCAGCTCGCCGCGGGCGACGCGGGCTGCCAGCATGGGGGACTCGCCGAACTTGGAGGGCGGGGGCGCGACCTCGACCTCTTTTTCTACCACCACCTCCTTTTCTACAACGACCTCGCGCTCTACCTCCTTCTCCACGACGACTGTCTCTTGAACGATCCTTTCCACAATCTCTGGTTCGCGGGCGCAGGCTGCTATGGCCACGCCCGCAGCGCTCAAACCCGTCAGTCGGATAAAGTCGCGACGCGAATGCCTCTTGAGATCCATGATACACTTCCTTGTGTCTGCTCTGTAGGCGATCGGGCTTTGAGGCAGTTGTGGAGCGACGAGGCTACGATGGGTGCTGCCCGTATCAGACGTTATTATCCATAGGCTACCTCCCCCTTATTCGCGACGAGGCACTCTGCCTGGGCATGGCACCTGTAGAACCAGAAAGCGCGATCAAGGGTTCCGGGTGCCGCTACAAAGACATAACGAGCTGCCTCCATAAAGAGACTGCTCGTTGATCGGCATTCGGCCCCCTCCTTGCAGGTGCCAAAGCAGAGTCGCTCTCTAACTCTCACTTTCAGTTTATCCGAGCAACCGGCTATAGTCAAGGGCTTGACAGAAAATCCTAGACGACAAGGAGATTGTGAGGAATTTCTCGTAGCGAGGCAGCCTATGGGTGCCTCGGGCCAGCATGAACAAGACTCCCCGATGCACGCATCAGGGAGTCCAACGAACCGCCAGGGACAGACGGTCAAGGTCTATAACCGTATGATGGAGCCTTCTTCCACGGAGCGATAGGCGCCCAGGATCACCTTGAGTGTGGCGGTTGCCTCGTCTACCGAGTGCAATGGCTCGAACCCTTTTTCGATGGCATCGCAAAAGTGAGAGATCTCGGCGGCAAACGTACGAGTATAGTCCCATTCAGGGAACTCGAGCACGGCTGGCTCCTTGAAGCCAACGGGCAGATAATACAGGCGATCGATCTCACCCCAAACCTGGCCCGCCTCGGCCATGACGGCAAACTGCATCGGTCGCCCACCAGGGGTTTGCACGCCCCAGCTCGACATGAGCCGGCCCGTTACACCGCTCTCAAACTCGATCAGAGCGTTGGCCGTATCCTCGCGCTCCAAAGGCATGCGGTATGTGCCCAGGAGCGCCGAGACCGCCACGGGGTTCTCACCGGCCAAAAAGAGCATGCGATAGGTGGGGTGATAGCCGGTATCGATCAGCTCTCCGCCGCCCATCTTGGTCGGATCCGAACGCCAGGTGGGGGGCGGCTTGGGGGCGTCAGCACCCCAGGTGGTCTTGTTCAGGTTCAGGGGCCTGCGGCGGGCGCCCGAATCGATCGAGTCGATCTGATAGATCTTGCCCAGATCGCCCTCGACGATCATCTGCTTGGCATGCAGCACCGTGGGGAAAAAGAGCTGGTTATGGGCGGCCATAAAGAGGATCCCCGACTCTACGACGGCCTGGCGGATCTCCTCGGCCTCTTCCAGCGTCAGGCAGAACGGCTTTTCGCTCATGGCGTGCTTGCCTGCCTGGGCCGCCGCTACGATGGACTCGCAATGCAGATGGTGCGGCAGCGATAGATCCACGGCGTCGATATCATCCTGCGCCAGCAGTTCGCGATAGTCGTTATAGTAGCGCACCTCTCGCCCGATCTGCTTCATGCGCGTGCGGGCCGTCTCCTCCGAGAGGTCGGCAATGGCGACGATCTCGGCGCGATCGGTGACGGTGTTCCAGCCGGATACATGGGCGGCGGTAATGCCGCCGGCTCCGATCAATCCAATGCGTAATACCATGTTTGTGCTCCTTTTGAGGCTGAAAAAAAAAAAGAGTCCCGAGCAACAAGGCGTTCGGGACTCTACATTGGAATCTAGTAACCCAGGCTCTTGAGATAGTCGCGGGAGATCTTGGCGCTCTCAAAGGCCGAGTCTTTGGTGGTGCGATCGGTCTCGACAATGAGCCAGCCCTCATAGCCGGCCTGGTTCAGGATGTCGAACATGGCGGGGAAATCCACCATGCCCTCGCCCAGCTCGGCAAAGATGCCCGCTGCCGAGAATTCGCCATAGGTCCAGCCCTTGGAGAGGCCCTCCTGCATCACGCCAGGATAGATGTCCTTGATGTGCAGAGCCTTGATCTCGGAGGCATAGTCGTTGCAGAACTGGGTCACATCCGCACCGGCCCATGCCAGGTGGCCGATATCGGGGCCCTGAAAGACCTTGGAGCGATCCACCTGTGCCCACAGGTCATCGACCTCCTGGCGGGTCTCGATAAAGCTGCCCACATGGTTGTGGAAGCAGGCCTTGACGCCGCTGGCCAAAAAGATCTCACCCACCTGCGTGAGCACCTCGCCGTAATACCTGTACTGGTCAGGGGTCAGGCTGTCCTCAGGAGTAACCTGGGCAGCGAGCTCGCGGCGTGTCTTGCCCCGCGGGGTAACGACGTTAAAGCCACCATCGGCCACAAAGATGGCATCGCAATTGATGCCCGCAGTGAACTCGGCGAGCATCTTGCTGCGCTCCAACAGCTCCTCAGTCAACTCGGGATCCCAAAAGTTGGCACCCAGATAACCGGGGCCCGGACGCAGGCCAAAGCGCCCGTAGAGCTCGAGGATGCTTTCGGGGGTGGCTCCACCATAGGGCCCCGCCGGCGCACCTTCGTACCCTGCATCGGCGATCTCTTGGAGCACCTGCTCACGCGGCGTCTCCCGCCCCCAAGTGATCTGCCCACACCCCACAATATAGTTCTTCATCTCGCTGCATACCTCCTCTTGCCGTCATTGATTCAAACACCGCGTATCCTATCACATAGTCAAGAGGGGTGCAATGCGCACCGTGGCAGGATTGATGGCTGTGTCTGCCAAGAAGGCAAGGGGCGCTTATAGCGCCGTCGACGCGGACGCCATGTACTTGTGACAGGGGAAACCTGCGCGCGAGCCGCAGGTAGAGGGCATGCTTTTGGCTGAGCAGGGTGAACCTTGGGTCTGCGCCGATCTGCGACGGAGCCTGCCGCGCTAGAGTCCGCTGTGAGCGGGCGTTCCTGGGCGCAGCTTGCTCAGCGGGGTGTGCTGCACGTGCCGCCAGGGCCGCATACGGATTGCCGATCCTGGATGCGCGCATTGTCGAAAAAGGCGATCAATGTTTCCTGCACCTGGGCCAGCGTCTCGGGATCGATGGAATAGTAGATCCAGCGCCGATCCTGCGGATCGCGCTCACTCTGCACCAGCCCGCTCTCTTCGAGGATGCGCATGTGATGCGAGATCAGGTTGTCGGCCAGACCGAGCTGCGCCGCAATGTCGCAGTTACACTGCACCCCCTGCATCAGCATGTCCAGGATGGCAAGGCGCTTGGGATGCCCCAGGGCCTTGGCGATCTTTGATATAAGATTCAGATCGATAGTGTCGCTTGTATAGTTCAACATAATTCCAAGTATATCTGCAACCAGGCTCGACGTCAAACAGGGGCCGCGCAGGATGCGCTCAACCGGGCTCGAGCCACTGCAGCAACGAACCAGCGAGGCAACTCGATCTGAGCCGCCTCGCCGCTCATGCTGCTTGCTGGTGCCTGCTGCTACTGGCTCACCAGCAGGGTGACCGTGTCCTTGGCGTTGGGGTGCTCTTGGATGTGGGTCACAGGGAAATCCATGCTGGGGGGATGCATGGCCGCGATCTTGGCCACCGTACCGCCCGTTGCCAGGACGATCCTCTTGGCTTCCAACAGCACCCGCATCCCCAGGGTGACCGCCATGGGCGGGCAGAGGGTGTAGCGCGGGCTGCGCTGGGCACGCACCAGGGTCTCGGGGTTCAAAGGCAGCACCCGCGTTTTCGAGCTCTTGAACTCTTCGGGCGTCAGGTGCGCATAGTGGTTCATCAGATCGGGCGACTCGTTGAACGCAATGTGACCGTGCTCGCCGATGCCGCCAAAGCAGATATCCACGCCCTCGTCGTGGGTGAGCTCGTCGATCTTGGCGTCGATGGCATCGGGGTCGAACGGGTCGGGGAACCAGCGCTGCTCCTCGGGAATGCGTATCTCCTCGTCCAGCAGGCTGAACAGCGATAGATCCATGGCGCGATGAAAGCTCATGGGGTGATCGTAAGGAATGGGGCGGCCCTCCCAATCCAGATACTCGTCCATGTTGAATGTCCACACATTCTTCCAGCTGATCCCCTCGCGGTTCGACATCTCGGCTGCGATGGGGTACTGGGCCACAGGCCCTACGGGCAGGATCAGGGTCGTGATCTTGTCCTCGGCGTTGTTGGCCGCGATCTGGTCCACCATGATGCGGGCCATGCGCTCCATCGCCGGCTCGCGCGAGTCAAACAGCTCTACGCGCACCGGGCTCCATTCGTCCATCTGGTCCAGGGGCATCTCGAGCAGTTTCTGCATATCCTCGCGGGTCAGGGTCACGTTGCGCACGATACCTTGGAAACGTTTCTCCGCCACTGTTTGGCTCCTTTGCAGCGGGGCAGGCTCACGCACTCACGATCCTGCGAGTATAGCCCGCCCCTATGGTCGTTGAGAAGGCGACGTCCTATCGATGGCTACTTGAACTGGGGCATATAGTCGGCATGGGCCCCCAGGAGCTCATTCATGATCTGCTTGGCGGCCTGCATGTCGTGGACATAGGGCGAGGCCAGCAAAGCCTGGTAGAGCACCTTTTTGTCGCCGCTCAGGGCCGCGTCAACGGTGAGCTCCTGCCAGTTGATGCTGTGCTGGACCAGCCCCAGCATCGGCTTGGGCAGCGGTCCCATGGCGAGCGGTGTCGGGCCGGCGGCACCGACGACGCAGGTGCCCTCGACGATGGCATCATCAGGCAGATTGCTGATCGAGCCGTTGTTGACATAGTTCATGCCACCCCACTCGCGCCCCTCGTTGGCCAGGATGCTTACGGCGATGCCGATGGCGTGGCGCGGGTGGTGCATGGACAGGTGGGGACGCGTTTCGTCATACGGAGCGCCTTCAATCATCTCGTCCACAAACTGCCATCCCTCGTCCATTCTCTGCTTCCAGCCGCCGATATCGGGGTCCTCCCACCGGTCACGGCGCTGCTCCATGGTGGCGTCGTGCTCCCAGTACATGCGAGGATGGCTGGGGCATACGAGTAGGTGATCGTAGGTCTCGAGGATGCGCATGGAAAAGGCCCACACGTCGGACCACTCACGCTGATCGGGACGGAACTGGCGGGCTCGCTCGCGCAGCATTGGGTAGATATCCTCACCGTTCACCGCGATTTCTGTGAGCCAGGTGAGGTGATTGACGCCCATGCCCCGAGCGGTCAACTCATCGTCCTCGACGCCCAGAATGCGGGTAAGGCTGGTGCGAAAGCCGGGCCAGCAGTCGCACACGGCGATGAAATTCACGTCCGTCTCGCGGCGTATGGCGTCGGCGACAAAGTTGGTGGGGTTCACATAGCTGATGGCCCACGCCTCTGGACAGAGCTCCTCCATCATCCTGGCATAGGCGAGGGTGGCGGGGATGGTGCACTGGGCCATAAAGGTGCCGCCGGGGCCGGCGGTTTCGTCGCCGCAGATCCCGTAGCGCGTGGGGATCACATGGTCCTGGCGCATGGCCTCGATGCCGCCGACGCGATAGCCGGGAAAGACAAAGTCGGCTCCGTCCAGGGCGGTGCGTGCATCGAGCGTGGTTGTGATGGTGAGGTCCATATCTTCCCGTTGCGCCATGACTTCACCCAGTTTCTTGAGCTGCGGCAGGCGTTCGTTGCTCAGGTCCATCAGGCAAACCTCACTGCCTGCCAGGACCTCTTTGTTCTCGAGTATGGCCTGAAAGATGGAGGGGGTAAAGGGGCTGCCTCCGCCGAGGAGAACCAGTTTCGTCATGTCGTGCTCCTTTTGAGGTTAGAGATTGGGACGGAATCGATGAGACGGTCGCCTGATTGTGACGGTACCGATGGTAACGGGGCTATTTGGCAGCGTCAAGCCAGATACGCTATAGGTAGCCCTTACGAAAGCAAGAATCCATACGAGCCAAGCCCGTTCCAGGACAGATCGCTGGCACGCTGAGGGATCGCGGGGCAGACGCCCCGCGATCCCAACGTTCGATCATCACTGTTCCGTCTTGCGAAACTATGCAAAGAACCACTGCTCTGGAAACTCGGGAAAGCTCCAGAGGGTATCCCAGGTCCAGTAGCCGCCTGTCTCGCTCACGTTGCGCAAGTTATTCCGCACGAACAAGGGGTGAGGGGCGTTGCCCACCGTCCCGATGCTCCAGACGTGGTCCGCCTGGCTCTTGAGGACATTGGCCGCAGGCTCGGGCGAGTCGGTGAGGTTGTACTCCTCAAACCACTGGTACAGGTCCTTGATCTCCTGGGGCGGTTCCTCACCCATTTCGCCGTCGGTGTTGTGCCAGCGTCCCCAGAGCACCGCCCAGGCCGAGTTGTCGCCATCGCGGGGGATAAAGTGGCCGGTGTCTCGCAGGAACAACGGATCGGCGCTCAGGTCCCCGTGCCACAGCGACATGGGCTCTTCGTTGGCCAGCACCGTCTGGGTCAGGAGCGTGCGTGTCACCGACTTCCACTGAATCTCGATGCCGATCACTTTCCAGTACTCGGCTACCAGCTCCGTGATCGGTCCCTTGGGCGTCTCTGACTCGAACATATTCCAGGAGATGATCATGGGTTGCTTGCTCTCGGGCCAGAGGCGGTGGGTCCCAGCCGCGTTCCATTCCAAACCCATCTCATCCAGCAACTCGTTGGCCCGTTCGAGATCGAACTCGGCAAAGGCCTCGGCATACTCGGGATTATAGTGTCGCGATACAGGGATTACGGTGTACTGGGTCTCGGTGGCATTCCCAAAGTAGATGACGTCGTTGATGTCCTTCCGGTCAATGGCAAGGGAGAGCGCATGGCGGAACCGGTCATCCTGAAAGACCTCACGCCACTCGTCATCCTCCCAGTTCATATTGACGTTGTAGAGTACCTCGCTACCTTTACCAGATTCCCAAAGTACCATATGGGCATTGGAGGCAGCGGCCCCCTCGGCATACGTCGAATAGTAGAGGATGCGGAGCTGAAAGCCGGCAAAGTCATAGGTGCCGCCCACGATCTTGGCATCCAGAACCGAAAGGTCGGCGGCGCGGTCCATGTTGATACGGTCGATGTAGGGCAATTGATTGCCCTCGGCGTCCACAGCGTGATAGTACGGGTTGCGCTCCAGGAATGACATCTGGGGCGTATCACGCACGGGGATATGGCTCTCCAGTTTGGGGCGATCGATGCTCTGCGCCCGGTTTGTCTCGCGACCAAAGAGCTGGTACCAGAAATCGAACCCGGCTTCCGTGGCCAGATCATTGGCCTCGTCATTATAGTCGATGTGGAACTGCCTCAAGTAGTGGGCAGGAACAAAGGTGTGATTGCCCCAGAAACCGTACAGATGCGCCATATTGACCATGATGAACGAGGGGTGAGGGGCCGCAAACCGGAGCCGGAAGGTATAGTCGTCGATGATGTCCAGCTCCATCATCTCGCCACCCGGGCGAAAGGCCAGATGGGCCACGGGCGTCAGCTCTGTGTTGAGCAGCATATCCTCAAACCAGAAGCGGATATCCTCGGTGGTCAGCGGTTCGCCATCGGACCACTTCATGCCTTCCCGCATATAGCAGGTAACCTCACGAAAATCATCGGGCATGTCCCAGTCCTTGAGAATGTGAGGCACGGCATGGGTCGTGTCCTGGGAGATGCGCAGCCAGTTGGGGCGATCCATGGCCATGTGGACATCGCCACCTGACAGGCCCATGGTGAGATCCCCGACGGATAGAGTGCCGCCGTGTGTGCCGATGGTGTCGAGAACGGGGCAGACGCGGGGTTCCAGGGGCAGGCGTTCATCAACGGGGGGGAGTTCGCCGCGGGCTACACGCTCTGCAAGCATGGGGGACTCTTGGTACTTGCTGGGTTCAGGAGCGGGCTCATCGATCGGTTCATCAACCGGCTCAGCGACTGGCTCGTCTACGATCGGATCCTCGATGATCGGATCCTCGACGGGGTCTACAGCGGGCGCATCGGGGGCGCAGGCAGAGAGGGCGACGCCTGCTGTGGTGAGGGCGGTCAGACGGACAAAGTCCCGACGCGAGTGCTTCTTCAAATCCATGGTACACCTCTTTGTGAATGGACGAAGCATGACTCGGGCAGCGGGGATCGATGAAGGAGTGCAGAGCACTGCCCTTTACCTATTGCTACTGATCGCTAGCTCCTCCTTTCAATAAGCTACATGGGGGCTACGCCCTGCGTGATCAGCAGTAGCAGAACCGCAACCCGCTGACTAGCTACAACCAGACACTCCCGACCTGTGACTGATCCGGCCGGGACGATCTGTACATACGCAACTATATCGGCCGTCGTTCTAATTGTCAACGAGGCAGGGCATGTGTTGAGGGCAGCAGTCGGCGCCCAACATAGGTCTTAGCTCCCCTGCTCAGAGCGTCCTGCGCCCCGAGCCCCCTCCATCCCGGGGTCCCAAGTTTTGACACTCTTCTGCTATATAATACCGTCCTTATCGAGTCTTGTCAATCCTTTGTCCAAATTGATAGGCGTTTCATAGAGCGCCCATATTCGCGGCTGGACAGGGCGCTTGACCGTGGTGTGGCCCGACGTTAGCATATGGCTGGTGCAGAGTACGCCCGGCTCCCACCTGCTCGAGCCGGGCGTCGCGCGGGTGGTACTGGAGGGGTAGGTTGCACAGGATCGCAGTCGGCGTATGGGAGAGTTGATCGGAGGAGGCACCATGGCTATCTCGCTGGGTCTGGTGGGGCTGGGGCAGTTTGGCGGCCAGTTCGTGAGCCTGTTCAAGAACCATCCCGATGTCACGCGCATGGCCCTCTGCGACGTGCGCCGCGAGCGCGTGGCAGCGGTGGCCCGCGAGCATGAAATCGCCGAGTGCTATGCCAGCCTGGATGAGATGTGCCGCTCTGACCTGGATGCCATCGCCATCATCACCCAGCCCTGGCTGCACGCCGAGCAGGCGATGCAGGTGATGGAATCGGGCAAGCATGTCTACAGCGCCGTGCCCGCCGCGTATGGACCGGACGGCGACGCGCTCCTGGAGCAGTGCGACCGCCTGGTCGAGACGGTCAGGCGCACCGGCCAGGTCTATATGCTGGGCGAGACCACGATCTATCGACGCGAGACCCTATTCTGCCGCCGCCGGGCAGCCGAGGGTGCCTTTGGTCCGCTGACCTATGGCGAGTGCGAGTACTGGCACGATACCGACAGCCCCACGTCCAACTTGCGCCAGGTGTGGCGCAACCGCTGGGGTGACGACTGGGGGCCGGACAAGCGCGGCAGCATCCCCATGCACTATCCCACCCACGCTACCGCCAGTATGGTGTCGATCATGGGGGCGCATGCCGAGTCGGTCTCGGCCCTGGGCTACCACAAGCCCGGCGAGGACTGGTATTTCGCCGACAGCTACTGGGGCAACCCTTACGGCAACGAGGTGGCGCTGTATCGCATGAGCAACGGCGCCATCGTGCGCCACTGCGAGTTTCGCCGCATCGGGCACCCCGAGCGGGAGAGCTTTCGGCTGTTTGGCACCGAGGCCTCCTTTCTCAGCGACGTTTCTGGCGCGCGCTGGACCACGCGGGAGGGCTGGGAGCCGGTGGACCTGAGCGGGGAGCGCGAGCCGTTGCCGGCGTCCCTGGCCAGCGATCTGGGCGGGCATGGCGGCTCGCACGCCTATCTGGTGCACGAGTTTGTCGACGCGTGCAACCGACAGCGGCTCCCCCGTATCCACGTGTGGGAGGCGGTACGCTATCTAGCCCCCGGCATCGTGGCGCACCAATCGGCGCTGCGTGACGGCGAGCGACTGCCCGTCCCCGATTGGGGCGACCCGCCAGAGGATGTATGACAGAGTGTCACTCGGGGAGGCCCGGGGCGAGACGCCGACAGTCTATGGCCGCAGGGTGAACCACACCTCGTTGTCTCTGCCGCGGTCGAACGCTACGACAGGTGTATCGCCTTGGTCGACCAGGAAATAGGTCCAGCCCTGGTGCTCGGCGCCTTCGTATAGCTCGATACGGAGCGAAGGCTCCAGGCTCGCAACGGTGAGCCAGCCATCATAGACGCGACCGTCTGCGGTAACCGCGTCGAACATGGCGTGTGTCATGGCGAATGGTTCTTCCTCGGTCGCCAGCACCGCAATGCGGAACATGGCGAGCACATACTCTTTGCCGTCATCCGGCGGGTCGTTGAACATATTGGCCGTGCGGACCATCTCCCAGGCCTCGTCTCCCGAAACGATCGAGAGCAGCTCCAACTCGATGGTGCTCGCGCCGTCGAACCAACTATCTCGCTCGATGACAAAGGTCTCACCGATGCCCGCCGGATCGCGTCGTGACGAGCCAGCCTGTAGCTCGGGTGTGGCCGTGGGATAGGGCGTCTGGGTAGGATAGGGTGTCGCACTGGGCACGGTTGTAGCGGTTGCCGTTGGCGGCGGTTCTTGTGTAGGATAGGGGGTATAGGTGGGCAACGGCGTGTAGGTCGGCAGCGGGGTGTAGGTTGGGGCTATGCCCGCGAGGTCGGCAGACAGGGCTGCCTCACCGGGTACCGCCTGTTCGGGTGCGGCTGCACACGCACATAGCAAGAACATGCACAAGCATATCACGATGATCCGAATCATGCTGCATCCTCCTTTGTTGGCTGAGACCGTGTGGGCTTATCACTCAACACGCTTCTGATGCCGGGTCATTCCGCTTGGGCGTCTGTGTTTTCTCCTCTCAGCTCTTGACGAAACTCTTCCAGGAGCTGCTCTCGTGTTGCATCCCATTCGGCCAGGTCGACCCCATATTCCCGGGCGAGGACGGCGCCAGCCAGCTCCATCACCCGTTTCACTGACTGACGCGCCGGGTCAAGAGCATCCATGACCTCCTCTGAGTCCATCTCGCCATCGAACCAGGGGATGGCAATCGAACGGATCAGGGCCACCGCGTCGCGTGCCTCCAGCCAAGCTGCCTCCAAGGTCGGCGGCGGGTCTGCCTCAAGCGCCTCTTCCACCGCAGTGCTGATGGCCAGAACGGCAATGAGCTGTCCCCAAGCTTCTAGCCCATCGATCTCGCCCTGTTGCGCCTGGGTGGTCGTCTCCTCCAGCATGACGAGCAGCATTTCGGTCATCATCAAGGCGAGGAGCTGTTCCTCAGCGATCTCCTCGCCCTCCCGATCGCCAGGAAGCGCCGTTGCAGAAGGGGGCGTGGTGCGCGTCGGTGCAGGCGTTGGCACAGGTGTGTAGGTAACTGGTGGCGTCGGTACGGGCGTCTCAGTGACTGTAGGTGTGGGCGTCAGAGTTGGTGCAGTGACGTTGGTGGCCGCTGGCTGGATGGCCTCTTCCCTCGCTGTGGTTGGCTCCACGGACGACCCTGGTGGTGCACACGCGGTCAGCAGGATGACCAGGATCATGGCGAGAAGACGATCGTGGAAATGTACCTTCATAGACTGGTTCCTTTCGAGTCGGTTCGTGAGACGCGATACACGCTTATGAGCGCCTGTCATACGATTCCAGGATAGCCCATACATGCGACAGGTACGGTCGCAAAACGACTCGAAAGGAGAAAAGGAGATGCAATGCTTCTAACGCACTGACACTATGAGGACGCTCCGCTACGAGCCGAGGCTTGACAGCGGGACGCGGCTTGCCTGCCAGGGCATTGCTACGTCCCGCAACTACGGGTGCAGAGGTTGTTGCGCCCCGCTAGAGACCCGGCTCTAGCCGGCCGGCTCGCGAAAGGCCACCCGCAACTCCTGACCCTCCACCTGGGCCCAGGCGGGCTCCAGGGCGGCCAGCACCTGCGGCAGGATCAGCGAGCGGCGAAAGCGCCCCAGTCGCACGTGGAGCTCGTTGCCGTCCTTGTCCAACTCGACGGCGCCTGCGGGTACGCCCGCCAGGCGCAGAGCCATGATATAGTGGCCATTCTCCATCGAGAACCGCAGCGGCTGCTCCTGCGACAGGAGCTCAGTGGGGTCCTGCTCCGCGTACAGCTCCTGTGCCAACGCCGACAGGGCCTCGATGCCTCTCACCTCACGGCGCATCAGGGACACCTGGAACACGGGCAGCGGCGCAAAGGTCTCGTGGATGTTCTCGATGTGGTCGGCCTGGTCGGCCTTCCAGTGCTCGAAAAAGGGGTCCTCGATCTCGGTAGGCAGAATGCGGTTGACAAAGAGCGCATCCACTGCCAGCCCGAACAGGCTCATGTAGGTATAGGCCCGCTGCGTCTCTTGCACCGAGAGATGATCGGGATTGAGCACCAGTCGCACCGACGTCTGACGGCTATCGGTCAGTATCTCCCGCAGTCGCTTGACCTCGTCAAAGAGCTGCTGGATCTGGCCCTGGATCAAACTCTCACTTAGGGGCAGCTTGATCGTCTTTTGCAGGGAGGGGATCAGCAGACGCGTCAGCCCCGAGGAGAGGCCCGCCAGGTGGCGGGTATACCAGCGCTGGAGGTCGGGGGCGCCCAGAAGGCGCATGGCTGCCCCGGTGGGGGCACTGTCGATGATCAGGGCGTCATATTCGCCTTCCTCGACATAACGCTTGATGCGCACCAGGGCCAAGATCTCGTCCAGGCCAGGCAGGATGGCCAACTCTCCGGCCACCGGCGCCTGCACGCCCTGCTTGCGCAACGCCTCGGCAATGCGCCGCTTGATATTCCCCCAGTAGCGTTCCAGCTCGTCGCCCGTATCCAACTCCGCAGCCCAAAGGCCAGTTGGCCCTACCGGCTGGGGCTCGTTGGTGAGCGCGGCGTCCAGGGAATCGGTCAGGCTGTGGGCGATATCGGTGCTGATGACCAGTGTGCGGTGCCCCAGCTCGGCGCTGCGCAGGGCCGTAGCCGCGGAAAGGGTGGTCTTGCCGACGCCGCCCTTGCCGGTATACAGAATGATGCGCACTCTAGTTCATCGCCCTTAGTAGCTCGTCAATAGCCTCCAGCAACCGCTGGCGTCCCTCTTGGGCCAGCTCATAGTCACGCACCACGATCAACTGCTCCCGCGTGAGCCCCGGCAGTTGCGTGATGATGTCGTCGCTGTCCAGCGAATCATAGTTGGCGATCGGGACGATGGGGATGTTCCCCGGGCGCGGCTCGCCCGTCGCTGGCTGGTCCGGCCTGCCCACGAGCCCGACCAGGGCGCGCGTGACGGGGCCAGGATGCTCGGCGGCCTCTTCTCCGGCCCTGTGGGCGTTGCGTATCGTTTTGAGCAGGGCGCGGCTGGCCAGCACCGAGAGGCCGATGCCCGTGAGGACGACGTCCTCGGCGGCACGGCGTAGCGGCTCGACCTTGGCCCGGGTCACCTGCAGATCCTCTTTGTTGGGCATGCGCAACTCGAACTCGACCACGCGTCTGGTCTCGGCTGGTTCTGTGTTCCGCATCGTTGTCTCCTGGCTATCCATAAAGCCTCCTATAGACTCGTATTAGCAATCGACTATCTTTTGTATCGCACGACTCGACCTAATCTCTATACGTTCTCATGCGCCTCAGGTTGCTACGCCGTCCCATGTCCATTGGCGGGGCAGGACGGCGCCAGGGCGCACCCGGCGCACGCCGGCCTCTTTCGGCAGTGGGCCTTGCCGTGCTGGACGATCAGGGCATGATACTGCTTGTAGCATTCGATCTCACATGGTATCTCGCGCGCGAACCAGGTCTGCACGTCAGCATAGGGCGCCCGCTCGGCCCAGGCGTGCCCGAGGCGCGAGAGCAAGCGCCGGGTGTAGCTATCCACGACAAAGCATGGCTCTTCCAGAGCATAGAGCAGGATGCTATCGGCGGTCTCCTCGCCTACGCCCCGCACCTGAAGTAGGTCGGCTCGCAGCTTTCTCTCGGGCTTTGCCGCCACTGTCTCCAGGCCCCCACGCTCGGCTAGAAACGCGAGCACATTGCGCAGCCGCTCGTATTTGATGTTGTAAAAGCCCGAGGGCCGAATGGCTGCCTTGACGATATCGGCGGGCGCCTCCAGCAACGTTTCCAGCCCCAACAGGCCCTGCTCCTTGAGATTGGCGATGGCGATGGCGACATTGTGCCAGGCGGTATTCTGTGTCAACACGGCGCCCACAATCACCTCGAGCGGGGTTTCCGCCGGCCACCAATCCTGGGGACCATAAGCGGCCAATAGCTCTCTGTAGAGTATCCTGGCGTCTATCAGAAAGGCTGTCATGCTTGTACTTTTTCAGGCTGATCTTTGAGCATGGTGAGTATACTGGCCATGCCGTAGCGCCGGTGCGCCCAAAGCCAAATAAGGGCGATGCCCAATAATAGCGACAACATGGATAAAAGGCCTGCCTCGGGCCCAAAGGCGCCGCCGGTCCATAGCTCGGGCCCATGCTCCTGGATGGCAAACAGGCTGGCTTCACGAAACACCACTCCGCTCACGGGAAAACCAAACACATTGCCCTGAAAGAGATTCCAGGTGATATGGATCCCGATGGGGATGCCCAGCCGCCCTGTGATAGCATAGCCCAGGCCCAGCATCACGCCCGCCAGCGCGATGCCGATCGTGCTCATGAGGGTCGCCTCGGGATTCGCATAGTGGGCCGCGCCAAAGAACACGGAACTCCCCACCAGGGCCAGCCAAATCCGGGCGCGTGGATATCTTGTGGGGGGTAGGCTCTCCCCCAGGTTGCTCAGCAGATAGCCCCGCATGAGCAGCTCCTCATAGATGCCTACACTCAGGAATAGCAGCAGGGGCTCGGCCAGCGACGGCAGAAACGCCCGATCCCCCGGCGCATGCCAGATATCGACAATTGTGATCCATCCGGCGGCAAGCTGCACCACAAAGATCAGCGCCATGAGGAGCGCGCCCAGAGCCAGGCCAAAACCGAGATCATCCCACCAGGCTCTGTCGATGTCAAGGCCATAGGCCGTGATAGGGCGCCGATCAAAGATCACGGCTGCCAGCGCCACGATCACCACGGTGATCAGCAGCGTCCCCGGCCAGATGATCCAGGTGATGCCAACCTGTGCCACAAAAAGGCCCAGGCCCCCCAGAGCGATGATAAAGAGCATGCCCGTCAGAACCAGGCGCCAGAGAAGCCGCAAGCGACCTTCGCGATGGTTCCAGAAGGGGGTCGCGAAAAGTCGGCCGACTCTTTGCGCCGTCCAACGCGCCATACGATGCCTCCTACCTGCCCGGTGAGTTTTCCCGATCCTGTATACTATAGCGGTGATGGTTATGTTGGGCGAATTTGGCTCGAATACGGCTCATGGGCGTGCTGCGACGCGACACGAAAAAAGCAAGGGATGTTTGTACGAGCTGTTCCCAGTATGGTATGATAGGTAATATGAGCAATAGTAGAATCTCGAACCGTGCATCCGAAGAGTTGAGCCCTCGAGAGCTCGAGCTCCTGAGTCTCGTTGTCACCGGCGCCACCAACCAGCAGATCGCGCGCGAGCTTTGTATCAGTCCCAACACGGTCAAGACCCATCTGCGCAACATCTTTGGCAAGCTGGGCGTCGAATCCCGCACCGAGGCCACGTTGCATGCTATTCAGAATGGCCTGGTGCCCGTAGAGGGCCAAGAGCAAAACGCTGTCCCTATGGAGGCGTCTCGGGAGCTCTCGGCGGAGGAGATTCTGGAGCGTTCCTGGACATCGTCCTGCGCGCCCCGGTCATTGGGGCTGGCGCGTTCTCTCGCGCTGGCAGTCGCTGCCTTCCTGGCGGCGCTCGTGCTTCTCTGGCCTGGCCCCCGTCCCGTGGTCGCAGACCCTCAGGCTGATACGCGCTTGTTCGACCATCCCAGCCCAAGCCAGGCCAATGGCGGGGAAGAGGCGCTGTCACGCTGGCGTGACCGGGCCCAGATGCCCAGTCCGGCCGGGCGTTTCGCGCAGGCTGAACACGACGGCCTGATCTTTGTAATCAGTGGGGTCGGCCCTGAGGGGCCCACCGATGCCGTCAGGGTGTATGATGTGGCCAAGGATGCCTGGGAGCACCGCAGCCCCAAACCTACGGGGGCGGCCAACATTGGGGCGGCGGTGGTGGATAGCCGCATCTATGTACCCGGTGGTCTGGGCCAGGACGGACGGCCCATCGATCGGCTGGAGATCTATGATCCTCGAGCAGACACCTGGTCGCAGGGGCCGCCGTTGCCTGTGGCGCTCTGCGCCTATGCCATTGTGGCCTATGAGCAGGGGTTCTACCTGATGGGGGGCTGGGATGGTGATAGATATCTCGACGCAGTGTACTATTACGATGCTATCGAGGAGACCTGGCGTTTGGAGGGCCAACTCAGCTCGCCCCGGGGCTTTGCCGCCGCCGCCCTGGCGGATGGCCGCATCTACCTTGTGGGGGGCTATAACGGCAGCTCAGAGTACCATATGACCGAGTCCTACCAGCCTGAGCTGGCTCGCCAAGGCAAGGACCCCTGGCGCACCCGCGCCCCCATGCGGGCGGGGCGCGCCGGCCATGCTGTCGTGCCGGTGTTGGGGCATCTCTATGTGCTGGGAGGCGGCTGGGAGCATCCTTTCTCCGCGAATGAACGTTACGACGTGACCAACGACGTATGGTCCTCCTTTGATAGCCCCATTGTGGGCGAATGGCGTACGCTGGGCGCCTCGCGCATCGAGACGGGGGCCGGCACCTTTATCTATGCCATCGGTGGCTGGAATGGCGACTACCTGAGCGCCGTCAAGACATATCAGGCCTTTTATCGCATCTATTTACCCTGAACAAAGGGGTGGTTATGGCAGGAGCACAATATCGCGCGCAGATCAACTGGGTGGAGGGGCTTCAGTTCGAGGCCCATGGGCTGGAATCTGACAGCGAGTTCATGCTGGACGGGGCGCGGGAGCATGGCGGCATGGGTATGGGGATGCGTCCCTTTGAGGCGCTGCTGTGCTCTCTGGCGGGCTGTTCCTCCATGGACGTCATCCTCATCCTGCAAAAGATGCGTCAGGATGTCACCGGTCTGCAGGTGAATGTCGTGGGGGAGCGCGGCGAGGACTATCCGCGCCCTCTGATCAAGGCATCCCTCGAGTATGTGGTGCGCGGGCGCGAGATCGCGCCTCAGGCCGTGGAGAGGGCGATTCGACTCTCGCAGGAAAAGTACTGCGGTGTCATGGCCAGCGTCAAGGCCGAGATTCGGGCCATCTATCGGATCGAACGGGAATAACCAACCCTGCGCGGCTATGCTATAATGTTTACACGACATCGATTGTAGGAGATAGATGATAGTCGGCTTGTTGACCATTGAGCTTCAGATCCCGGAGAGTGGCTCGCTCAAGGCCAAGCGCCAGGTTGTGCGCTCCTTGGTGCAGCGCATTCGCCAGGGATACAATGTCTCTGTGGCCGAAGTGGATCACCTGGATAGCTGGCAACTGGCCACGTTGGGGGTGACGTGCGTCTCCAATGATAGGGCCGTGGCCCAGAGGGTGATGCAGAATGTGGTCGACTTTGTAGAGAATCAGCGCCTGGATCTGGTACTGCTTGATTACCAGACCGAGTTGCTATAGAATCCGGGCGAGTCCGATAGGAGGGTACTGTGGAGATACTGGATACGGCGAGAGACTTGGCGCTCATTCTGTTGGCCCTGGAGGGGATCATCCTCCTTGCCGTACCGCTTTATCTGCTTTGGGTTGTTGTGCGATGGGCCAAAGGATTCTTACCCAAGGTTAGGTCGGGTCTGCGTGACCTGCACGCTACCTTGATCCGGATAGTGGCAGGGATCGATAATGTCATGGAAAAGATACGCGCTCCCTTTGTGTGGATCGAAACAAACCAGGCCAGAGTGCGTGGCTTTCGCCGGGCCTGGAAGCGAGGTTGAGCCGTAGGAGGTGTAGTTTGAACCAGAATATGCGTAATATGATCATCGGTGTTGCTCTGGGCGCCGTAATGGGCGCACTCATAGGACTATTCTACACGCGGATGCGCCCCGCTGAGGGCCCGGGTGGACGAGAAGAGCCATCTGATCTGGGCGCGTCTCAGATCTTGCGATTGGGGCTCCTGGTGCTGGGTACGGTACGCGAAATACTGGGTATGGCATAGTCACCGAGGCAGTGCACACCGCCACCCGGCAAGTGCCAAGCATTGAATAGAGTGCTCAATGGGCCAGAGACGGCCTGTCTGTTGCAGGCCCTCTCTGGCCTTGTATCTGGGTCCAAAGCGCAAAGGAGCGCAAGCATCTGACATAATGAGGTCATGTCATTAGCTTTGACGGAGATTGCCACGCTGGTATAATGATATGTCAACTCGCCATATGTAGAGCAGGAGGCGCACGTGTACCGTATTCTTGCCAAGACGACCCTCACGCCCGTCACGACCGAATACCTCATCGAGGCGCCCGAGGTCGCACACCAGGCCAAAGCCGGGCAGTTTGTTGTGTTGCGAGTGCATGAGCAGGGGGAGCGCATCCCTCTGACCATCGCAGACTATGACCGGGAGGCCGGGACCATCACCGTCGTGGCCCAGGAGATCGGCAGCTCGACCCTGAGGCTCAAATCGTTGGAGGTGGGCGACAGTTTGGCCAGCTTTACCGGCCCCCTGGGGCGGCCCACCGAGATCGAGCCGGATGGCACCGTGATATTGGTGGGGGGTGGGCTGGGTATCGCGCCCATCTATCCCATCTGCAGAACGCTTCGCGAGGCCGGCAACCACGTCATCGCCATCATCGGGGCGCGCAGCGGCGATCTCTTGTTTTGGGAAGACAAGATGCGCGACGTCACCGACGAGCTGATTGTGGTGACAGACGATGGCAGCTATGCTCGCAAAGCGCTGGTGACCGAACCCCTCAAGGAACTTCTCGACTCGGGCCGCAAGATCGACCGCGTGTGGGGCATCGGCCCGGCCATCATGATGAAGTTCGTGGCGCTCACCACCAAGTCCTATGGTGTTGATACGCTTGTCAGCTTGAACTCGATCATGGTGGATGGCACCGGCATGTGCGGCGCCTGTCGCGTGGCGGTGGGCGGGCGTACCTTTTTCGCCTGTGTCGATGGCCCCGAGTTTGATGGTCATCAGGTGGACTGGGACCTCTTGCTCAGTCGTCAGCGATTCTATGTGCAGGAGGAGCAGCGAGCGCTAGAGCTCTATCAGCAATCACTGCAGCAAGCCGAGCCAGAGGAGACCAGCCGATCATGACCAATCGCAAGCCGAATCAGATACCCCGACAGCCCATGCCGGCCCAACCGGCCGAGGAACGCCGCGAGAATTTCGACGAGGTGGCTCAGGGTTATACCCTGGAGATGGCCGTATCCGAGGCCATGCGTTGCCTCCAGTGCCGCAATCCACGTTGCATTGAGGGATGTCCCGTCCAGGTGCGCATCCCCGAGTTCATCCAGGCGCTGCGTGATAATGATATGTGGGAAGCGGTCGAGTTACTCAAGGACAAGAACACCCTGCCCGCCATCTGTGGCCGGGTGTGCCCGCAAGAGAGCCAGTGTGAGGCCGAGTGTATCGTCGGCCTGCGCGGGGAGCCCGTGGCCATCGGGCGGCTGGAGCGTTTTGTCGCCGATTGGGAGCAGCAGGAGGGTGTCCGCGAGCCCAAGCCTGTCACGCCCCGCGAAGAGCGCGTCGCTGTAATCGGCTCTGGTCCTGCCAGCCTCACTGCTGCCGGCGATCTGGCCAAGATGGGCTACCAGGTCGAGATCCTCGAGGCTCTGCACGAGCCGGGCGGGGTGCTGGTGTATGGCATTCCCGAATTTCGCCTACCCAAGGCGGTGGTCGCTGCCGAGATCAACTATCTCGAAAAGCTGGGCGTCGAGATCCGCCTCAATGTGGTGATTGGCAAGCTGTATACGCTGCGCGAGCTCCAGGAAAAGTATGACGCCGTGTTCCTGGGGACCGGTGCGGGCCTGCCGATCATGATGAACATCCCCGGAGAGAACCTCAATGGCGTATACAGCGCCAATGAGCTGTTGACCCGTGTCAATCTGATGAAAGCCTTCCAGTTCCCCGAGTGGGATACGCCGGTGCGCGTAGGCTCCAAGGTGGCTGTGGTTGGGGCGGGGAACGTCGCCATGGATGCGGCCCGCAGCTCGCTCCGTCTGGGCGCCGATGAGGTACACATCGTGTACCGTCGCTCGCGCAAAGAGGTGCCCGCCCGCCTTGAAGAGGTCGAACATGCTGAGGAAGAGGGCATCATTTTTGACTTTCTCACCAATCCCATCGAGGTGCTGGGTAATGAGGAGGGGGTGGTGTCAGGCCTGCGCTGCATTCGCATGGAGCTGGGCGAGCCCGACGAGAGCGGGCGCCAGAGCCCCATCCCGATCAAGGGCTCTGAGTTCGAAATGGAGATGGATACGGTGATCATGGCCCTGGGCACCCGGCCCAACCCCCTGGTCTTTTCCGATGCCGAGGGGCTGGAGCGGTCGCGTCGTGGCACCGTCATCGCCGACATGGACACGGGCCGCACCACGCTGGAGCGGGTGTGGGCCGGAGGCGACATTGTCACCGGCTCGGCCACGGTGATCAGTGCCATGGGCGCCGGCAGAGTGGCTGCCAGCGATATCGATGCCTACCTCGGGGGAGAGGAAGGGCAAGCCTGGCGCATCGAGCGGGCTACGGCTTCCGCCTGAGCCCACCAACTATGATTCGCATGGGGGCGGCCAATCGAGGTTGCCCCCTTTGTCTTTGAGGAGGGAGTCACGATGTCGGAAGAGTATCTACAGCACGAGATCCACGAGCAGCCTACGGTCCTGCAGGATATGCTTGACAGAGAGGATAATGCCATCGAAAGGCTGGCCGACGCCATCCGCGAACGACAGATAGAGCATGTCCTCATTGCGGCCAGAGGTACCTCGGGCAACGCGGGAATCTATGCCCGCTATCTCTTGGGCATGGTGAATGGCCTTCCGGTCGAGCTGGCCGCTCCGTCCATGTACACTCTGTATCAGTCACCCCCACGGCTGCGCAACACGCTGGTGCTGGGCATCTCGCAGAGCGGCATGTCGCCCGATATTGTGGCGGTGATGGAGGATGGCCAAGCTCAGGGGATGCTGACGGCAGCCATCACCAATGCCCCCGATTCGCGAATGGGCCAGATCGCTGAGCATGTCATCCCGTTAGGCGCCGGAGAAGAGCGCAGCGTGGCCGCTACCAAGAGCTATACCACCGAGCTGCTGGCCCTGGCGCTATTGTCGGCTGCGCTGGCCCAGGATGCCGAGATGCGCCAAGCTCTGCAACGGGTGCCCGAGGCCGTGGTAAACGCCCTCTCGCTGGAGGAGATCATAGGGCGACGCGCCGAGCGCTACCATTACATGGAGCAGTGTGCCGTTATCTCGCGCGGCTATAACTATGCCACGGCGCTCGAGATCGCCCTCAAGCTCAAGGAGCTGACCTACACCAGCACCACACCCTACTCGGCGGCCGACTTTATGCATGGGCCCATCGCCGTGGTGCGCCCTGGCTATCCGGTGATGGTGATCGCCACGGCGGGCGTTGCCCAGCCGGTGCTGAGCGAACTGGTGGACGAGCTGGTCGCTCGCGAGGCCGAGCTGCTGATCATCGGCGACGACGCGACGCTGACCCAGCATGCCTCGCTGCCGCTACGGCTGCCCATGCCGCTACCCGAGTGGCTCTCACCCATTGTGGCGGTGGTGCCGGGCCAGTTGCTCGGTTATCATCTGGCCCTGGCCCGGGGGCTGGATCCCGATCGCCCCCGCGGCCTGAACAAGGTCACCGAGACCCATTAGGTTCGCCTCCCATCAGCCGGGAAGGTGCTGAGGCGGTATAAGAAGAGAGGCGCACCGATGGGTTCCGCCTCTCTTGGCAAGTGGTTCTATGAGAGCTGTCAGGCTGGACGCTCCGGGCGTTAGCTCACCTCGAGGGGACGCACGCCAAAGCGCTCGGCGACGCGCTGCATGACGTCGTGTATGTCTTCCGAGAAGGGGATGCCCTGGCGGCGGTTTGCCTCGGCGGCGCGCGACTCGGGCTCGCCCGGCACCAAGATCTCCAGCACGCCCTCTTCGCGATCGCTATCCTTGAGATACCCGATCAGGCCGTCCATGCGCTGCCGAAAGGCGCCCACATCGCCAAAGCCCGAAAGGTCCATTGCCCCCATAAAGTGCCCAAGCCTCTGGCTGGTGGTTGGCGCGTCAAACATAAAGCCAACCTGATTGCCCACCATGGCCCCGGAAAGCACGGCGCTCAGGATCTCGAGCACGATGGCCAAGCCATAGCCCTTGGCGCCGCCCACGGGCAGCAGCCGCCATACCTTGGCCGGGTCGGTGGTGGGACGGTCGTCCTTATCCACGCCCCAACCCAGGGGGATCTCTCGGCCTTCCACCGCGGCTACCTGAACCTTGCCACGGGCGGTCTGGGTGGTGGCCATATCCAGGATCACGGGGCCGCGTTCGCCCCCCGGCACGGCGACGCAGAGGGGATTGGTGCCCAGGAGCTTGTCGCGACCACCCAAGGGCGCCATCTGAGGGACCGTGTTGGTCGTGCAAAAGCCGATCATGTCATGGGCCATGGCCATGCGCGCGAACAAAAAGGCGGCGCCATAGTGGTTGCTGTTGCGCACTCCCACCCAGCCCGAGCCATGCTCGCGGGCCAGCTCGATGGCCAGATCCATGGCCGCGCGGCCCACCACGGCACCCGGGCCATTGTCGCCATCGATCAGAGCGCAGCCCCGGTCGCGCTGCACGATCTCGATCTCGGGATTCGGGTTGACGCCGCCCCCTGCAAAGCGCTCGGCGTATACCTCCAGCAGGCGCGACACACCGTGGCTGCCCATGCCGTGCAGCTCGCCCTGGACCAGGTTCTCGGCTACGGTGGCGGCGTGCTCAGAGGGGACACCTACCGCGACGAATACTTCTTGCGCAAAGCGCAACAGCTCTGTCTCTGTAACTCTCACAGTCGTCATCTGTCATTTCCTCCCCATGATAGGGCAATGCTGGCTATAGGTCCCACACGTGAGGCGTGCGCGGGCGATAGCCGATCCGATAAAAGCCCCTTAGCGCCTCTCCCGTAGACTGGTGCATCGGGGGCCTGGAGGCACCGCTGGTATCCACCCACAATTCTGCCTCACGCCCAGGATGGTTTGGATCGTACAGGAATAGCGTCACGAGCTCGCTCTCGGCCTCTCGCTGATAGCCCGTTGCCACAACCTGATGGTTATCGGTGGGGTCCCCGCCGGTGGCCCGCAGGAGCAGCAGAATCTGGGGCCTGCCCTCCTCCAGCGCCGTCAGTATGTGGGGCAGCTCGCGCTCCAGGGTGCGGCGCACGATCTGTCGCCGGCTGAGTACCATCCAGTACAGAGTGCGCAACGGAACGCCCAGCCAGCGCCAGCTATCCCACTGCCGCCGCAACAGATATTGGTGCAGCGGTGTACCCCAGGCCGGTGGCTGGGCCAGGTCGGGCAGCGGAGCGCCGGCGAGCAGGTGGTCCAGCGCTCCATAGCACATGCCCCCGCACAGGCCATAGGCGATCCTCTTGACAAAACCGCCGCGCCAACGTAAAGAAAGCACAAAACGGTTCTCAAACCGAAAGCCATCGCGGACGGCGTGCAGAGGCGTGCGCACGATAGTGCTGCCGGTGGGTCCGAGTATGCGCTCGCTCATCTTGTTAGCCTGGCGTGCGAAAGGCTTCTGCGGGGCCATACGGCGCCAGCCCGACCGTGATGTACGGGTTGATGGCCGTGTCGCCTTCCTCGGCGGCAAAGGTCCACATCTGGCCGCACAGCTCGCGTTTGACCGTCTCATAGGCCGGGTCGTCGGCTAGGTTGCGCATCTCGTGCGGGTCACTGCGCAGATCGTACAGCTCGTCCCGGTCGAATCCATTGAACACGTACTTGAACTCACTCGTTCTTACCGAGCGTTGGGTATAGTACAGCTCGACCCCGTTGCACTGGGTGTGGATCGCCGTCCGCCAGTCAAGGGGTGGCTGGTTCTGCAGCCAGGGCAGCAGGCTCTGGCCGGTCATACGCTGCTGGGGCTCGATGCCGGCCACCTCGAGGAAGGTAGGAGCCAGGTCGGCCAGCGAGACCAGGGCGTCCACCTGGCGGCCCGGCGCCTGAATGCCGGCAGGCCAGCGCACAATCGCGGGCACATGATAGGCGCCCTGGAAGCAGGGGATGCCCTTGGCGAACAGGCCATGCTCGCCCAAATAGTCGCCATGGTCCGAGCAGTAGAGCACCAGGGTATTATCGGCCTGGCCGGTGGCGTCCAGCGCCTCCAGCACGCGGCCGGTAAGGTGGTCCAAGTAGGTGCAGTAGGCCCAAAAATGGCGGATCGCCTCGCGCACCTCACGCTCGGCCAGTTGGCCAAAGCGCATCTCGCGCATGCGCTGATAGATGGCGGGCTTGTCAACCATCTCGTCGGCATAGCTGGCCGGCAGGGGCACGTCGTCCAGATCGTACAGGTCGAGATACTCTTGCGGCACGAGGTAGGGGTCATGAGGCCCGATCAGGCCCACATAGAGGCACCAGGGGCGCTCGCTCTCGCCCAGCTCTTCGAGGGCGACCATTGCCTCTTGCACGACGATCTCATCATGCGACTCGGGATTGGTTTGTTGTGCGCCATACAGCCGGAATGTGCCATAGCCAGGACGCAGGATCTCGCCCTCGCCGCGCTCGGTTGTCTCTGGCTGCGCGGCCAGCGCTCGATAGTGCTCCCAGTCCACGCCATGGAACGTGCCGGCATTCGCCGAGACGAAATGCTCGCTCCAACCGCGATCCCGTGGCCCTTCCTCGACGCTAACGTGCCATTTGCCTGCATAGCGCAGGTCATAGCCCGCCTCGGCTAGATCCTCGCTCCACAGGCGCACGCCGGGTTTGAGGCCCCGGCTCAGGGCCTGGGGGTTGCAGATATTGTTCCACACGCCATGCCCCGACGGGTAGAGCCCGGTGAAAAAGGTAGCCCGCGAGGGACAACAGTGGGGCGATGGGCAAAAGGTGTTGGTGAACGTGACCCCATCCTGGGCCAGAGCGTCGGCATGGGGTGTTAGGGCTGGATGCCCCGGTAGAACCGTGTCGGCACGCTGATGGTCGGTCATCACGATCAGGATGTTGGGTTGGGGCATGGGGCCCTGTCCTTTCGTATGATGATTCCCTGGGCCTGTCCCTACCGGTCTAGTCGCACGACGTCACCTGTGCGCCCCGACTCGTAGATGGCGTCCAGGATAGCCTGCACGTCCAGCACCTGCTCCGTCTCGACGATGCACTCGCCCTCGCCACGGATGCACCCAATGAAATGAGCGATCTCCGCGGCGTGGGGTCGCGTCTCGACCAGGCCGGTGGGGGTAATGTCGACCATGTCGCCGTGCATGTCCTTGTGGATGCGCAGGGGCGACATGAACGCGCCGCCATGGGTGCCCATGATGCGGGTGCCGACGATGTTGCCCTCGATATGGGCGGCCCAGCAGGCGCGCAGAATCAGCGTGGCGCCATTCTCAAAGCGAATCAGCGCCACGCCCATGTCATCGACATCGAACTTTTCCACATCCCACAGCCCTCGCGGGGCGGCCACATCGGTGCGTTTGCCAAAGTGGGCATAGGTGGCGCCGAGGACCGTCGCAGGCTTGGGATTGCCCATGAGCCAGAGAGCCCGGTCCAGGGCGTGGACGCCGATATCGATAAGGGCGCCGCCGCCTTGAAACTCGCTCTGGGTGAACACACCCCAGGTGGGGATCCCGCGCCGCCGCATATAGGTGGCCTCGCCGTAATAGATCTCGCCCAGTTCACCCGCCTCCACATGGCGACGCAGAGTCTGCGACTCGGTCTCAAAGCGCATGTGCAGGCCCACTTGTAGGAGCTTGTTGGCCTTGCGCGCCGCCTGCACCATCTCGCGGCCCTCGTCCAGGTTCATCGCGATGGGCTTTTCGCACAGGACATGGGCGCCCGTTTCCAGGGCTGCGACAGTGGCATCCCGGTGGGCGAAATTGGGCGTCGTCACCGAGACAGCATCCAGCGATTCCCGGGCCAGCATCTCTCGAAAGTCAACATAGGCGCGCGCGCCCGGGACATTCTCGGCGACGGCGGACGCCCGGCCGGGGACCACGTCGCAGAGGGCCACGATCTCGACGTCTTCCAGCGCCTGATAGCCGGGGATGTGCTGGCTGGTGGCAATCCCTCCCGTGCCAATCACTCCCACCCGAATTGTGTTGGGCATCTCGCTCTCCTTGTGACTGGACCTAGAATGCGACGGCCGCTCCGTCATTGCGAGGCTCGGACCCGGCCAGAAGCGCGCCGCTATCGGGATCGATCATGATCACCTGTCCGCCCCCGAAATAGCCCTCGACATTGGGGATCGAGTGGCCGCGCTCGCGCAGGTAGGAGTATACCTTGGGCGGGAAATAAGGCTCCAGGTGATAGATGTTGCTATGCTGAAAGGCAAAGCGGGGCGCATCCAGCGCTTCCTGGGGGCTCATGCCATGGTCCACGATATTGGTCAGCACCTGGACATGGCCCTGAGGCTGCACAAAGCCACCCATGACGCCATAGCAGATGGACAGATCGCCCTGATGGGTCACCATGGCAGGAATGATCGTGTGAAATGGGCGCTTGTGCGGCGCAATGCAGTTGGGGTGGCTGGCATTCAGGTTGAAATTCGCGCCGCGGTTCTGCAGCAGGATTCCCGTGCCCTCGACTGTGATACTCGAGCCAAAGGCCATATAGAGGCTGTTGATAAAGGAGCAGGCGTTGCCCTCTCCGTCCACCGCCGACACATAGACGGTGTCCGAATGAAGGGGCGGTGACCCGGGACGCGGCAGGGCGATGGCCTTGTCCATGCGGATCTGGGAGCGGCGCTGCTCGGCATAGCTGTCCGAGAGCAGACCGGCTACAGGGACCTGGGCCTTGTCGGGGTCGGCCACATAGCGTGCCGAGTCGGTCATGGCCAGCTTGATCGCCTCCATCTTGACATGCAGGGTGTCGACGCTGTCAAAGCCCATGGACACCAGGGGGTAGCCCCTGAGGATGTTGAGCGCCATGAGGGCCGAGATGCCCTGCCCCGGCGGGGGGCACTGATAGATGCGATAGTCACGATAGTCGGTGTGAATCGGCTCTACCCAGGTCGAGCGGTGATCGGCCAGGTCCTGCATCGTCAGCAAGCCCCCCATGCGGTCCGAAGTTCTGACGATGGCCTCGGCGATAGAGCCGCGGTAGAATGCGTCGAGGCCCTGGTCAGCCAGCAGACGCAGGCTCTTGGCCAGATCGGGGTTGGTGAAACGCACGCCCGCACGAGGCGCGCGCCCCCCCTGCAGGAACACTCGCGCCGTTTCGCTGTTCTGCCGCAAGATGTGTGCCGCACGCTCCCACCCCGTGGCGATGCGCTCCGAGACGGGAAAGCCCTGCTCGGCATAGGCGATGGCGGGCTCAAGCAGGTGATTCAGTCCCAGGACGCCAAAGCGCAATGCTAGATCGTGCCAGCCTGCCGGGGCCCCCGGCACAGTCACCGCCAGAATACCGCGCGGCGGCATGGAAGACATCCCTCGCCCGTCAAAGTACTCGCGGGTGGCGGCATAGGGCGCGCGACCACTGGCGTTGAGGGCATAGACCTGGCGGTCCTTGGCCCAGTATACCAGGGCAAAGGCGTCGCCACCCATGCCCGTGCTGCCTGGCTCTACGACATTGAGCGCCGCGGCGGCCGCGATTGCCGCATCCACCGCATTGCCCCCGTCCATAAGCATGCGCAACCCGGCCTGGGCCGCCAGTGGCTGGCTGGTTGCCACCGCTCCATTAAAGCCGGCCACTACCGATCGTCGTGCAGCACTGGTTTGATGCATGTTTGCTCCTGATACAGTAGAATAACCCATGTCAAGATATCTGAATGTGGCAGGGATGCAAGATCGGCTCGTCTACAGCAGGCGGGCCTGGGTCCTGCGGCACGCAGGGAACGGCCTTTTTATAGCGCAACCCCGGCAGTGGGTCAACTGGGCGTCTATGCGCCTTGTGCCAGCTTGCGACATCGGGCCGGCCATGGCATAATCTCCCGCACACCCGCCGATTGGGCGGCTCATTATTGTATTACATAAGGTATATTATGACGATATCGATCTCTCTCACCTGGTCTGCAGGCGTTACAGACTGGGAGTCCGAGGTTTTCAGCCGGGCCGTGCATCAGATATTGCACTGGCTCTTTTTTCGTCACCCCGATTCCTTTTTCGATCCACCTATCCGCGTCGAGACCTTTGGCAACTGGGAGATTCCCGCCATCGCCGGGCGCGAGCCCCACTGGGGCACCCAGTGGTATGTGGACTCGTCCTATGATCGCGAGCTGCGGCGCGTGATCGCCCCGGTCTACCTGGAGCTGGTAAGGCGCGCCCCCTGGCAAGAGACCGCGCCTCACCTGGATCTGACCCTGCTGGATGAGGACCTGACCGATTTCCCTGCCCCCATGGCCCGCCAGCGCCCCGATCACTACAGCCTGGGGACCAGCTATCCTGGGCAGGCGGCGGTCATGTCGGTGTTCCGCTTGCGCCTGCTGGCAGAGGACTTGGCGCGGGCGCGAGCGCTCACCCGCCTGGTATACCATCATCTGGGGCATATATTGGCTATTCCGCCATTCGGCCGCAAAGAGAGGGTTCGGCGGCGGGGCCTGGAGATGCACTGCACCAACCGCTGCGCCATGCGCCACCCTCAGACCGTGGCGCAGTTGCTGGCGTATATCGACGACGAGGCGGGCATGGGATGGCCTTTTTGTCCCGAGTGTACCTCGGCGCTGCATTCGGTGATTATTGCCCAGTCGGGCAACTGGAACTGAGCCCCGCGCCCCATGGGCCCGCAGCCCTATTAGGACTGTTCGGTCTCGGGCTTGAGGGGGACGCCCAAGACCTCGGCGATGGTGCGCACGTAGAGGTCGTGCTCGACGGCATGGATGCGCTCTTCCAGGCTCTCCAGGGTGTCATCGGGGTAGATTGGTACCCGCTCGCAGGCCGCCACGGGCCCGGCATCCACCGCCTCGTCGGGCGCCCAATGGATCATGACCCCCGTCTCGCTGATCTCCCCGCGCTGGTAAGCCTCGTATGCTTCCTCGATGGCGTGCATGCCGGGAAAGGCGCCGGGTAGGGCAGGGTGAATGTTCAGGATGCGGCAATAGTGGCGCAGGAACTCCATGGTAAAGATGTGCATCCAGCCGGCCAGCACCACCAAGTCGATGGGATAGTCCGAGAGCATCTCGGCCAGATCGGTGTCGTACTCTTCGCGAGTGCGCCCTGCCTTGCGATAGGGAAGAAACGGGTGATAGATGGTGGGGATGCCATGGCGCCTGGCGCGCTCCAAGCCATAGGCCGCCTTGCGATTCGATACCACCACCGAGATCTGCGTATCGGGCAGGCGGCCCGACTCGATGGCATCGATGATGGCCTGCAGGTTGGTGCCGCTGCCCGAGATCAAGACGGCCAGATAGTTCATGCCAGCCTGATCCGCTCGCCGCCCTGATGGGCTACCACCTCGCCGATGACCGGCGCCGGCTCGTCCAGCGCGGCCTGCACCGCGTCCACATCCTCCGCCGCTACGATCACGACCATCCCGATGCCCATGTTGAATACGCGGTGCATCTCGTCGCGGGTGATCTCGCCCGTCTCCTGAATGAGCTGAAAGAGCGGGGGGACCTCCCAGGCGCCCGTGTCCACCACGGCGCCCAGGCCCTCGGGTAGGATGCGGGGGATATTTTCGAGGAACGCCCCGCCGGTGAGATGCGCCAGGCCCTTGATATCGGTCACCGACCGGAGGGCGCGCACCAGGGGCAGATAGGAGCGGTGCGGCTCGGCCAAGGCCTCGGCCAGGGGGCGTCCCAGTCGATCAGCGTGCTTGTCATAACTGTCAGGGCCAAAGAGGCTGCGCACCAGAGAATAGCCGTTGGTGTGCAGGCCATGGGAGCGCAGGCCGAGGAGCTTGTCGCCGCCGGTAATGCGGCTGCCATCGATGATGGCGTCCCGCTCGACGACGCCGACGATGGTGCCGGCAATGTCCATCTGCCCGGGCGCATAGACGCCGGGCATCTCGGCGGTCTCGCCGCCCAAAAGGGCGCAGTCGGCCTCGCGACAGGCCGCCGCCACACCGCTCACCACATCGGCAATTACCTGCGGATCCAGCGCGGGCGCCGCCACATAGTCCAGGAAAAAGAGGGGCTCGGCCCCCTGCACGAGGATGTCGTTGATGCAGTGATTGACAATGTCACGCCCGAGGCTCTCGTACTGCCCGATGGCCCCCGAGATCACCGTCTTGGTGCCGACACCATCGGTAGAGGCCACCAGTACGGGGTGGGCCATCTGCTGCAGGCGCCTGCCATCAAACAGGCCGCCAAAAGAGCCGATCCCGAGGAGGACCTCGGGACCATAGGTGGAACGGACGGCCGCGCTCATGAGCTCCACAGCGCGATTGCCGGCATCGATGTTGACCCCTGAACGGGCATAGGCGCTCTCGGTCATTACGCCTCCTTGACCAGGCCCTTGGCCCCTATATCTTGGCGATAGAATGCGCCGGGCCAGTGGATCTGGTCTACCGCCTCGTAGGCGCGATCCATGGCCTGTGCCAGATCGTCGGCCCACGCCGTCACGCCCAGCACGCGCCCGCCATCGGTGATGACGCGCCCCTGATCCAGCAGGGTGCCGGCGTGAAATGCATAGACATCTTCCATGTTGGCCAGCCTGTTCAGGCCTTCGATCTCGAACCCGATTTCATAGTCACCCGGGTAATCGCCCGAGGCCATCACGACGCACACGGCGGTCTGATCGATCCAGCGCAAGGCGATCTGGCCGAGCTCGCCGTTGACGCAGGCCCCGAGCACGGCCAGCAGGTCGGTTTCGAGCAGGGGTAGGATCACCTGAGCCTCGGGATCGCCAAAGCGGCAGTTGAACTCGAGCACCGAAAAGTGGTCGTTCTCTACCATCAGCCCAGCATAGAGCACGCCGACGTAGGGAGCGCCCATTTCGCGCAGGCCGTCCACAACCGGTTGTAGCACCTGGTCGACGACGCGTTGGAGCATCGGTTGGCTCAGAACCTTGGCCGGGGCATAGCACCCCATACCGCCGGTGTTGGGCCCGCGGTCGCCATCATAGGCGGCCTTGTGATCCTGTGAGAGGATCATAGGTTGGACACGTTTGCCATCGACAAAGGCCAGCACCGATACCTCCTGGCCGGTGAGGAACTCTTCGATGATGACGCGGTCTCCCGCCGCCCCAAAACGATGCTCCACCATGATGGCGCGCAAGGCATCCTGGGCCTCTTCGTCGGTCTCACAAACGAGCACGCCTTTGCCCGCGGCGAGGCCGTCCGCCTTGACCACGATGGGTGCGGGGTGCGCCTCCAGGTAGGAGCGGGCTGAGGCATAGTCGGTGAACGAGGCAAAGTCGCCAGTCGGGATGCCATGTTCGCGCATGAAACGCTTGCTGAACGATTTGGATGACTCGATGCGCGATGCCATCGCCGTTGGGCCAAAGGCTGGCACGCCTACGGCATTGAGCTCGTCTACGAGGCCGGCGGCCAGGGGCGCTTCAGGCCCCACGACTACCATGTCGATGCCCTCTTTACGAGCAAAGGTCACGATGCCATCCACATCCTCCGCCTTGATGGGGACGTTGGTGGCCAGGGCTGCGGTGCCGCCATTGCCCGGCGCTACGAATAGCTCGGTCTCTTGCGGCGATCGATCCAGCGCCCAGACCAACGCATGCTCCCGCCCTCCCGATCCGACGACGAGTAGTTTCACCTCACCTGCTGCCTTTCTACTGTCTCGCAACGCTGCTGCTCACGGGGCAGGAACCCCCCTGCCTTTTGCTCAAAGGGATAGTCGCCCGTAAAGCAAGCGGTGCAAAAGCGGCCCAGTGGACGCTGCAGCGCCTCGATCATCCCCTCCAGGCTCAAAAAGCCCAGCGAGTCCGCATCCACCTCCCGTTCGATTTCCTCCACAGAGAGGCGGTGGGCAATCAGCTCATCATAGGTGGCCATGTCCACGCCCATAAAGCACGGGTGTCGAATGGGTGGCGACGAGATGCGCAGATGCACCTCGGCGGCCCCGGCGCGCCGCAGCAGTTGTACGGTGGGCTTGCTCGTGGTGCCGCGCACGATCGAGTCGTCCACCACAATGACCCTCTTGCCGACCAGTACCTCGGGGAGAGGATTGAACTTGAGCGCGACGCCAGCCTTGCGCAGCCGATCATCAGGCTGGATGAACGTGCGCCCGATATAGCGGTTCTTCATCAGCCCCTCGTTATAGGGGATGCCCGATTCCTGCGCATAGCCGATGGCCGCCGCCGTGGCCGAGTCCGGTATGCCGATCACCAGGTCGGCTTCTACGGGATACTCGCGGGCGAGCTGGCGACCCAGCTCCTGGCGCACCTCGTGCAGCAGCTGATTGTCGATGATGCTGTCGGGGCGCGCAAAGTAGATGTACTCGAAAACGCAAAGGTGCGACTGTTCCGGCTCGCGTCCCTGGACCATGCGCATTCCGTCATCGTTGATGATGACGATGGTACCGGGGGGCACCTCCTGGACGTTATACGCCCCCACGGTCTCGAGGGCGCACGATTCCGAGGCCACCACCCAACCGCCATTGAACTGGCCAATGCTCAGGGGCCGAAAGCCCCATGGATCGCGCACTGCGTACAGGGTGTCGCGGGTCATGATGGTGAGCGAGTAGGCCCCCAAGGCCGAGATCATCATTTCCCGGATGCGATCTACCCAGTCGTTGCCTTGAGCGCCGGCCAGCATCTGGATCATGATCTCTGAATCGCAGCTCGAGGCCAGGCCCACGCCGCGCTCAAAGAGCAGCTGTCGGAGCTCATTGGTGTTCACCAGGTTGCCATTGTGGGATAGGGCGATAGGACCCAAGGCTGACTCGAGCAAAAAGGGCCCGGCGCTCACCTGCCGGGCCGAGTCTGCCGTCGAGTAGCGCGTGTGCCCAATGGCGATGTGACCCGAAAGCGGAGCCAGATTGGCCTCATTGAACACCTGCGCAACCAGCCCCATTTCCTTATAGAGCTTGGCGCGATAACCGTCGCTTACAGCGATACCAGCGCTCTCCTGGCCACGATGCTGCAGCGCAAACAGGCCAAAGAACGTGATACGAGCTACGGCCTCGTCTCGCGCAAAGATGCCAAACACGCCGCAAGCCTCCTTGGGGCTGTCGTCGAACGTTGTGAGTATTTGTTCTGTCATACTAGCCTCACTAGGGTGGCTAACAGAAACTTATTCCTCATTGATGGAGCGATCATCATCGATCAATTGCTGCATATTGTCTTGCTGGTGCGCCTTGACCCGTCTGCGGAGCTCGGGATCGGCAACGGCCAAGATCTTGGCCGCCGCCAGAGCCGCCGCGGCAGGCTCGAGCACCACCATGGGAGCGACGCCGCCGGGCATGCGCAACGATGAAAAGATGTCGGCGCCACCAAAGGACGATGAATAGGGCGGGCACGCGATCACCGGGCTCGATACGCTCGAGTCGGCCATGCCACTCAGGGCGTTGGACCGTCCGGCTACGGTGATATAGACGATGGGGCCTTCCTCGGCCTCGGTTCGGTCGAGCAGATCCAGCAGATAACGTGGGCTCTTGTGGGCGGACGCGATGTGGCGTTCGGTCTCGATGCCAAAGGCCTCGCAGGCCGAAACAATCTTGTCAACATGGTCGAGGTCACTCTTGGACCCCATGAGAATGACAACGCGTGCTGACATGGTAGGAACTCCTTTACCAGATCCTCTTTACATTATACACCAGTTGTCGCTGGGTGACAGGTACGCTTGATGCGTACGAGCAATCTGTACGCCTGGCTGCTGAACTCTAGTCTTCCTCGACAAACCCGTTCGTCATCTCGGCCACCTGAGCATAGTTGGTCAGTACCTCGCGTAGGCCCTCGTCAGTGACCTCGGGCAGGTTGCGGTAGACCTGTTTGTCCAGCATGCGGTTCTTGTCGCCACCGGGCCAGATGCGCCACGAGTCATTGTCGATGACGTCTGCGACCACGAGCGTGCCGTCCTCATCGGTGCGCCCAAACTCGATCTTGAGGTCCACCAGAGTCACATCCTGCTCGGCCCAGGCCTTTTCCAGGACCTCGAACACCTGACGTCCCACGCGGGCCATCTCCTCGATCTCTTCCGCATTGGCCAGATCCATCTCCTGGATCTGCTCCTCGGTGACCTGAGGGTCATGGGCGGCATCGTCCTTGTAAAAGTACTCGACGAGGGTAGGCTCAAAGCGCGTGCCCTCTTCGACCTCGGGATGGCGCCGGAGATAGGACCCTGTGGCGATGCGGCGCATGACGACCTCGATAGGGATCATGGTGCAGCGCGATACCACGTTCACATTGTTGGCGGGCATGCCGATATAATGGGTTGGGACGCCCTCTTGCTCCAGCAAGTAAAAGACATTCGACGTGGTCAGGCAGGCCAATTCGCCCTTGCCGGGTAGCTCGCTGCGGCGCGCTCCGTCCCCGGCTGTCAGCCCATCCTTGTGCAGCATATAGACCACATCCTCGCGCTCTGGATGTGCATAGATGACCTTGGTCTTGCCTTCGACCAGCTTTTCCCCGAATGCGATCTCTGCCATTTCTCTGTTCTCCCTTTCTGACTAGTGGAACCGTTCTTTACGCAAGCTCGTTGGAAACCCTCTGGCGGACGGTGGCGGCAAAGGCCCGGCACAGCGCCGGCGCCTGTCCCGCATCGGCGCCCTCTGCCATGATGTGCTCTACGCTCTCGGGCGATAGGTAGGCATTTACCGTCTCGTCCGTGGCCAGACGCTCGATCAACGGGTTGGGCTCGCCGGCCTGCATGTCCTCCCAGGCGGCCATACAATGATCGCGGATCAACTCGTGCATGGCCTGGCGGTCGGCCCCCGCCTTGACCAGGGCCATCAGCAGCGGCTCGGTGGCCGCAAAGGGGCCATAGGTGGCCAGGTTGCGGGCGCTGGCCTCGCGGCCGATGCGCAGCCCGTTGACAATACGCGTGAGCCGCCGCA
>SLPC01000242.1 GCA_007132185.1 Anaerolineae bacterium | reverse complement strand
TCACAGCCGCCGACGTCAACATGCTGGTAGCCCACTGGCGCTGGCTTCCGCTGCTCTTGGTGGCGTCGATCGCGGCCCTGCTCCTGGCCTCACACCGCCTGACGCGCACCACCCTGGTGGCGCTCGCGATGCTTCTGCTGGCCGTGGATCTCTACGCGTACGCCGCGGTGCTGGATGGCACCTACAACCAAACCCTGCCTCTCGCCGACGTGCAGCAGTCACCCCGGGCGCTGGCGATCCTGGCCGCCGAGGAGGGCCTCTATCGCACCTACACCAAGCCCGAGATCCTACCTGCCCTGTCGGTGCAACGCGAGTCGCTATACCCCAATATCGCCCTGGCCCATGGCCAATCGAGCGCCAATGTATACCTGCCGCTGGTACCGCAGAACTATGGCGTCTACCTGGACGGGCTGGACGCCCAGCGGCTCAACCGGCTCAACGTCCGTTACTATCTGATCCCACAATTGCTGCCGGTGGACGAGGCCAGCGAGTTGTACGATGTCCTCAACCCCTTTGCCGCCATCCCCTATGGCGTGGCGCACGAGATCGCGGCGCACGACATTGTCGGCATCGAGATCGAGTCCTACGTCAGCCATGCCGCCGCCCTGCCCGACGGCGAGCCCGCCGCGGTGGTGTATCTGCTGAGCTGCGACGGAGAGGAGCATGAGTTGCCTCTGCAGGTAGGCTGGGACACTGCCGAGTGGGCCTATGCCCGCAGCGATGTAGCCGCCGATGTGGCCCACAGCCGGCCGCCTCCGGCGACCACGTTCGCCGCGCGGTCGGGCTGGCCCCCCGAGGACCACCCGGGGTATACCTATCGGGCGACCTGGGCGCTGGTAGAGCCGGCCGACTATTGCGGGCTGCGCATCGCGCCGATCCTGCCCGAGGCTTTTGTGCGCATCGAGCGCATCCGTCTGATCACCGCGGAGGGGAACGCCCTGTTGGCGTCGCACCTGATCGGACAGGGCGACCACAGCATCATCTACCGCAGCGAGGATGTGGTGATCTATGAGAACCACGACGTGCTCCCCCGCGCCTATGCAATGCCGCTTTCGGCGGTCGACAGACAGGGACAAGACGTGCAGCTTCCCAAGGGCGCGCTGAGCGCGCTGCTACTACCCGCCGAGATCAAGACCTACACGGATCGCGAGGTCATCATTGAGGTCAGCGCAGACGTTGACGCGCTGCTGGTGCTGGCCGATCTGGACTATCCAGGCTGGCGCGCCACGGTGAACGGCGAGCCGGCCGACATCCTCACCGTGGATGGCGTGTTCCGGGGCGTGCTGCTGGGGCCCGGCACCCATCGGGTGCGCATGACCTACGCGCTCCCCTGGTAACCTGGCGCGCTGGCAGTGCCATGGGGCTTGCGGGTATACTGTGCCTCGATAGAGGGCGCTCGGAAAATTACCGTGTCCTCGGTCCATACGAGGGAGATAAAGCAGCCTGACATCATCGCCGGGGCCAACCATAGAGGGAGCCGCTCATGAACTATGTCTTTTTCCATCCGGACGAGATGCGCGCCGAGAGCGTGTCCTGCTATGGGCATCCGCTGGTGCAGATGCCCAACTATGATCGCGTGGCCGCTGAGGGCGTGCGTTTCGACCAGTGCCACGTCCAGCACACTGTGTGTTCGCCGTCACGCTGCAGCCAGATGACCGGCTGGTATCCCCATGTGGCCGGCCACCGTACCCTGTGGAACTTGCTGCGCCCCGAAGAGCCCAGCCTGTTCGGCTATCTGCGCGAGGCAGGCTACAGGGTGCACTGGTGCGGCAAGAACGACCTCTACTCGCCCGAGGCGATACATCAGAACGTCGATGACTGGTCTTCGGCGGGGGGCGGCCACGCGGGGCCCAACCGCTACAGCCCCGAGGATGAAGCCTATTACACCTTTTTGCACGAGCCGTTCCCCGGCGGGCTGCACGATACGGCCGACATGCGCAACGTCCAGGCTGGGATCGAGTTCCTGCGGGCGCGTCGTCCAGACGATCCGCCCTTTTTTCTCTATCTGCCGCTGTCCATGCCGCACCCACCCTATGGGGCACCCGAGCCCTTTCACAGCATGTATTCGCCCGACGATGTGGGCCCGCTGCGCCCGCCCAACCCCGTAGGCGCGCCCGATTTCCATGCCCTGATCCGCCGCTATCGCCGGTTGGATGCGCTGGATGAGGCGTTGTTTCGCGAGATCCAGGCCATCTACCTGGGCATGAACAGTTATGTCGACTGGATGCTGGGCCAGCTACTGGCGGCGCTGGAGCAGACGGGGCTGGACCAGGAGACCACGCTGATCGTGTCGGCTGACCATGGCGATTGGGCGGGGGACTATGGCCTGGTCGAAAAGTGGCCCACCGGCCTGGACGACACCCTCACGCGGGTGCCGCTCCTGATCCGGGCGCCCGGTTGTGCCAGCGGCCATGTGGTGCAAGAGCCGATGGAGGCGTTTGACGTGATGCCCACGGTGCTCGAGCTGGCGGGCCTCGAGGCGCGCCACACCCACTTTGCGCGGTCCCTGACTCCCCAGATACAGGGCGCAACGGGCGATCCCGAGCGCGCCGTATTCGCCGAGGGGGGCTATGATATCCACGAACCCCTGGCCTTTGAGGGGCGCCCCGAGAGCGGCGGCCTGTTTCGCGATGCCACCCATATCTATTACCCCAAGGGCCTGCAGCAGCAGGAGCACCCCGAGAGCGTATGCCGCTCGACCATGTTGCGTACCGCCCGGCACAAGCTGATTCGCCGGACATCCGGCGCCCACGAGCTGTACGACCTCCAGCAGGACCCACGGGAGCTGCAGAACCGCTATGGCGACCCCGCCCTGGCCAATGTACAGCAGGAGCTGGAGGGGCGCATGCTAGACTGGTACGTGCACACGTCAGATGTGGTGGGGTTCGAGCACCCGCGAGGGCTGCCTACCAGCTAGCAGAGGAGGGCCGAATATGGAGGCTGACAACCAACTAAGGGGACTGTATGGCGTGAAACTGGATCAACCGCCCTTCCAGGGGCTTGGTCCGCGGGAGCAGGCGGCCCTGCTGGTGTCGTGGGGCGCCAATGCCGTATTCGGCGGCTATGAGGACCCGGGCTTTGCCGATGCGGTGCATGACGCGGGCCTGGGGTTGTACGCCGAGTTTCGCTGCTTTGCCGGGGCCGACTGGTGGGAGCGCCTGCCGGAAGCACGGCCCATCACCGCCCAGGGCGAGGTCCTGGCCCCCGAGGAGGGCTATCACGGCGTCAATCCCAGCCATCCGGTGGTGCGACAGGACCGCCTCGAGGCGCTAGAGTCTTTGCTGCGTGACTATCCGATCGACGGTGTCTGGCTCGATTTCATCAGGTGGCCGTGCCACTGGGAGGTGCCCCAGCCTCGCCTGGCCCAGACCTCGTTCGACGGCGACACAGTGCGACGCTTCAGCCACGATCGGGGGCTAGAGCTGGAGATCGGTGAGCCAGAGCAGAATGCGGCCGAGATAGGCAAGAGCCACGCCGACGAGTGGCGCGCCTGGCGCATTGAACAGGTCACCTCGTGGGCGGCGCAGGCGCGGCAGTTGTTGGACACGATGCGGCCCGAGGCGATGTTGGCCGCGTTTACGGTGCCCTGGCAGCCGGGCGAGTATGACGATGCCATCTACGAGATCCTGGGCCAGGATCATGCCGCCCTGGCCCGCTACGTCGATCTCTTTTCGCCCATGGTCTATCACGCCATGTGCGACCGGCCCGTGGCCTGGATCGATGAGGTGGTGCGCGAGTTGGCGGCGCGGACGGGCCGCCCCGTCTGGCCAATTATCCAGTCGGTGGACCATCCCCGGCTACTGCCCGCCGCCGAGTACGGCCAAGCCCTGGAGGCGGCGCTGCGTTGCC
>SLPC01000131.1 GCA_007132185.1 Anaerolineae bacterium | reverse complement strand
TGCTCGCTGGTCAGGGTGCGGTCCGGCGCCTGGAACGTCAGGCGGTAGGCCAGGCTCTTTTTTGCCTCGCCCACCTGCGCCCCGCGATAAACGTCGAATAGCTCCAGGTCCACCAGCCAGGAGCCCCCGGTCTCGCGAATGGCTGTCGCAACGGCATCCGAGGGCACATCCTGGTCGATGATCAGCGCCAGGTCCAGGTGCAGGGCCGGCATGCGCGACATGGGCGCATAGGCGCGCTCAGGGACGACCGCCTCCAGCAGCGCCTCAAGGTCGATCTCGGCCAGGCAGACGGGGCGCTCGGGTAGATCGAACTGGGCGCGTACGGCGGGATGCACGATGCCCAGCATGCCGATCTCGCGCTCTCCCAGGCGTAGCGCCGCCGCCCGGCCTGGCTGGAACGTGGGATGGTCCGCAGGCTCGAACGCTACGCCGCCAATGCCCAGACGCGCTACGATTATCTCGACCATGCCCTTGAGGTCGTAAAAGCCGAAATCGGGCGGGTCACTCTCCAGCCAGGAGACAGGCGTCCGTTGTCCCGCCAGGACAATACTCAGGCGTCGCGGTTCGTCGGGCAGGGGCTGCCCTTCACGCCGCAGATAGACGCGGGCGATCTCGAACAGGGCCACGCGATCCACAAAGCGCAGGTTGGCGGCCACGGTGTCCAGGCTGGTGTTCATCAGCGTCTGGCGCAGATACTCGTGCTCGCGGGTGAGCGGGTTGGCGAGACGGAAATAGCTTTCCGCATCGGGCTGGGTACGTGTTGGCGTCAGTGCCGCCACGCTCTCCAGATTGGTCATGGAATAGGTAATGATCTCGCTCAGGCCGCAGCCCACCAGGATCTCACGCACCCGCTCTTCCATCTCTAGATCTCGGTCTCGCCGTTGGGCCGGCATCTGCTCGTCGATCAAAGTGGTCGGCAGGCGATCATACCCATACACTCGCGCCACCTCTTCGATCAGATCGGCGACGATGGTGACGTCCATGCGAAAGCTGGGCACCGTGACGCGCACCTGCGGTTCGTCGGCGTCAACGACCTGGCAGTAGAAGCCGAGGGAGGCGAGCATGTCGGCCAACTGCTCTGCCATCGGCGAGATGCCCAGGGCGCGTTGCACCGCGGCTGGCGTCAGCACGAGTTCCTCGGTCTCGGCCGGGGCCGGATAGGCGTCGGCCATACCCTCAGCCACGACGCCGCCCGCCAGCTCGCGCATCAGCTCGGCGGCGCGCTCCAGGGCTCGAAGGGTGCCCTCGCGATCCACGCCGCGCCCGAACCGCTGGGCGGCCTCGCTGGGGATACGCAGCGCCGCCGAGGTGCGGCGTACGCTGATATTGTCGAAATGGGCTGACTCGAGCAGGATGTGGCGCGTTCCCTCGGTGACCTCGCTCTCCAGCCCGCCCATGACGCCGGCCACGGCCACCGGCCCGCCGCCATCGGTGATCAGCAGCATCTCGGGATCCAGAGTGCGCGTCTGGCCGTCCAGCGTCGTCATGGTCTCGCCGGGATGGGCCCGCCGCACAATGATGGCTGGAGAGTCGCCTTCCTCTCGAGGGCGCAGCAAATCATAGTCAAAGGCATGGAGCGGCTGGCCCAACTCGAGCATGACATAGTTGGTGATGTCGACGATATTGTTGATGGGGCGCTGCCCTGCCAGCAGCAGGCGACGCTGCATCCACATGGGCGATGGCCCGATCTCGACATCGCGGATCAGGGCGGCACTATACCGCGGGCAGAGATCGGGGTCCTCGATCACGATCTCGATCTGGCCCTCAATGGATGGCCCCTCGGCCTGCAGATCCGGCTCGACGGGGTGAAAGGCTGTGGCAGAGTTGCTCGGCGGGCAGAGGGCGGCTGTCTCACGGGCCACGCCCAGGATCGAAAAGCAGCGCGCCAGGTTGGGCGTCAGATCCAGGTCCAAGACCGTATCGCCCCAATAGTCGGCAAAGGGCATGCCCACCGGCGCGTGCTCGGGCAGCACGAGGATGCCCGTGTGTTCCTCCGAGAGTCCCAGTTCCTTCTCTGAGCAGACCATGCCAGAGGAATAGACGCCCCGGATCTTGGTGCGTTTGAGGGTGGCATAGCGCACCTCATCGGCATAGGGGTCAATGAGGCGCGCGCCCTCTTGGGCAAACACCACCTTTTGGCCCTGGTCGCCCACACGCAGGTTGGGGGCGCCCGTGACCACCTCCATGGCCTCCTCGGCGCCGAAATCCACCGTCACCAATACCAGCCGATCGGCGTTGGGGTGCGGCTGCACCTGCACCACTCGGCCCACGACGATCTTGTCGCGGTCCCAGGTCTCACCGATGCGATCTATATTGCCCACCTCCAGGCCGGCTAGGGTCAGGCGCTCGGCCAGGGTGTCCAGATCGCAATCCCAGGTGGCAAACTCTTGGAGCCAACTCAATGGAACGCGCATGATCTCCGTGCCTCCTTCTGATCCGCTCAGGCAAACTGCCGCAAAAAGCGCAGGTCATTGCTGTAGAACAGCCGTATATCCGGGATGCCATACTTGAGCATCGCCAGGCGCTCGGGGCCCATCCCAAAGGCAAGGCCGGTATAGGCCTCGGGGTCATAGCCGCCATTGCGCAGCACGGTGGGATGCACCATCCCGCAGCCAAGGACCTCGAGCCAGCCGCTGTGCTTGCATAGCTGGCAGCCCTCGCCCTCACACAGGATACAGTCCACATCCACCTCCGCGCTTGGCTCGGTAAAGGGGAAATAGCTGGCCCGGAAACGCAGCTTGCGCTCGGGACCAAACATCTCCTTGACAAAGCTCTCCAGCACGCCCTTGAGGTCGGCCATGGTGATATTCTGGCCGATGGCCAGCCCCTCTACCTGATAGAACATATGCTCACTGCGGGTGGTCACCTGCTCATAGCGGTAGCATTTGCCTGGCAAAATGACCCGGAATGGTTCGGGGTGATAGGCTCGCATGGCGTGGATCTGCCCGGGCGAGGTGTGGGTGCGCAACAAGACGCCGGCATCCGTGGTGTGAAAGGTGCTCCACATATCCCGCGCCGGATGGTGAGGCGGGATGTTGAGCATCTGAAAGTTGGTCACATCATCCTCGACTTCGGGAGAGCGATAGACATGAAAGCCCATCTGGCCAAAGATGGTATAGATCTCGCGCAGCACCTGGGTGATAACATGGAGATAGCCCAGAGAGGGCGGGCGGCCCGGCAGGCGTACATCCAGCGCCTCGGCCCGCAGGCTCTCATCCAGGGCCGCGGTCTCCAGGGTCGCCTGGCGCGTCTCGTAAGCCTCGGTTAGCTGCAGGCGTACCTGGTTGGCCATCTGGCCTGCCGCGGGACGTTCCTCGGGGGGCAGTTGCCCGATGCCCCGCAGCGATAGCGTTACCTCGCCGCTACGCCCCAGATAGGCCACACGCCAGGCCTCCAGGGCCTCGGGCGTCTCGGCCTGCTCCAGATCGGCCAGTGCGCGCTCGCGTAGTTGTTCCAGCTCTTGCGTCATGACACACCCCCTCTTGCACCGTTGGGGAATCGCTCCGATCCAACAAAAAAACGGCCACAGCTTCACAGGGACGAAGCTACGGCCGCTGACACTCCGCGGTACCACCCTTGTTGGCCCCGTCGCATGGGGCCCTCTTGTCACGACGGCCCCGCAGGACATTCTGCAAGGCGATCGTTTGCCCGTGTAACGGCGGGCTTCCGGAGCGGCCTACACACCCCGGCCTGGCGGGGCTTGAGCCGTCGGCTCCAGAGCGAACCCGGTGGCGTTCTTTCTCAAGAGGACTTGCAGTCTATGATCCTCTCTCCCTGAGAGACGCCCGGCCACCTCACCTCTCCTTCACAGCCTTTGGACCCATTATGCTTTTATGCATCTGCATCTATGCATCTGCATCTATGCA
>SLPC01000123.1 GCA_007132185.1 Anaerolineae bacterium | reverse complement strand
CTGGTCAGCATCGGCTTGACCATGCCGGTTGCGGCCCAGGAAGACGAGACGGCTCGAGTAGATGTAATTCTGACGGGTCTGGACACAGAATTTGGCGCCATTGGTGACTGGGAAGCTTCGTTGTATGCGGGGCCGACAGAGGGTGAAGAGACCGATGGTCGCTTTACCGAGTGGATCACTGCTGAGGCCGGACAGGTCACTTTGATGATTCCCGACGATCTTACCGATGACGCTACTGTTCCTTGGGACGAGACCAATGAGGTCTATGTGCGGATACGCACCACCAATGATGATGCATATCCGACCTTTGATCTGGTGACGCAGGCCTTTACGCTCAGCGAAAGGTACTATACGGTAGAGATCGAACTCGACTATGAGATTGATACCACGAGCCAAGACGACACCGTCGTAGAGATTTCGCTCAACGCGACAGACATCACGTTTGGCGAGATCGATGCGTGGGAAGCGTCCCTCTACGAGGGCGCGACGCCCGGTGAAGAGACCGATGGTCGCTTTACCGAGTGGATCGAGGCTGATAACGATACCGTGACGATCAACCTGCCTGAGGACCTCGACAATGATGAGGCGCCCTTTGACGTGCAGGATGATGTCTATGTACGGCTTCGTTCTTTGAATGACGCATATCCCGAGTTTGATGTGGTCACTCCGCCCTTTACGCTGGTGGAGAACGAGTTGACCGAGATCTCTCTCTCGGTAACCACGAGCGTGCGGGATGAGGCGTTGCCCGAGGACCCAGAGCCAGTGGAACCGGCTCCTGTTGAGCCTACTCCACCTGCACCGCCGGTCGAGAGGCCGCCTGTGCCGCTTCCGGAGGACCCCACGGGCTACTCGGTATATACCGTCGTGGCCGGCGACACGCTCTCCAACATCGCCTTCCGGGCGTATGGAGACGCGAGGCGCTTCCCCGAGATCGTTAGGGCGACCAATAGTCTGGCCCCGCGCGATGCCAGGCTGAACCGCATCTTTGACCCGAATGTCTTGCGGATCGGCTGGAACATCGCGATTCCTGGACCGCAGTTCCGTCCAGAGCCAGTTGTCGCTCCGGCTCCGCCGGTCGACCCGACAGTTCCGGATGTGGATGAGACGATCGCAATCGGTGTGCCGACACCTGTGCGCTTTATTGTTGGTGATCAGGCCGGTGCCTTTGACACCTATCTGATCTCATTCGAGACCACCACAGACGTGACTGTATCGATGAGCTATGCGCCTGCCGGCCCGCTCTATAGCCCTGGCGTGGGCTTTAATGTCTGGGGCGAAGGACGGCGCGTGGCCGAGTCCGACCTGGTCAATGGGCAATTGCCCGAAGAGGCCGTCTTTACAGCCCTGGCTGGAGAGGTCTATGAGATCCAGGTCTATAACTATATCCACGGCCAGGCAGTGGGCTATCAGCTGACTGTGACGCAATAGCGTGACGCATTAGCTTGACGCAACAATGGGTCGAAAGATAAAGAGCGCCAGGAGAAGATCGCTTCTTCTGGCGCTCGAGCTTGTTCATAGTCTGAATGGCTCGTGGCTCGCCTGCAAACCTATATGCACTGGCACCAACCAGGCTACTGTCACCGAGGAAAGAAGATGTTCCTCTAGGACAGAGTCTGTCTTCTGCGCTCAATCTCATGCTATGTGGTCCATGGGACAAGCAGCTCGGTTCATTTGTTACGAGCCATTGACATCCCCGGGGTGGGGTGTTAACATTGCATTAAGATCAGTCTGTCAAATAGCACACTGTCATGACCCTTTGTGAGATATTCTTCCTCCCTTTTATCTCCATCTCTCAGCAACTGGGTCTGCGTGGTTGCGCAGGACAGAATGTGACAGTGTAGCACATACAAACCGAGAGCGCATGCCTATGTCACAGGAGGGACCAAGGCCAACACTCACGATGGCGCCAAGGATCGAATGGACATTGCACTGACTGGACAGTGCAGTCCGCTGGCTAACAATATCGTGACGGCCATAGTCGGCCTGCCAGCCAGATTGCCGCAGATCCGATGGCACCCTGAACGAAGCCATCGCAAACGGCCCAGGTAGCCAGGGCACATGCGCCTCTGAGATGAGACCGCGGTTCACGATGATGGGCTCACTCGTTAGAAAGTAAAAAGCCCTGATGGAATGTGTGACTTATCCCTCCGATATTGTAGAATCTTTGATACTGGACTCGCATTAGGAATAGAGTGAGGCGACCTATGCGATACCTCTGGATCCCGCTTGCTTTGATGACGCAATCTGCGCTACTGCCCCTGCTGTCTCTGGCGCATGATGACCAGGAATGCTACATGATGGAGATTCTCAGGTTTCTTGTGAGGTCTCGCAGCACCTGGGACAAGTTTTTGGCGTGTGCAGCGGATAGCAATGACCTTGACTCATGTGTCGGTATACTGCATGATGTTCGCAATATCATTCGGCGAGCTCAGCAGATAGAGCATCCTCCCGGCGATTTCGCCGAGGTGCATAATCTATTCAACAAGGCCCTGTCGGCCGAGCTGATGGCGATAGCTGCATTCACAGAATGGATCGATCGCCATGACCAAGTCTTGCTAGAGCAGGGACTCGACTACGTTCGCTTGGCTGTCGATAGGCAAGATCGGGCACTGACGATGCTGGGCTAGTCGCCCAAAGATGGGATGAGTGCCTGCCGCTGGAGAGGCTGGCGGAAGCCGGGCGAAGCGTCAGGAACGTCATGCCACGGCAGAGACTGGTGCCGCGGCTCTTGCCCGACCTGCCGGAGAACCTCGTCGCGCAGGCAGTCCGCAAAGACCAGGAATGGTAGCATATCGCGTGGACCCGGATCAATGAGTGGACGCCGTAGCAGGTGCGCTGAGTGCGGCGCAGGAACTAGGCTGCCGACGGGTCCACTCCCGATCCATGTCGGCTCGCGGAGCGGTAGCCGCTCCGCGAGCCGATTCGCCTGTTACCGTGCCATGATCGGAAAGCGGACCAGGTGTAGCGTTACGTTCAACGCCAGCGGGATCTCTACCAGAGGCCGCAAGGGGGCATTGCTCGTGATGCACAGCGTGCCGGTGTATGTATCGGGCGTGAGCCCGGTGCTATCAAAGGTCACGTCTAGACTGACCGCTTCGCCGACGGGCACGACGCCCTCCGTGGGGCTCACGCTGAGCCAGGATAAGTCCTCGGGAGCACTGCAAGATGTACCCACCTGGCCAAAGGCGACATTGTCGACCCCTTCGGCGCCATCTTCCACGGTCAAGGGCGACAGGATATGGATGCGACCCATCGGAGTGGCAGAGTATACGCCCCAGAACGTGCCGGCATTGCTGCCGGTTCCCTGGGTCGTGGCGATCTTGACGTCGTTGGCATCATAGATCGAGATATCAACGACAGTCGCGTCGGTATGATAATGGATCAGATCCATGCCGGCCGCGTGAACGGGGGGATCAAAGAGGATCTCGAAGGCATCTGCATACGTATTGGCCACGATGTTCTTGCTGGTCGCACCAGAGATACCCGCGCCAACGCCAGTCAGCCCATCGGGGTTGCCGCCGCCGGCCCCATTCAGGGGATCGTCCTGAAAGCTGATGCCCGGCAGGATGCCGCCCGGCTGGAAGCAGGCGTTGTTGGTGAGGGCATTCCAGGGAGCGGGACAGCTCACAATCATGTAGTCTTCCCAGAGCCCAGCCTCGAAATCCTCGACGGGCAGGCCGGGAAAGGTGGCATCAAACATGGCTCGATCACGATAGTAGAGCGGGCTGGAAACGGCGGTGCTGTTGGCAAGGGCCCACACCAGGTCCGCGTCGCCCTCGTTGGCAATGCCTAGCAGCTCCGTAGTCTGCTTGTCCAGGTATAGTGTCTGGTGCAGCTGTGTGGGTTCCACGGCGATCGCCGGGAAGACCTCGATAATCTCCAGGTCCATGCACCAACTGCCTATCTGCCCTGCAT
>SLPC01000077.1 GCA_007132185.1 Anaerolineae bacterium | reverse complement strand
TGAATCTCCTCAAACAGGAGACGACTCTTCGCCGTGGCATCAAGGGCAAGCGCCTAAAGGCGGCCTGGGACACAAACTACCTCTTGAAGGTTCTCGGAGGTTAGAATGCGTTAGCCCTGGACATAATCGATGGCTTGGCCTGGATTTTCCATGTCGCCTCGCTTTGGGAACGAGTGAACAGACTGAACCTATGCCAGAGTGATTTCGAGAGCTTGCGCGCCCCTGTCTATTGCGTTAGCATGTCAGGAGCTGTGCCTGGTGTCCGTCGGAAGGAGTGCATGATGCCACCTCGGGCGCTCTGTGCCTGGCGGTATAGACGATATCTGGCATGGATCGTCGTTCTCGGCCTTCTGCTGGCGATTACCGCCTGCAGCCTGACGACCGAGTATGCCCGCGCGCCGGATATCACCCCGGTCTCGCCTTTGGCAGCAGAGCCCGCGCTCTCTGATACAGCGATATCCACCATGACACCGGCAGCCCCCACGGCCACAGCTACCTACGCGCCGGCCGCCAGACCCACAGATACCCCTGCGCCATCACCTGTAGTCACGGCTCCTCCGCAAGCCGAGGCCTCCCCATGCTGGCAGCCCTACACGGCGGGGGCCCAGCACTTTTCTGTGGCCGTCCCCGGCCGATGGGAGATCCTCATGGAGCTATCTACCGGCGTGTTGTTCCAGTCGCACCACAATCAGACGATCATGATCGAGGTATTCGACTTTATGCCGATGGGGAGATTCGACGATCCCGCCTCTCTCGCATGGTCCGCCGAGACGCTGGAGATCGCCAATCAAGCCGGAACGATCCATGCAGAGATAATCTCCAGGAGCTTGCGCATCGAGCCAATGCCCATGCTCTACATCGAGGCGCTCCTGGAAAATCCTCGGATGAACGGCGTCGAGTATCAGACTCTGATCTATCTGACGCCAGGAGAGGATTGGTCGGTGCTGGCACAGATCATACGTTGGGATGCGCCTCCCGAGGAACAAGAGATCGATGCCTTGCTTGCCACCATCGCGAGCCTGACATATACGCCCGCTGATAGAGTGGCTTTTCTCCCTTATCCCGATGATGTAGACGATCCCGACCGTTGGGCCAACTACTATGGCAACGGTTTTACGTTGCGCCATCCTTCCTCGTGGCCCATCGTTGCCGAGCACGAACTGTGGATAGACTTGATTTCGATCCCTCAGGGCCAGATCACCCTCGTGATCGATCGTGTCTCCTGCGAGTACGATCTCGTCGGCGATGAGGCGCTCATTGATGATCTTTTGTCGTGGTTGGTGGTTACCGATGGCTGGAGCGCCCTCAAGCAGGCCGAGGTTCTGGACAGAGGCAGCCGTCTCGAGCCTTTACCGATGAACTATATGGAGCTGAGCGTCACCAACGCGGTGGGAGCGCGCGGCCACCGCGTCTATATCCAGGCAGATCTGGGCGATGGCGCTTTTGCCTACGCCGTGTTGGTGCGTGACTTGGGGCTATTCGCCCCGGGGGAGCTGGAGGCGCTCTATACGCTGTTGACGACCATCGTCGTCGATAGGCCGCCGCCGCACAACCAGCGGGGTACCGGGCTGCTACCCCCGCTCTGCACAAATTGAAAGCCCCTCACTGCCAGTTGGCGCCCCCCGCCACATCGTGTATCATGAGCGCCAGATCAGTGATTTCGAGGAGGAGTCTGCCAGATGGAAGTGATTCTGCTCAAGGATGTCAGAGGTGTTGGTGAGGCCGGCGAGCTAGTCAGTGTAGCCGACGGCTATGCCCGCAACTATTTGATCCCTCGCAAGCTCGGCGTGGCGGCCACGCCCGCAGCCCGCAAGCAGGCCGAACAGCAAGTTGCCGCGCGAGCGCGTCATGAACAAGCACAACGAGAAGCGGCCCAGGCCCACGCGCAAGCGCTCCAGTCCATCGAGCTGGTCTTTGCCATGCGCACGGGTGAATCCAATCGCCTCTATGGCTCGGTCACATCAGGTGATATCGCAGCAAGACTCTCCGAGCGAGTCGGCGATCCTGTGGACAAGCGTAGAGTCCTTCTCCAGGAGCCCATCCGAGAGATCGGGTCCTTTCCCGTAGACGTCAAGTTGCACAACGATGTTCAGATCACAGTGACCGTGATCGTTGAACCAGAGGCTTGATGTCAAGCGTCCTTGTCCCGTATCGACGCTCAACCCTTGCCAGAGCCTTTTGCTGTGTGGAATGCCTCCGCCCCGCTTTCGTGGTCGGGCAGGGGCCCCGTAGATACCCATTGCGTATACGCGCCTCCTGATTTACGCATTATAATCGGCTTTTGAGTAATGTTTGTTTTGGTATATCATAGCATTGTTGCATGGCTGGGATATCACTAGCCTGATCGCTGCTCTGGATGAGATCTGCAGCCCGGCCCTCATGTAGAGCGATCGCCATCGTTGTTGCTGGCCTGATAGAGTACCCGAAACAGGAGAATGCGTGATGCTGTCAAAACCCCGAGGCCTAGTTTTGGGCATCCTGGCTATTCTAGCCATCGTGATCGCGGGATGTACCACCGTCACCTCTTCTGGCCGAGAGGAGCCCACACCAACGCCTCTGCCACCGCCCCCCATTCCCGTCCGTGCAACCTACACCGTGCGCCGCGGCGAGGTGATCGACAATCTCACCTTTACCGCCCGTGTATCTCCAGTGGTGGAGGAAGAGCTCTATTTCCGTGTGGCGGGACGCATAGAGAGGGTCCTGGTGAGTCGCAACGATTGGATCGAAGAGGGCGAGCTCCTGGCCGAACTGCAGAATGACGACCTGGTGCGCCAGCTCGCCCAGGCCCAGATCGAGATGGACACTGCCGAGACCAATCTGCAGCGCGCCATTGACACTCAGGAGGACCGGCTCGCCGGCCTCGAGGGGCAGCTCGAGATCAAGCGACTGCAACTTGAGCGAGCGCGCGAAGGCCTGGTGGGCCTGGATCTAGACATTCAGATCGCCCGCGTAAGGCTGAGCGCAGCGCAGAATGGGCCCAGCGCCGAGGACATTGAGATTGCAGAGCTTTCGGCTGCAAAAGCCAAGAACTCGCTTTGGAGCGCCCAGATGAGTCGTGATGCTGCCTGCGGAACCTTTAACCCAGACCGGCCTGCCGCTTGCGATCAGGCTCAGGCAACGGTCAACAACGCTGAAGAGAACGTGCGCATCGCAGAGCTCAACCTGCAAAAGCTCCTCGCCGGCCCAGCCGAAGAGGAACTGCTCACACTACGGGCCAACTATGAGAGAGCGCGCCAGCGCCGCCGTGAAGCCGACCTGGACCTGACGATTCGGGAACTCGAGATCTCGCTCACCGAGCAAGAGATCGCCCGGTTGCAAGAAGTTGTTGATCCACAGCTCATGGCGACTGTCGAGCGTACCCGCCTGAGCCTGGAACGGCTCGATGCACAGATCGCCAATACCCAGATCATCAGTCCGATCAGTGGTCGAGTGGCCACCATCAACGCCACCGAAGGCCGTGAGGTGAACGCCTACTCGACCGCTATCGTGGTTTCGGACGAGACCGAACTCGAAATCACCGCCCAGCCCACGTCCGCCCAACTCCAACGCCTGGGCGAAGGGATGCCCGTCGAGCTGGTGCTATCCCAGTATCCTGGCCGGGTGCTGCATGGAGAGATCTATCAGCTCCCCTACCCCCATGGCAGTGGCGGCGGCAGGTCGCTCGAGGCCACCGACCGCAATACGCGCATCTCCTTTGATCCAGGCGACCTGGATCTCAAACCAGGCGACCTGGTCCGGGTCGATGTCACCATCGAGCAAAAGACAGACGCCCTCTGGGTACCGCCCGCAGCGATTCGCACTTTTGCCGGCCGTAGCTTTGTCGTCGTACAAGAAGGCGATATCGAGCGCCGTGTGGATGTGCTGCTGGGCATTCAGGGAGCCGACCGGATCGAGATCCGCGAGGGAGTGGAAGAGGGCCAGATCATCCTCGGGCAGTAACGAGGGCAAGGGCAATCCATGAACGCACTGTCAGTAATCAGGGTAGCCCTCAAGCGGCTATGGAACAACAAGGGGCTCACGTTGTGTGCTATCGTGGGCCTCATAGTTGCCGTAGGGCTCATCAGCAGCGTGCCGCTCTATACCGATGCGGCCAACTTCAAGGTGCTCGAAGAGCAGCTCGAGCGGGGCAGTGGCGACCGGCGCCATCCTCCGTTTGCCTTTATGTACCGCTACATCGGTGCGTGGCACGGCCCCGTCGAGTGGGCTGATTATCAGCCCGTCAACGAGTACATCAACCAGTCGGTGCCTGGCGTCATCAACCTGCCCGTTGAGCTGACAACCCAATTCGTCAGGACGGACAATTTCTCACTCTTTCCCGCCTCAGAGGCGGCGTACATCGGCCTGCGACAGCCCTTGGGTTGGATCAACCTGGCCTTTATTGCCAATATCCAGGACCATATCCACATACTGGAAGGGCAATACCCCGCCGATGCCCCCGCCGATGCCGAAGTGTTCGAGGTAATGGTCAGCCACGCCTTTGCCCTAGAGACCGGTCTGCAGGTCGGCGAAGAGTATGTGGCCTTTATGCGCGGCGGCGGCGCCGGCGCTGATGCACGCCCGAGCCAGCTCATGGTACGTGTGAGCGGCGTCTGGGTCCCACGAGATGAGGCCGATCCCGTCTGGTTCTACTCACCACGTTCCCTCGAGTCCTCCCTGCTGGTCACGCCCGAGACGTTTCAACTGCGCATCGCCCCCTCTATGCGGGACGAAGTGTACGCCGCCATCTGGTACATTGTCTTTGATGGCCAGAACGTGCGCACCGACGACGTACCCTCGCTGTTAGGGCGCATGACATTCGCCAACACCCACGTCAGCAGACTGCTTCCCAATACGGTGCTCGATGTGTCCCCGATGGATGCCTTGCAGACCTATCGCTGGACCACGTTCGTGATGACCATAGTGCTGTATGTCTTTTCGGTGCCCATCCTGGGGCTGGTGCTCTATTTCATTGGGGTCATATCGGGGCTCATCGTCACCCGCCAACGCGTCGAGATCGCCATCCTCAAGAGCCGAGGCGCCGGCGATCTGCAGGTGCTGGGGATCTATGCGCTGGAAGGCGTCCTGATCGGCATCGTCGGCCTGGGGCTAGGGCTCTTGCTGGGGCGCTGGTTGGCCCTGATTATGGGTAACACCATCTCTTTTATGGCTTTTGGACAGCGGGTGCCCTTGCCGGTCATGATGACGCCGCGTTCCATCCGGTTGGGCCTGCTGGGCGTCGGCATCGCCCTGCTGGCGAGTTTGTTGCCTGCCATGCAGGCCGCCCGGCTCACCATCGTGACCTACAAGCAGGATCGTGCCCGCTCCATGGAACGTCCCTTTTGGCAGCGGTATTTCCTCGACATCCTTTTGCTCATCCCTGTCGCGTATGGCTACCATGTGCTGAACAGCCGAGGAACCATTGGCTTTCTTGGGGATGGCACGGGCGATCCTTTTCAGGATCCCCTGCTCTTTTTGGTGCCCTCCCTGGCGATCATGGCCTTTTCCCTCCTGATGGTGCGCATCTTTCCTCTCATCATGGAGCTGCTGGCCTGGATCACCAGCCATCTCTCGCGTTCTGTATCGATCGTTCTCGCTTTTCGCCAGCTCGCGCGGGTCTCGCGCCAGTATACCGGCTCTCTGCTCCTGCTGATCCTTACTTTGAGCCTGGCCACCTTTACCGCTTCGATGGCTCGCACATTGGATCAGAGCCTCATCGATCGCATGTACTATCGCTATGGGTCTGACTATCACCTGGTCGAGGTCGGCGAGGCACCTGAGGAGAACGAGGGCGGTGAGGAGCAGTCAGACACGTCTTTGACGGCTACCGAAAGCGGCGGATGGGTGTTCGTGCCTGTATCCGAACACCTAAAAGTAGACGGCATCGAGGCAGCCACCCGTGTAGGCGTCTATCGCACGGATGCTCTCATTGGCAATGAGCGCTATCGGGGCATGTTCTACGGCATCGATCGGATGGACTTTCCCAAGGTGGCCTTTTTCCGGCGCGACTTTGCCTCCAACCAGTTGGGCGTGCTGATGAACCGGCTGGCGATAGATCGCTCCGCCATACTGGTGAGCCCCAACTTTATCTCTGACCATCGCCTGCAGGTGGGTGACTCCGTTACTCTGCGCATCTCTGCCTGGGGCGGCCAGGCCGAGGCCCAGTTCATCATCGCCGACGCCGTGCGCTACTTTCCTACCTTTTATCCCGATGATAACGAGAATCGCTATCTGTTCGTCGGCAACCTGGACTATTTGTTCGAGCAGATGGGTGGGCTCTTTCCCTACGATGTGTGGGTGCGCGCCAGCCATCCTCTGGATGTGGAACAGGTGCGCTCCGAGCTCTACCAGTTGGACATCAATGTGCTGCGCATGGCTGGCAGCCTGGATGCCGTCGATCGGGAGCAATCGCGCCCGGAGCGCACCGGCGTCTTTGGTATTCTCTCGGTCGGCTTTGTGGCAGCCGCCATGCTTACCGTGCTGGGGTTCCTGCTGCACTCGTTCATCTCGTTCCGGCAACGGTATATCGAGTTCGGAGTGCTGCGCGCCATCGGTCTGTCCGTAGGCCAGATGATCGGATTCCTGGGCATCGAGCAGCTCACCCTGATCCTGACGGGCACCACGGCCGGCACCCTGCTCGGCGTCTGGGTAAGCAGGGTATTCATACCGTTTCTACAGGTGGGCACAGCCCGCAACATCAATGTGCCCCCATTTATCGTTCTTATCGCCTGGGATGACATCATCACGATCTATCTGGTGTTTGGTGCCATGCTGATCTGCGCCGTTGCCGGCATGATCTGGTTCCTGCTCCATCTCAGGATCTTTGAGGCTGTGAAACTCGGAGAGGCAGTATAGTTATGACCACCAATGGCCCCATGATACTTTGTGACAACCTCGTCAAGATCTACAAGGTCCAGGACCTGGAGGTCGTTGCCCTGCAAGGGTTGGACCTGATAGTCGATCGCAGCGAGTTTATGGCCATCATTGGTGCCAGCGGCAGCGGCAAGTCCACCCTGATGAACATCCTTGGCGGGCTTGACCATCCTTCGGCGGGCAAGGCTATCGTTGACGGCCAAGATCTGCTCAAGTTATCCAGCGTTGCCTTGACCCGCTACCGTCGCGAAAAAGTGGGCTTTGTCTGGCAGCAGCCGGCACGTAACTTGATCCCCTATCTTTCGGTACGAGAGAATGTCGAGCTCCCCATGATCGTCGCGGGCATGCCCACCAACGAGCGCGACAAGTGGAGCCGCGAATTGCTGGAGGCGGTCGGGTTGTGGGACCGACGTGACCACAGCCTTTCACAGCTCTCGGGTGGCGAGCAGCAACGTACCGCCATCGGCGTAGGCCTGGCCAACAAACCTGTCTTGTTGCTGGCTGATGAGCCAACGGGCGAAGTCGATACGGCAACCGCCCAGACCATTATGGACACCTTGCGTAACCTCAATGAGAACTATGGCCTCACCATCGTCATGGTAACCCATGATGTGCGTGCCTCCGCTCAGGTAGACCGCGTGGTCACGATCCGCGATGGCCGTACCAGCAGCGAGCGCGTACGGCGGCTACGCGGCGACCAGGGCAATGGCGCTGAGGGAGAGAGCGGTGCCGAGGACCAGGAGGCAGACGCCAACGGTCAGGGGCATGAGGATGACGCCTATCATGATTACGTAGTGCTGGACTATGCAGGGCGCCTTCAGTTGCCCCGAGAGTTTCTCGAAAAGCTCGGCATCTCGGATCGAGCCCAAGTGGACCTGACCGACGACGGAATCCTGATCCGCCCGGCTGCCGGGCTCAACGGGGCCTCGGCGCAGGCGGCCCGCTTCCCGGATATGAGTGAAGCATGGGGACCGCAGACCCGCTCGCGTGGCTGGCGACGGCCGCTCAACGGCGTTAGCCGCGGGCTGCGCAACATTTTGGGGCGATCGAACACGGATGAAAAGGCGGGAGAGTAACGGTGACCGAACTGAACGAGAAAACCATTGTCCGAAGTGTGGATGTCACCCGGGTATTCAAGGTTGATCATAACGAGGTGCATGCCCTGCGCGGCGTCAGTATCGAGATTGCACGCAACAAGTTCGTAGGGCTCATGGGACGCTCGGGCTCGGGCAAGACAACGCTGATGAACCTCATCGGCGGGTTGGACCATCCCACTTCGGGAGCGATGTTTGTCTATGGCCAGGAAATTTCCAAGCTATCCGATAGAAAGCTGACCAATCTGCGACGGCATCGCATCGGGTTCGTCTTTCAATCCTTTGCCCTCATGCCAACCATGTCCGCCATCGAGAACGTCGAGCTGCCTCTGCGCCTGGTCGGCATGTCACGCCGGGCCCGTCGCCAGCGGGTGATGGAGGTACTCGACATGGTGGGTTTGACCCGTTGGGCCAAACACCGCCCCCAGGAGCTCTCGGGCGGCCAGCAACAACGTGTGGCAATCGCCCGGGCCCTTGTTACGCGCCCCAACCTGATCCTGGCCGACGAGCCCACCGGTGAGCTCGATAGCGTCACCGGCCGCGCTATCATGGAGCTGTTCCGCGACATTGTGCGGCATGAAGATGTGACGATCTTGATGACCTCGCATGATCCGGTCATGCTCGAGATCGTCGACTATACCTACGAGATGGCTGATGGCCAGATCATCAATGAGCGCGCGGGCGTGGCACAGGAAAAAGAACCCCAATTCCAGCGACCCTAGCGGCCAACTGCGTCTGGGCTAGGGTCCCAACCTGTCTCGCAGCCAGGCGCCCACCAGGTCGTCTACCTCATCGGCCCACGGTTGTTGCGCGTTGCCGCCCAGCTCTGCGCTGAGCGGACCGTACAGGTACCGAAATTCGACGCCCTCTACGCCCCGGGCCCGCAGCACTGCTTCCAGGCGCTCTGCCCCATCCACCGGCGTCCACTCGTCGGCGCGGCCATGCAAGACCAGCACCGGCGTCTGCGCCTGGCCGAGCGTCTCGACCAGGTCGATCTCCTGCCACATCCGTAATGGCACCAGGCTGGCCCGTCGTCCAAGCAGGCCGATCTCTTCTTGCCCTTCCTCAAGCCATCCTTGCCACGTCTGCAGGCTGTACATCCGATAGCGCTCCAGATCGACAGCGTCCCACCCGCCATGACTTGCCAACGTGGCTATTCGTGCCTCGGCCAAATCGGGAAAGAGTGGCATGTCGGTGGCAAAAGAGCCCAGCACGGCCGCTGCAAAAGGGTTATCCTGAGCGATAGCCCGCGCCCCCACGATGCCTGCCTCCCCCACGCCCACCAGAACGATGCGCTGCGTATCCACCTCGGGACGCTGCGCCAGCCACTCCCCCACCAGGCGCACATCGGCAGCCAGCAGCTCACTAGGCGCCCGCTGATAGCTGCCCTCGCTGGCGCCGACGCCCGCCGGGCTGTATGTGAGCACAACCCAGCCCTGCCGCACAAGTCTCTCCAGCCCCTGAGGAGGTGGCAGTACTCCCCCCGGCTCTTGCACCAGCAATGCGGAAAAAGGCCCCGGCCCCTCCGGACGTAGCAGCAATCCCTCACGCAGATGCCCCTGGCTGCCAGCAATCGAGACCGTCTCATAGATGATATCAGGCGCTTGCTCGGGCTCGGGCAACTCTGGCAGATGGCTCACCCTCTCGATCATGAGCCGCCCCGTGCCGCGTAGAGCCGGGTTTTGCATCTGCTCCAAGAGGCCAAAGGTATACTGCTCAAACGCCACGCCATACAGCATACGGCTGCCCGGGCGCATCCATAGGGTGAACTGCGGGTTGGCCCCGTCCTCTATCTCTCCCGCAAGCGCCACCGTCCCAATGATCGCCTCGCTCTGATCCATCGAGAGGGTGACAGTCATCCGACGATTGACGGGTAACAGATCGGTGACATCCAGCACCTGCAACGACAAGGACTCTGCCGATGCCGTCAGAGCGCGCTCCTCTGTAATCTGTAGTGCCAACAGGGCAAAAGGCAGGGCCGAGGGAGCGCGCTCCATCAGCAGATTGGGCGGCGGGCTGATGTCGGGCACCAGCACCGGCGCATACCAGGCCTGGTCATTGGCCATATAGTTGATCGACTCCCCCTCACGCTGCGCCACCCACGTGGACTGTACGCCCAGAGTATGCCTTTCCAGCGAGTAGTGAATGGGGTTGAGCAGAGGCGAGAGCTGCACCGTCCGACGCTCGAACAGGGGCCCAGGACCAAAGCGAGTGAGGTCGCCATAGACCACAATAGAGTCATCTACAGTACCCACCCGCAATTCCTCAGTAGCAAGTAACTCGCCATTCCAGGTGATGGCATAGCGCAGGTCCTGCAGAACCTGATCGGGGGCCGGCGTCGGTGTGGGAACGAGGGTCGGCGTCGGCTCGGGCGTGGGGGGCGGCGCGTCACAGGCCCACATCAGGCCCAGGACCATGCTCAGCGTCAGGACAAGGATCCGCTTGCGCCATACAGCGCTCTCGAGCCTCTCCATGGGGCCTCCTGCCAGGCTTGCGAGAATGGCCAGGACGACACCAGGCCCGTCGGAACCCGGCCCCATACACTCACAGTAGCACGCCGTAACCTCATTGTAGCTGATCCAGCGTGCGGCGCCAAACCTCTTGCCGGCTCATCCCACACCACAACCCAGGTTGACATCTCCTACCGTGTCGATAGACTTGATCTGGGCCGCAACCCTTGCGGCAGAATGGTGTTCCCCCAAGCAGATTGCAAGAGGCCTCCAATGAGCGACCGGGATGAAGCACTCGAGATAAAGGCCGCGCAGGAGGATCCTCGCGACTTTGCAGTGCTATACGAGCGCTATGTGGATCGGATTTACAGCTACATATATCACCGCGTGGGCAATGTGTATGAGGCCGAGGATCTGACCTCGCGTACCTTTTTTCGCGCGCTATCGCATCTGGACAGCTATGTGGACAAGGGCTATCCCTTTTCCGCTTGGCTTTACCGTATCGCGCACAACCTGATTGCCAACTGGTATCGGGATCGGGGGCGCAAGCCCGTCGTCTCCCTCGAAACGATGGTGATCGGGAGCCCGCCAGAGGAGCATCCCGAGACCGTGACCCAAGGCGCGGATGATCGGCGCTTTTTGCAGGAGCTTATCGCCGAGATCGACCCATTGCGCCAAGAGTTGCTGGTGCTCAAGTTCGCCGAGGGGCTATCGAATGCCGAGATCGGCCAGATCCTGGGACGTAGCGAGGGCGCGATCAAGTCCTTGTATCATCGCACTTTGCTCCAGCTGCGCAAGCAAATGCGTGAGAGAGGGATAGAATTCGATGCAGACTCGTAGACAACTTGAGAGACCTCTGTTGTCTCTTTGGACATGGACACACACCTATGTGACTGAGGGCCTTCGCATGATGGGCCTCATAGCCCAACCCGAGTACGTCTATCATGAGCTGGAGGGCCAATTTGTCGGTGCGCTGCCCCGCGTCTCGGCGCGCCCGGACTTTCGCAAGGAGCTGGCTTCCAATCTGGCCCTGGTTGCCCAACACAAGAGCTCGGGGATGGTCGTCAGCCAGCCACATCCCTATCTTCCGGGCGTATTCATCGGCGTAGCAGCCGGCGCGCTAGCCACCACAGCGGCTATTCTCGTACTGATCTTTCGGAGCCGCATCGAACGACGCGCCTCCGCGTAGGGATTCATCCTATCAGCGCCGCTTGGACCCATTGCTGCGGTTCTATCGCTCTGCCAACCGAATCTCTCTCAGCCAGGGGTACAGCCCACCGCTCGCCTCATAGCCCTGCACCCACGGCTTGACCAGACTGTACGACATGCCATGGGCCAGCGGCACCCAGGGGGCATCGGCGAGAATCAGGAGCTCTACCTCCTGATAGAGCGCCGCCCGCCTCGCTTCATCCGGCTCGATGCGCGCCTGCTCCAGCAATGCATCCACCTCGGCATTGTCATAACCCGTGTGATTCTGCCCACTGGCGCTGTGAAACAGCAGATCAAAAAAGTTCTGGGGATCAGGATAGTCAGCGATCCAACCGCTCAGGAACATCCCATAGCTGTCGTGGTTGATGCCTTGCAGGAAATCGCCCCATTCCACCTGCTCCACCAGCATCTCCACCCCCAGGTTCTCCTCCAGCATGGCCACCACCGCCCGCGGCACCCCTCCCAGGTGCCCGCTCGTGCCGACGATAGTGAGCACCAACGGCGGCATCGCGCCCTCGGTAGCATACCGCGAGCCGGCCAGCGCCTCTCGCGCCAGTGCTGGATCATAAATCATGATTTCTTGGGCGGGGTCATCCCCTTTGGGGATCAAGGCAGGCGGCAGGATGCCACGGGCCGCCTCGACGCTGTTGTTCAGCACCAATTGCGCCAGGAGCTCGCGGTCTATGGCGTGGAGAATGGCCCGCCGCACAGAGGGATCATCAAAGGGGGCCTGGTCGACATGCATCGCCAAGTACTGCGTGCTCAACTCGGATGCCACCTGCACGTCGCGAGACAGCGGATGATGGGGATCGAGCACGCGATCCAACTCGCTCGCCGGGACCCAGGTGATATCAAGCTGGTCGTTCTCGTACATCGTAATGGGCAGTCCACCGCTCAACTCGAATACCACCCGCTCCAGGCTGGGGAGCTCTCCATAGTAGAGCTCATTTCGCTCCAGGATGATCCGATCGCGAGAGAGTTCGGCCAGCACAAAGGGGCCACTGCCGTTGGGCTGGAGTACCCAGCGCTCGCCCTGACGCTCGATCTGACGCTGATCAACGGCAAAGGCAGTCGGGTAGGTGAGCTTGGCGAGGAAATAGGCCTTGGGCGCATCGATCTCGATACGAAGCGTGTACGGATCCACCACCTCCAGCCCCAAAAGGTGCTCGGCCTCCCCGCGAGATAGCGCCTCAGCGCCTACGATATCACCCAGATAGCCCAGCGCCACAGGAGAGCCTACCTCGGGGCTCAAGGCGCGCTCGATCGAGTATCGCAAGTCATCTGCTGTGATCGGCGTGCCGTCGCGAAAGGTCGCGTCCTCCCGCAGGTGAAACAGATATGTCCGCCCGTCCTCCAGGATATCCCAACGGGTCGCCAGATCAGGGACGACGTCCAGCTCGGCATTGAGTGAAACGAGACCCGAGAACAGGTGCACGATATATTCGGCCGAGGTCACATCCTGCACCGTGGCAGGGTCCAGCGTAGGAGGCAAACTCCCCGGCAGCCGCAGCGTGCCTCCTCGCCCCGGCATCATGATCAGGCGCTCCACAGGAGCGATCTCGGTCAACTCTGCGACAGGATCGGCACTCTGCCACAAGAGGGCTACGATACCCACGCAGCATACGCTCAGGGCGCACAGCAAAAGCAGTGCGATAGCTGCGATCAGGCAGCCCTGGCTCCCTGACCTGGCCCGCGGCGTATCACCCTCAGCAGAGCTCACTTGCACCCTTTCATTTGCCAAGATCCCATCGCAGCAAGTCCTCTTGCCCCCTACCGTTCCGGAATCACCAGTACCTGGCCCACATCCAATCGGTTGGCATCGGTCAAAAAGTTGATCTCCGCCAGATCCAGGATGCTTACCCCATAGCGTTGCGCGATGGATGCCAACGTCTGGCCCGGCTGCACCACATGCACCACGGCCCCCTCGGGGATCGGGTTCACCGCCACGGTGAGCTCCATGCCAGGACGCAGCATATTGGGGTTCCTGAGTGTCGGGTTCAGGGCCAATAACTGGCCCACGGGCATGCGATGCAGGGCCGCGATCTGATTCAGGGTATTCCCAAACCGCACGACATAGATATCTGTTTCCACAGCATCGATATCATAGAGCGGGTCCACGTCGTCAGGCAGCCGCAGCTCTTGACCAACACGCAGGTTGGCGGCACTGCTGAGACCGTTCGCCTCCACAAATGCCTGCACCGTACTGCCGTGCAAGGCCGCAATGGATGACAGCGTGTCCCCTGGCGCCACCACATAGATTGGCCCCGTGTACGGTGTGGGCGTAGGCAACGGCTCTGGCGTGGCCGTCGGAACCTCCTCGACGTCAGGCTCAGCGGGTTGCTCCCTGTCGGCCTCGGCCGGCACCGACTCTATCGGGGCCGCCTCGTCATCGATCTCGGCCGGGTCAAGCTCTTCCGAAGAGGGTACGGCCTCTTCATCAGTATCCAGATCGGTGTCAGAGTCGATCTGTGCTATGGCGATCTCTTCCGTTACAGTCTCCACCGCCACGGTCGGTAGAGGCTCTCGCTCTCGGGGCGGCTTGGCCTGCACGCACCCCACCATCCCGAGCATGAGAAGCAGACATACCGCCAGTCCCAAAACACAACGCCTCTTGTTCTTGAGCATGCGCGCTCCTCCTTGCCTCCACCTTTGACTTGGCCCCTGGTCTAGCCGTTTTGCTGATCTCCTCACAAGCCGGCGCATGATAGCATGCAGGAATCGAGACGTCAACGTCTGGCCAGCACAACGCCAAATATAGAATTCCTTCGCGAGCATAGCGGAGAGTGTGGAATAAGTCGAAGCTATGTGCGAATGATCGCACCATGGATGCGTTTTTGCGGATTATGTCGCTGTCCGGACGGTCTGATCGGTGGTGGCCTCCTTGCTCTGCACGCCGAT
>SLPC01000166.1 GCA_007132185.1 Anaerolineae bacterium | reverse complement strand
CGTAGGGCCTTGATCGCGCTCTCAGGAGCGTCGCAGGTCAGCTCCAACACATGATCCTGCATCTGCTCATCTTTGATCTTGTGGGGCGTGCCGAAAGCGATCAGCTTGCCACGTTGCATGAACCCAAGACGGTGGCACTGCTCTGCTTCGTCCATATAGTGTGTTGTAACCAATACCGTACGCCCCTGATCAGAGAAGCTGTACAAAAGATCCCAAAAGGCCCGCCGCGCTACAGGATCGACCCCCGCCGTCGGTTCGTCGAGAAATAGCACCTCTGGCCGGTGCAGGATGGCGCAGCCCAGAGCTAGGCGCTGGCGCGATCCTCCCGATAATGTGTTCGTTCGCTCTTCCTCGCGCCCCTCCAACTCGGCCATCTGGAGCACCGCGGCCACATTCTCTTCCAGGTCCGAACCGCGAACGCCATAGATGCCGCCGAAAAAGGCCAGGTTCTGCGCCACGCTGAGATCGTCATACAGGCTAAATTGCTGCGACATGTATCCGATACGCCTGCGTATCTCGCGCCTCTGGCGCGCTACGTCATAGCCCAGCACAGTGGCCACCCCCGATGTGGGTTTGAGCAATGCCAGCAACATGCGTATCGTCGTCGTTTTGCCGGCGCCATTGGGGCCCAGCAAGCCAAAGATCTCGCCGCGCTGTACCTCGAATGAGACATCGTCTACCGCGACGAAACGACCAAAGGTCTTGGTGAGGCCCTTGGCCGCCACAGCCGGTCCGCCGTTCGATTGATTATCGGTCATGGACCCTCGTCCCATTTCCATTCGTTATCGACATATCCGCATCATCCTGCGCCCCATACTGCCTCTGAATCAAGCTGACAAAGGCTTCCTCCATGCGTACCGGCGCCGGACGAATATCTTGAATCGCGATGCCGGCCTCCTCAAACTCTTGCTGGATGCGGGGCAGCGCGGCGTCGGCATCCTCAACCAGGACACGCACCTGATCCCCGTAGGGTTGCACCTCCGAGATCCAATCCATCTCCTCTAGAGCGTGCCTCGCCTCGCTCAGAATCTCCGGCCACACGACGACTAGCTCCCGTGATACGGAATCCTTGATCTGGGAGGGAGTGTCGCAGGCCAATAGCCGTCCCCGAAACACGAGTCCGACGCGCGAACAGCGTTCGGCCTCATCCATGTACGGTGTGGACACCACCATCGTTACGCCCTGGCTATGCAGCTCGCCCAGCATATCCCAGAACTCTCGCCGGGATACGGGGTCTACGCCGGTGGTAGGCTCGTCCAACAAGAGCAGCTCGGGCTCGTGAAGCAATGCGCAGGCCAGGGCCAGTTTCTTTTTCATGCCGCCCGATAGCTTTCCCGCCAGGCGCCCCCGAAACTCGGTCAAGCCCGCAAACTCTAGCAATCGATCATTTCGCTCGGCACGCTCCCTGCCCCGCACGCCGCGTACATCACCGTAAAAACGCAGGTTCTCTTGGACTGTAAGATCCGGATACAGAGTAAAGCGCTGGGCCATATAGCCCAGGCGCGCATGGATATGCCCCGGGCGCCGAATTGTGTCGTGGCCGAAGACAGTAACGCTGCCCGCCGAAGGCTTGACGAGCGCTGCAAAAAGCCGCAGCATCGTCGTCTTGCCGGCGCCATCGGGCCCCACCAGGCCGAGAATCTCGCCCAGGCCCACTTGGAGGTCGAGCCCATCGACGGCCACCGTCTCCCCGAACTCTCGCGCCAGGCCGCTGGCCTCGATGACTAGATCCTCAGATGACGATTTCTCTCCCAACGCAAGCTCATTTCTATTCCCAAGCATGGCAACCTGTGTGTACTTTTAACAAGTATAGCACACGCAGCCCTACTTGCTGAACTGATTATTGCAGGCGTTGCCGCAAGGATAGGACACCCATCGTCCAGAACACGACGTTTAGCGCGATCAGAGCCCCAATCGGTATCAGATTGTCCCAGAAATTGCCGCCGCGCAGTAGGATGCTTCGCACCAGCACCAGGTAGTGTCGCAAAGGCAATAGCTCGGATATCCAGGACAAGAACCCCGGCAGGTTCTCCACAGGCACAACATAGCCGCAAAAAGCCATGTCGAACAGGATCTGGACAAAGATAATCTGGGTGGCCTGCTGCTGACGCCTTACCCGCGAAGAGAGGAACAACCCCCAGGCGCTCTGCGCCAGTATGAATAACACAGCCGTGCCAAACAAGAGCAGTACCGATCCACGGGCCGGCAGATCCCAGATCCAACGCGCTGCGGCAAACAGCGCCCAAAAATTGATCACCCCCAAGAGGAGTGGTGGCAACATCTTGCCCACGATCAGTTCCAGCCTGGCCAGTGGCGTGACCAGCAACTGCTCCAGGGTGCCCGTCTCTGCCTCGCGGACGATGCTCAGGCCCGCCACCATCAGCACCACCTGGTAAAGCAGGAACCCCAGTTGCGGGGCCAACCGGCTCTGCAGGGGGGTGACCTCGAAATAGCGGGTAGGGCGCACCTCAATCCGGGGCGCCAGCGTCTGTGCGGCCCCCACCGCACGAATAGCCCCAGTGGCCGTGCCCAGCAGACGTATCGCCACAAAGGTGTTGCTGGCGTCCACCACGAGCAATACCTCGGCAGGCCGTGTGCCCTCCTGGAGCGCCCGCCCATAGTCGGACGGAATTACCACCAGGCCTTGCACCCGCCCCTCAAAGAGCGCGCGGTCGCCATCTGCCAGCCGATTTGTCTGCGCCTCGATCACGATCTCACCCGTGTTCTCTAGCGCCCGCACGACCCGCCGTGAGTGGGCGCTCTGATCATGGTCCACCACGATGATTCGGTCGGCCGGTCGCGACTCGCCCCCCGCGACGCTAACAACCATCCCCAGCAGCATCAACGGCACGATGACCAGCAAACTGGCAAAGATCCTGTCACTGCTCAGTTGCCACAACTCTTTGATCGCCAACGACCTGATGCGGTAGAGCCTTCCCCCACCTGTGTCTCTGGCACTCACGCGACCCTCCTCTTGGCTAGCAAGAGACTGGCCATCAGGGAAGCGCCGGCGATCCACAGCAGGTTCATGAGGCCCATGCGTAACGCCGATAGCTCGGCCCCCTTGAGGAACAGCGAACGGTTCATGTCGACATAGTTGGCTGCCGGTAGAACCCTCACCAGGATCCGTTCGGATAGGCTACCCGGCTCCAGGGGGATCAGCAGTCCGGAGAGGAAAAAGGAAGGCACGAAAAAGATCAGGACGATGATGATGATCGTCAGGCGCTGGCTGTTGGCCGTCGATCCGATCAAAATGCCAATCCCCATGAGCGATAGCATGAACACCGAGGCTAACAGCGCATAGTCCAGAATCGCGCCACGAAACGGCACGCCAAACCACCAGCGCGCTGTGGCCCAGGCCAGCAACGTCCCGAGCACCCCCAGCACGAGATAGGGCACCAGCTTGCCCAGCAGATACTCGATGGGGCGGATCGGCGTGGACAAAAGCCCCTCGTAGCTGCCCTGCTCAGTTTCGCGGGCACAGGCCAGCGCCACAGCGATGGCGGGAAAGGTGAACGCCAATGCCATCAGCCCGGGCGTCATGGCGTCAACCCAGCTCATGGACAGGTTGTACAGGGGACGCGTATGCACCACGATTGGCGCCGGCCGGCCTCCAGTGATGCCTTGCGTCGCGGCCCAGGCCACGGTCCGCTGCTCGACATTCTGTCGATAGGTGTCACTCTCGTGGTAGTTGGAGCCGTCAAGCACAAGCTGGAGCGCCGGAGTGCGCCCCGCCGTCAGATCCGCGTGAAACCCGGCAGGAATGACAACCACCACACCCACCGTGCCGCGTTGCAGCAGAGCTTTAATCTCGGCATAGCTGCCAGGAAAGGCCACCGCCAGTAATTCGTCATCGGAGGTGAGCACTTGGACGTAACGGCGCGAGCTGGGACTCTGGTCCTGATCCATGACGCCCATGCGGATCTGCTCCAGATCGGCTGCAAAGGTGTAGGTGAGCAGAAACAGGACGAATGCGGGCGCCACCAGGACCATAAAGAGAATTTGATAATCGCGCCTGATGTGCACGAGTTCCTTGCGGATCAGCGCCCATGCGCGCCAGAATGACATCGCAAACCTCAATCGGGACGATTCTATGGTTACCGCACCAGAGTGCGGCCCTATCCCCCGCAGGGCTGGCCGCCAGAGCTGCCTCGAGCAGGGGGTATGTTCACGGATGCCATCAGTATAGTCGCCCGAGCCCCCGTTCTGCAAACATGCTTTTGTGAGAACAGGGCCCGCGACTCTTGTGGCCGCAATACTCGCGCCCAGGCCCTTTAGCCCGTCCCGGCGCTGCCGTGCTCCAGCGCATCCCAGAACAGGGTGGCCTGCGCCCGCCAGAGGGCAGGGTTGCTCTTGAGCCAGGGGTACTCGATATGCGGATGCCCTGCAGTGGACGCCAGATACAGGGAGCAGTCCGGAATCTGCTCGGCCAGACGGGCATACTGCTGGGCGATGCCGGGCGTGCGAGGATCGGTCAGGCAGCCGGTGAGCAGCGTGGGACACGCGATTCCATTGAGGGTTGATACCGGCACCGCATATCCGCCCTGGTTGGCCATGCCTCGCATAAAGGTCGAGTCCGCATCCACGACAGCGCGCCAATCATCGCCATGCTGCTGCGCTAGGTTACCATGCTGCCGTCGATAGTAATGCTCCCGCGTGTCCAGCATCCGATGCAGGCTGCGCATGTCCATCTCTGGCAAAAAGCTGTCACACACCGCGCTCAATGGCCTGATGTCGTGTTGGCGCGCCTGTTTGCCCGCCACATGCATGGCCGTGAGCGCCGCGCCATGAGAGCCCACCAGATGGCAGGCGTCGATCTCCAGTTCTTGCAAGAGATGGCAGCCCAGGTCGGCCCAATAGCCCCACAGGTCATAGAGATGCTCGTCAGGATAGGGGTCGCGCCGCGCAGAACGGCCCCGTCCCGGATAGTCCATCGCGATTACACGAAAGCGCTGCGCGAGATGGTTGATCTCCTCCTGGTACGCGCTGGCCGCCAGGATATTGTCAGGGAGAAAAAGGAGCGTGTCCCCTTCACCCTGATCGATATAATGAATCTCGAGTTCGCCGATGGCATAGTGAGGCATGGTTCCTCCTGAAATGATTTGGATGGTAGCCATTTTACATCTGCTGGCGCCCTTGATCAATCAGCCAACGCTCTGACACCTTCACTCTTTCGCAAAAAGCCCTTGATGGCCTACGAGACTGGCACAACAGTCGACCACTTTACTGCATGCCAGGGGCAACGTGCGCATACACGCGCACTTTGCCCCTGGTACAAACAACGGCAGGCAAAGCTATCGTACGGGCCAAGCTCGTCTTTGCCCAAGGCTAGTGCCCGACAAAGTGGGTAGGACCGGACCCAAGCTGACCCTTGACCTGCTCCGTTACCCCGCCTACACTCTTACTAGATGATATCATCGCAGGTCAGGGTTCCCCCGCAGCAGATCACCGATGCCTGGGCTGACAACCGGGACATAGATTGCATGGCCGAGTGTCAATAGAGGATCGCACCGATGAAACGTGAGGCCGCTAGCCACGATGGGCACCTGCTGCCACGAGATGCCTTGCTCTCGGGGCTCCTGCGCCCTCGCCTCTCCATGCCCAGCCCAGCCCACGAGGCAGCATCTCCTTCCCGAGCGCAAAGCCTTGGCATAGCACTGCTTATCTGTCTGTGTGCTCTCATCTCCCTGCGCAATTATGATTCGTTTCAGGTAGGTGTCTATATCGATGATGCCGAGTATGTGATTCTGGCTCGCTCCATCGTACAGGAGGACAGCTATGGCCTGCACTATGCGGGCGAAACGCCACTTGCCACCCGCTACCCCTTTGGCTTTCCTCTGCTCCTCAGCCCCCTGGCTGCGCTGTTTCCTCGGCAGCCTCATTTGATGCGCTACGTCTCTCTGTTCGCCACGGGTGCCAATGCAGCGCTGCTCTTTTGGGGGTGGCCTTACCTGAGCCAGAGTAGGTCCTATGGCTGGGCCTTGATGGTGGCTGCTCTCTACGCCCTTTCCCCCCTGGTTATCAGGCATTCGCGCATGGTCATGTCCGAGCCCCTGTTTACCACGCTTGTGCTCATGGGGCTGGTCCTTACCGAATGGAATCTTCAGCGCGGCGTACAGAGGAACGGGCCGCCCCTTTTTCTGGGAGTTACGCTCACGCTGGCCGCCTTTACGCGCACCATCGGCTTGGTGGTCATGGTTGCCGTCCTTGTTCGCGTGACCCTGTCCACCCTTGCCCCGCGCGTCAAGCTCGCCTTCCTGGCCCGGGTCGCCCTGGGAGGGGCGGCGTTGCTGATTCTGGTGCTGGCCCTCACCCCGGTTTCCGTCCATGATCTCATTCCCGCCGAGCATGCCGGCGCACTGGTACGAGCGGCGGGGCCAAAGCAGGCCGTGACAGGCCCCAGCCGCGTAACGCGCCTCGCGCGCTCGTTCCGTACCTATGTCACAGAGCATCTGCGGAATGCCACAAGCCCGATCGGGGGAGGGATCAGCGAAGCAGCCCTGGGCCATCGACTGGGAATCCCCAATCTGCCTCTGATCTCGGGGATTGCCTTTGGAGCCCTCATTGTGATAGGACATGGGACCATGCTAGCGCGCCACGGCCTGGCGCCCACCGCCGCCCTTTACCACAGCTTTTATCTTGTCGCTATTCTGCTCTGGCCTTGGCCCCTCGTCCGCTTCCTCTATCCAGTCCATCCTTTTCTCGTCTATACGTTCCTTTTGGGCATCGGTGCTGTCGCGATGGCCTTTGGCAGGGCAGCCCGGCTTTCGAAGGAAGCAAGCGCGCTTGCCAGCCGTAGAGCAGTTGTGGCCGTCGCGGGGCTCTTGCTGATCAGTGCCCTTGTAGTGGGAGCCACTGATATCGAGTCGAGTCTCGTCCACACGCGGGATCTCCGGGTGGGCGCCACCTGGATCCGCGATCATGCAGCGCCGGACGCGATCATCATGGCCCGTCATCCGCAGGCGCTGTATCTCTACACCGAGCGCGCCACTATAGACTATCCGGCGATTGGCACCGCAACCGAGCTCTCCGAAGCGATGGCGTTGTTTGACGTCAGCTATCTCCTCGTGGCGCCTCGCCTGATGTGGCAGGAGGATGGAGCGCTGGTCTATGACATCCTGACGCAGGAGAGTATTCTTCCCGCAGTCGACGCGCTGCATGCGGCCGGGTATCTCGAACTAGTCTACGAGTCCGCCGAGGACCGCGTGCAGGTATATGGTCTCATGGAACATCATCCGGTGCGGTTGGGCCCCTAGGCAACGGCGGTACTCGGCTTGGACCTGATCCCCAGAGAGGAGCACAGTCCCTACATGACTCTCGATGCTCAGCCCGATGCCGCCTGCTCGATCCCCGGGATGCGAGACCTTTTGGCGTGGTGTGCCCGTCAGATCGGACCGTGCGATTCTGACAGTGCCGATGCGCGCTTTCACGGACGAGCCACGGTGATACGCATTCAACGTGGCACCGATTGGTTCTTTCTCAAGGTCCATACAGAGCCAGACGCCTTTGAGACCGAGCTCCATGCCTACGAACAGTGGACGCAGGCCATTGCACCCCATACGCCTGCGCTGATAGCCGCGCATGAGCATGGGCCGTTTGCGTTGCTACTGGGCGCTCTACCCGGCATAGCTCTTGACCGGGCGGGACTCGCGATGCCTCAGCAGGAGCAGATCTGGGAGGCGGCAGGGCGTGTACTGGCCAGGCTCCATCAGCATACCAAAGGGCGGTTCTTTGGGCCCTGTCGGCGCGATGGCAGCGCGACCGGGCCAGAGGTCACCGATGCTGTCTCGCATGTTTCTGCCGAGCTGGAGCGTGATATGCGGCTCGCAGTGGATGGCCACTATCTCAGCCGCGATGAGCTGGCTATCATAGAGCGCGCTAGAACGCTGCTGTCCGCCTTTGCCGGCGAGCGCCCGGTACCCTGCCATCGGGACTATGGCCCGGTCAACTGGATCGTGACGGCCTTGGGAGAGTGGGTTGGGGTGATCGACTGGGAGTTCTCGCGCTGGGACGTGCCGGTGTGCGATTTCGCCCGCTATCCCGACTGGCAATGGCTCACCCAGCCGAACCTGATAGCCGCCCTGATGCGCGGCTATGGGCGAGCATGGACGCCACAGGAGGAGCAGCAGCTGCTCGTCGCACGCGTGGCATACGCCCTGAGCGCCATCGTATGGGGTAACCAGGCCTCTTTCCACGGCTTTGTGCGCGAAGGGCACGAGGCGCTTCAGCATCTCGACCGGCTGCTGCCTTGAGGGCGCGGGTGGCCTGCCTCGCGCAGGTCGCGGGCTAGGCGCCTGCTGCCTCGCCCTCACGCCGGTTCATCAGACCTGCTCGCTCGAACAGCCAGGGCACCCCCAACGCCATCCACAATCCTAGGGGTGCATAGAGTAGTGCATGGATCAGGCCCGTCCAGCCGGTGGCCGCCGAGAGGGCCTCCAGCGCGCCGAACAGGACCAGTGAGGTCGAGAGGCCCAAGAGCAGGCGGAGTCCGAGCCGCCAGAGGGGCCCATGTAGACTTTGCGGCAGGTACCGCTGCGCCAGGACGAACCCCACGCCCGCCCCCGACAGCAGCAGTGCGCCGTCCATGGTGCGGTCGTGGACGTGGGGCATGCTCAGCAGCACCAGAGGGGGTGCCACCATGGCCGCTGCCAGCCGCCAGCCCAGGCTGAGTCGCCGGGCCAGGGCGCCTGCGGGCTCCTCGTAGCGCAAGGCGAGCCAGAGCAGCAAGGCGCCGAGGAGATAGCCTCCCAGCAGATCGCTGGGAAAATGCACCCCCAGGTAGACCCGTGAGAGGGGTACCAGCACCAGCAGAAGGACGAATACAATCAGGAGCCAGGCGCGACGGGCCCAGGCCGCCAGATAGCCCCAGACGACCACCGTGTTCTGGGTGTGGCCGCTGGGGAGCCCGCCACCGGTGGCGCCGCGCACCATCTGCACCCGAGGATCGTACTCGAACGGGCGCGGCTGCGCCACCAGGGCCTTGGCCCAGGTGTTGACGTAAACCGACAGCATAAAGAGCAGGGCCAGCCGCAGGGTGAGGCGTCGATCCACACACCAGTAGAGCGCGGGAAAGAGCACGACATAAAAGAGAGCCTCACCGGGCAGCGTGAGAGCTACCATTATCTCATCCAGTGCCGGATGATACTGCTGGAGCCACAGCACCCAGGCGATGCCGGTCTCGAGGATGGCATCCATGATGCCGCTGCCCCTTTCCAGTAACGGCCCCATCTTTGCTAGTGGGCTCGCGCCCTTTTCATCGCGCGCCGCGCCGCCGCCATCACGTCGGTGATCCCCATACCATAGGCGTCCAGCAGCGACTCGGCCTCGCCCGATTCGGGAAACACGTCCTGCAGGCCCACGCGCACCAGCGTCGCAGCCAGGCCTTCCTCGGCGATCACCTCGGCCACGGCGCTGCCTAGTCCACCCAGTATATTGTGGTCTTCGATAGTCACCACCGCGCCGGTGCGTCGCGCAACTGCGGCGATGGCCTCCCTGTCCAGCGGGCGCAGCGTGTGCACTTCGGCGACCGTGGCGCTGATCCCCTCCGTTGCCAGGCGCTCGGCTGCCTCCTGTACGCGGTTGAGCAGCAAGCCAGTGGCGATCAGGGCCACGTCCTCGCCTCCGCCATGCTCGGCCAACACGCGTAGCTTGCCCAGCTCGAAAGGCTCGTCGGCCTTGAACAGATCATGCTCGCGCCCGCTGCCGATACGCAGATAGCAGGGGCCGTCTACCTGGGCAATGGCGTGGGTGGCCTGGCGCGTCTGGGCCGGGTCTGAGGGTGTGACGATGGTGATGCACGGAATGCTGCGCATGATGCCCAGGTCCTCAAAGAACTGGTGGGTGACGCCCTCCCGCTCCCCGGCGAATAGCCCGCCGTTGGCTCCCACGAACTTGACGTTGAGACCTGGATAGGCGCAAAATGTCCGCACCTGCTCGCAGGCGCGCATGGTGATGAACCCCGCATAGGTGGCCACAAAGGGGATCAGGCCGCACGAGGCCAGGCCCGCGGCCACGCCCACGGCGTTCTGCTCCGCGATGCCCACATCAAACACCCGCTCCGGATAACGCTCGGCAAAGCGAGCCGCCCGCATGGCGGCCAGCGAGTCGGCCAGAACCAGCACATAGCGGCTGTCTTGCTCGGCCAACTCCAGCATGGCGACGCTAAACGCCTCCCGCGTGCCCTTGAAAGTTACCATGATCAGGCCTCCCCCAGGGCGACCAGCGCCCGCTCCAGTTCATCCGACGTGGGCACGCGCTTGTGCCATGAATTGTCGTTTTCGATAAAGGGCACGCCTTTGCCCTTGACCGTGTGTGCCACGATGGCTGAGGGCCGATCTGCGATGGCGGCTGCGGCCTGGGCTGCATCCAGGATCGCTTCGTGATCATGGCCGTCTATCTCCTGCACATGCCAGTCAAAGGCCGCCAGCTTGGGGCCGATCGGCTCCAACCCTGCAATCTGGGCCACGCGACCGCCGCTCTGCCAGCCATTGTTGTCGATCCAGAGCGTGAGCCGCCCGGCACCATGGTGCGCCGCCGCCATGACCGCCTCCCAGATGATGCCCTCCTGCATCTCGCCGTCTCCGGCGATCACATGAACGGCATAGTCGCGCCCACTGTAGCGTCCTGCCAGCGCCATGCCGAGCCCGATGGAGAGCCCATTCCCCAGCGAGCCGGTGGTCATGTCGATGCCTGGGGTCTTGAGCATGTCAGGGTGCCCCTGGAGCATAGAATGCAGGCAGCGCAGCGTGCCCAGCGTCTCGGGCGGCATGAACCCAAGGCGCACCAGCGCGGCATATACCACCGGGCAGGCGTGGCCCTTGGACAGGATCAGCCGATCCCGCTGGGGCCAATCGGGTCGCTCGGGATCCACCCGCAGTACGCTAAAATAGAGCGTGGCGACAATATCGGCCACCGAAAGAGCCGGGCCGGGATGGCCGTCGCCGCCTACATGCACCATGCGTAACACGTCGGCGCGCAAGCTGTTGGCGATCCGCGCCAGGTCGGGGATGTTCTCGTTCATCTCACGAATCCTTGCTGACAAGTGCCTCAAGATGGTGCGCCACAGAGAGTACGCCCAGGCGTGGGCTGGTCAGAACCTGCTTGCCGGTGGCCGAGGCGAGCGTGTCCTGCATTCGGCCCATACTGGCTTGCGCCAGCAAAAAGATCTCTACATCATCGGCGAGTTCCTCGGCCGCCGCAAGGATCCGTCGGTCATGTTCTTCCGAGTCACCCGCCTGAAGGGCCTGGTATGCGCCCGCCGCCAGCCCCTCGTGCACGGTAACGGGGCGATCTGCGGCGGCGGCTTTGACCCGTACAAGGCGGGTGGTGGGGCCCAGCGTCGTTGGCAACGTGGCCAGTACGCCGATGTTGTTGGATTCGGATACAGCTGTCTCGGCCATGGCGTGGTCGATCTGAATGAGGGGGACATCGACGAACTGCTGGCCCAGCACTGCAATCTCGCCCACAGACGAGCAGGTGTTAAAGATCAGGTCGGCCCCGGTTTGCTCGGCCGCCTGATAGTAGGCTACCAGGCGACGCATGACCGCCGGGGTGACCTCGTCCGCAGCAATGACATCCTGAATCAGGCTGTCATCGGCAATGCTAATCAGGCGCACATCGGGCAGTATCTCGGCAAAGAGGTCCTTGATCGAGTCAACGATGCTCAGCGCGGTATACACGGCGGCGACGGTCGGCATGGCACGGTCTCCTTTCCACAGATAGCTATTCTACAGCAGGCCCAGCGCCCGCTCCACCCATCGCACCGTTAGGCGGCTGCGCATATAATGGGCATAGCGCAGGGCATCATCGATCTCTAGCGCGGTAAAACCCAGATCGGCCGGATGGGTGGGGCCTCCCACCTTGCGCAACTGCGCCGCGATCTCCTCAGGGGGAGGAACGTCCTCGGCGATAGCCCGCACATCCTCCCAATGATCGACCAATCTGGTGCGCATTCTCACCGAGAGCACCGGCAACATCTCGAGCGCCTCGGCGTGCTCGGCGATCACCTGCTCTGCCAGAGCGCCATATCCGGCGCGAATGCGGATACGCTCCTCATCAGGCTGTGCGCGCGGCGTGCGCTCCAATCGGGCGCGTACCTCGTCAACCGAAATCTCGCGCAGATTCTGATAGGAACGTGCCATCAGCACTGCTCCCACACCCACCTTGGCGCCATGCAGCGCGGCCGGCCGCCCCTGCTGTAACAAGATCATCTCCCAGTAGTGAGAGAGGTGGTGCTCAGAGCCCGAGGCTGGCCGGGAGTTCACCCAGTGCGCCATGGCTGTGCCCGAGTCCAAAAGGCCTCTCATGAGTTCGGCGATGCCAACAGCCTCGCGACGTCCTATCGCATCGAGCTGGCCTGACACATTATGCAATACCCTGTACATGGTATCCATGACGCTCTGATCGATCTCCTCGTCCCACAAAAGAGCGCCGAGACGCCAATCGGCCAGGGCCGTGTACTTGCCTAGAATGTCACCTACCCCGGCGGCAATCATGTCCGAGGGCGCCGCACACAGCACATTCATGTCAGCGAACACAGCCATGGGCTCTTGAGCATCCAATGTGCGCTTGAAGCGATTCACCACCATGGGCGCATTAGCCGATGTAAAAGCGTCAGCGGAGGGCGCTGTCGGCAACGAGATAAAGGGACGAGCCAATCTATGGCTCACAAAGCGGGTCAGATCGGTGATCGTGCCAGCCCCCACGGCCAAAAAGGTGCGATCATTCTGATTGCCAGGCGCCATAATCTCAAGCACCCGCTCCCCATCGGCGATCACCTCTTCACCCTCTAGCAGCGCTAGCTGCACGTCGGCACCCACACCAGAGAGAGCACTATGCACGGCCTCGCCCAAAGCGGGCCAGGTGCGGTCATCGGAAATAAGAGTGAGACGGTCCAAGCCCTGCGCCTGCGCATAGTGTACCAGCGCCTGCACGGCGTCAGGGCCCACATACTGAGTTTCAACGGTCACAATGGCCTCCTGCAGCATGAGATATGGACGATACTATCATGATGCCGCTGGGAGGAATCTTTGTCAAGCCAAGGCAGGAGGCAGAAACAAAGCTGCGTCTCTACCGAATCGGGTTCTGCCTGCGATCGTGTCGCCGGATCTTGCTCTGTTACGTCACCAGGAACACGACGGCGATACCGGCGGCCGACATCAGGATCAATCCAGGCCATAGAGCGCGGCGCAGACCACGCGATCCCATGGAAAGCACAATGCCACCCTTGGCTACCGTATTGGCGACCGCGGCCAGCACCAGCGCCCGGGCGGCTACGTCCAGATCGACCCTGATGCCGGCCTGACTCAGCTCGGCCATGGAGAGCGAGATAGCGTTGAGATCGGCCAGGCCCGCCACCACGCTGGATAGGTACACGCCGGCCTCGCCCAGGGTGACCTGCGCAGCCTGCGAGATCACCAGGATCACGGCATAGAGTAGACCAAACTGGAGCGCCGTCTTGAGTTCAAAGGGGTTGTCGAACTGCACATCCCCGGTCTCATCTGTGCGTTGCTGATGGTAGAGGTAGCCACAGTAAGCGAGGCCCACTGCTGTCGAGGCCAACATCGGCAGCCAGAGCAGTTGCACAAGGGCCAGGTTGATGACCGCAACCACCACCAGCACCCGTATATACATCGTCGTCCATGATACCGTAATCGCCAGAGCAAGAGGGTTTGCCAGGCCTGATTGATCGTGGCTGCGCTGGCTAAAGCTCAATGTCACTGCCGTGCTCGAGACCAGCCCACCCAGGAGACCGCTCAAGCCGATGCCGCGGCCCGGCCCCAGCACCTTGATCAACAGATAGCCCAAAAAGCTGATGCCTGAGATGAATACCACCATCAGCCAGATGCGATAGGGGTTCAGAACGTCCAGTGGCGCCGGGCCAACATCGACGTTGGGCAGCACGGGCAGGATGATGACGGTAATGACGGCAAACTTGAGGATGGCAAAGAGGTCCTCACGCGACATCCCTTGCGCTATGCCGTGCATCTCTACCTTGAGGGAGAGCAGCAGCGTGATGGCGACGCCCATGGCCGCCGCCAGCTCCAAGAATCCATAGTAGCAGAGCACACCCACCAGCGTCGTCAGAATCGCGGCGCTCTCGCTGGTCAGGCCCATGCGCCCCAGGCGGGTGTTGGCCTGGTAGGCGACGGCAATGAATGTCACGATCCCTACGAGCACCGCTACCAGCGGCCAGGGGCTCTCGACCAGGTCAGTGATGAGTGCGCCCGTGGCGCCTGCAAGAGCGAACAGCGGAAAGGTGCGCACGCCAGCAAACAGCTTCTGACGGCGCTCTCCCTGATCATATTCTCTTTGCAGTCCTACTAACAAGCCAATGGCCAGAGCACTGCCTAAACGCAGGAAAAGGTCGGCCTCATGCATGGCCCGGCCCTCGCTTTCTACGGACGGAATAGCCACGCGCTGCTGTGCTGCTCAATCTCATGCAGCACCTCGCCGTGACCTGTTCCCAAACTATACGATCGACACAGCTAACTGTCAAGCCTCCCCCGAGCCTTGCATCAAGCCCGCATCCAGGAGCATGTGAGG
>SLPC01000010.1 GCA_007132185.1 Anaerolineae bacterium | reverse complement strand
TAATAGTCCACGGTCTCGATCTGCGAGGGGGCATTGATCAGGATCGCGGCATCGGGAGCCGCGGCGGCAGCGATGTAATCCACAGCGGCGCGATAGTCGTCGCGGGCATAGCGCGGGTCGTGATAGAGCCGTTGCAGCGACCAGCCCGAAGCCGCAGCGACGCCCGCCAGCAGCACAACTGCCAGCGCTACCCGGAGCCCACGCCGCCACAGGGGCGAATCACCCCGCACCCAGCGTCCCGCCACCATGGCGATACCGGCCCCCTGCAGGATGTGGAGGGCGGGCGTGGCCAGCAGGATGAACTTGGGGTCGTACATGGGCCGGCGCAAGGAGGCGAGATACATGACACCCAGGGGCACCAGCAGATAGGCGACAAGCAGGATGAGGTGCCAGCGCCCATGAGCGGGCTGCTCGCCCGCGCGGCTCCACATGCCGACCGCCCCCAGCCCCGCCAGCGCCCACAGCCCCAGACCGAGGACGTAGGTGGACCGGTGCATCTCGACTGTGATCCCCAGAGGCAGGACGGCCATCAGGTTGAGGGCCAGCTCGGTCAGGGTAATCGGCGCGCTGACGGCGGGCCAACCCAACAGCGTGCGCCAGGTGATCGCGATCCAGGGGCCAAAGGCCGCCAACGTGAGCCCCTGCAGGACGCCCCAGCGCCAGACGGGGGTCCACGGACGCTCGAGACGTCGCCCTCGCAGGCCCCACCAGCCGACGAACGCCAGGTTCACGGCCAGCAAAAGCGTGGCACCATAATAGTGGGTGTACAGCGTCGCGATGCCCGCCAGCACGACGGCTGCTCCGCGCCAGGAGAGCAGGTGTCGCTCTCCCGCGGACCAGGTCGCCAGCAGGGCGTGGGTCGCCCATACGAGCAGCAGCCCCGCCAGGGTGGCCAACATGTACATGCGCACTTCTTGGGCATAGTACACCTGAAAGGGCGACAGGGCCGCAACAAGGGCAGCCACGAGCGCCGCGGGCCCAGATGTTAGCCTCCGCGCGAGGGCATAGGTGGCGGCCACCGTTGCCACGCCCAGGACCGCCGAGAGGGCCCGTGCGGCAAACTCGTTGGTGCCCGTCGCCGCCACCCAATAGTGCAGCAGGTAATAGTACAGCGGGGGATGAATGTCGTGGGCGGCATTGTCGGTGATGGTGGCCAGATCGCGCTGCGCCAGGGCCACGGTGGTGCCCTCGTCATTCCAGAGGCTCTGGGCATCGATGCGATACAAGCGCAGCCCCAGTGCCAGCGCCAGGATGGCCAGCAACAGCAGGGTGCGCGCAACGCGGTTCCGCTTCATGGGCGCGCTCCCCAGGTGCGCAGGCCCAGGGCTACTACGACGCCCACCAGGGTCCCGATGGCCAGCGGTATGCCCAGCGTCCAGCGGGTTTGCCGCCACACCACGACACCATCCAGGTCGAACGCGCTGCCTCGCACAACGATATGCACCGCATGAGGCCGGTCCTGCAGGTTGCGAGCCACGCGCAGAGCCGGCGCGCCGTTGCCGGGGGCCTCGGTGAGACGCATGCTGTGGACCAGTTGCCCGTCCAGGTAGACCTCGATGGCGTCGGCCTGGTCAGGGTCCATCAGAACCAGATCCAGCCCCGTGCCCTCGAACCAAAAAGCCAGCTCGGCGCCCGCCTCGCCCCGCTGAAAGGCGCCCAGGGTAGCGGCCCCGTCGGCGATCTCCCGCCAGTCGCCCCGGTAGTCTAGCGCCCAATGGTCCTGCTGGTGATAGCCCATGTGCACCATAGGGGGCTGGCTGGTGAGCTCTTGCATGGCGTCGAACACGGGCAGCGGCTCGAAATCGGGCTCGAACATCCGGAAATAGTACCACGCCTGGTCGATTTCGGCGTCGGAGGGCCGGCGCAAGAACCAGTAGTTCATGACCCCCATCCAGGGCCACTCCCGGGCGGCCCGCTCATAGGCCTGCACGGCATAACGCGCCTGCTGCTCGGGCGTGACGCGGCCATAGTAGGCCGTCCCGCCAAAATCGGCGGGCAGGGCGTTCCAGCCCACCTCGGTGGCCCAGATCGGCTTGTCGGCGTCGCCGTGGCGCACCATGATCTCGCGCAGCAGCTGGGCCCGGCCAAAGTTGGTGCGCTCGGCGCCCAGGCGGCGGTCCAGCGGCCCCGTCCAGAGGCCATAGACCATGGCGCCCATGGCGTCAAAGTGGCCCTGCGCGCCGGCCTCGTACATGCGCTCCAGGTAGATCAGATCGTTGAGATTGCGGGGCCCCTCTTCAATAGTCTGGGCCAGCCCCGCCGCCAGCACCACACTATCAGGGTCCGCCTCCTTGGCCCGGCGGTAGGCGATCTGGAGCATCTCCACGTAGGCCTCGGGATCCACCGGCTGATCGCCCCACTCGGGATAGATGTTGGGCTCGTTCCAGACCTGGTAGTAACGGATGCGCCCCCGATAGCGGCTCACGACGGCGTACACGAAATCGCCATAGTCCTCGAAATCGTCGGGCGGCCCCAACGACCAGCCCTCGGCGTCGCCTACCTCTCGCGACCAGGCGGGCGGGTTGTCCAGCCGGGCGATGATCTCGATGCCGTGGGCCTCGGCCATGTCCACCAGCCGATCGTATTTGTCCCAGGCACTCTGGTCCCACTGGTGGTCCCAAAAGTCGCCCTTGTCATAGATCTCGATGTCCTCCCACGGGAATTGCTGGCGAATCCAGGAAAAGCCCGCATCAGAGATGAGCTGCAGCGAGAGCTCGATCTTTTCCTCCTCGACCTCTTGCTCGAGAAAGGTGTTGATGCCATAGGGCGGCAGGCCTGTGTGGGCGATGGGGACCATGGGGGCCGTGTCGGGGGGGCGGCGGAACTGCTGCAAGAGCCAGGCGCCGGTGCCCCGCACCTGGTGCCAGGGGTCCTCTTCGCCGGTGACGGAGGCCAGCGCCGATGAGACGCGGTCGCGCTCGGCCCAGCCAACCAGTACGACCAATGCAAGGATCGCAAGGCCTGCCAGGGCGAGGCGAAGCAGGGTCTGTTGGCGATTGGGTGCGTGGGGCATCCGTCGGGTGCTCCTTGGTACAGGCTGGCGCATGGGCGCGCGCTCGAGGCCTCTAGGACGGGAGGCGTCTTCGCGTGGTGCGCTTGGGGCGCTTGGTCTCGCGCGGCGCTCCTCGGTAGGGAGGGGCATCGATATCAATGATCTGACACACGTCACTATCCATCAGACGGCTCTTGAGGCGCTGGTCCATATCCTCCCATCCCTCGTCTGACACGGTGAGGATGGTGGTCAGACGGCTGACATACCGGTGATTCAGGATCTGGAACAGCTTTTCCTGGGCCCAGGGCGTGGCATTCTGGGCGCCGAGATCGTCCAGCACCAGCAGCCGCGCTCGGCGCACCTCGTTGAAACGCTGGTCGTACGAGATGGGGCTATTCGGCTGATAGGTGGCGCGCAGATGATCCAGCAGATCAGATACGACCACAAAGAGCACGTTCATGCCCGAGTGAGCGATCTTGTTAGCCACAGCGGCAGCGAGATGAGTCTTGCCGACGCCAAAAGTGCCGCGCAAAAGCACCCAGTTCACCGGGTCGTCCGACCAGGCGCGGAGTGTCTGCACAATCTGTTGGAGCTGCTCGGACTCGTGGCGTTGCAGCTCGTTCTGACGCAAGCCAAAGCTGTCAAAGGTAAAGCGCCCATAGGGGCTTAGGCTGCCAAAGGCCTCGTTGCCCTGGGTGCGCGAATCGGTGGCATAGATCGGCACCGTGCGCACCAGCGTCTGGTCACGCAGGCGCGAGGCCAGGCGCGGGTCCATGTCGCCCAGGTTCTGGTTGGTGGTGATGACTGTGGGCAGCTCGGCGTTGTAGCGATAGTTGAGGATCTGGTACAGCTTCTCCGCGGCCCAGGGCGTCGTATTCTGCGTGCCCAGATCATCCAGAATGAGCAGCTCGATGCGCCGCACCTGTTCAAAGCGTTCATCATAGGTGATGGCGCTGTCGGGCGCATAGGCGCTCCGCAAATAGTCCAGCAGATCGGGCACAACGACGAACAGCGCCGGTTGGTTGCGCTCGACTTGATCATTGGCGATGGCGGCCGCCAGATGGGTCTTGCCGCAACCGTAATGGCCGGTAAAGAGCAGCCAGCCCCTGGGTTCAATCGCAAAGTCCTGGGCCGTCGTGAGGGCATCCTGCAGGCTCATGCGCACCTCGGGGGAGACATCGTCCTTGACAATAAAGCTCTCAAAGGTCATGGACCGCAAATGCTGCAGGTTACTGGCGTGGCGCAGACGAGCCAGACGCCGTTCGCCAAGCTCGATGCGCTTGCAGACGCAGGGGATCGCCTTGCCAAAGTGGGGGTGGCCTACGGGCACATTGATGCGCACAAAGCCGGCCCCATGACAGTGAGTGCAGCTATTGCTGGCCTTGGCGGTCTGCTCGGTTGGGCGTGTTTCATCTTGCATCATGCCGTCTCAACTCTTGTTCGCGATGTGTGCAGCTCTAGCGGCGCGACCTTTGAACGCTGGACTGGCGTGCCCGTCGGGATACCCTCGTCGCCCTGTCGTCCCGGCCCTCGGTGGCCCAACGGCGTAGCACAGTGCTGACATAGCGCCAGGAGCGGGCATTGTTTTCTGCGGCGACGCGAAAGGCGTCCTCGATCCACTCGGCCGGATAGTCTCGCTCTGCCTCTTGCAACTCCTCGGCCAAGAGAGGCTGCAGCAGACCGATGTTCTGCTCGTACAGCTCGAATATGGTCGGGCGCGGCTGCGCGATATGGGGCTCGTGAATGTCGCCACGCCGTTCCAGGATCAACTCGCCGGCCCGCACCTGGGCCACGGCCTGGCGCCCCTGCTCGGTGTTGGCAAACAAATATACCGTCTTTTTGCTCTTGTCGGTAATATCGAGTTGCAGCAGCGTGCGCTGGGCCACGCAACGGGCGAGGGCGGCGTGTAGGCGCTCGATCAATAGGCTCTTGGGGTCATCATCCTCATGCTTGAGTGCCGTGAGCAGCATTCCCTCGGCCTCTAGCTCATCCAGCGTCATATAGCGGGGATAGCCCTGTTGGCGGTTCAGATAGTAGAACATGTACAGCAGGACTTTGAGCTCATCGAGATCACGGATCTCTGCTACGAGCTTGGTAAAGACCAGATCTGGCAGGGGAGTAAATCTTGTTTTGCCCGCTGGGAACCCAACAAAAGGGCTCATAGCGGGAGCAAGTCCTCATCCCCGAAAAAGTCAGCTTCTACGGCCTGCAGATCAAGGTTCGAGAACTGGGTCAGGTGTGGGTCAAAGCGCAACGCGATGGTGGCCGTGGGACCGTTGCGGTGCTTGGCCACGATAATGTCCGCGATGTTGGCGCGTGCGGTGTCCTCGTCATAGATCTCGTCGCGGTATATGAACATGACAACGTCGGCATCCTGCTCGATAGAGCCGCTCTCGCGCAGGTCCGAGAGCACGGGGCGCTTGTCCTGGCGGCTCTCGACGGCACGGGAGAGCTGCGACAGGGCCAGGACGGGGACGTTCAGCTCGCGGGCCAGGCCCTTGAGCGCCCGCGAGATGTACGAGATCTCTTGCACGCGATTCTCGCTGCGCTGGGAACCACCTTGCATCAGCTGGAGATAGTCGATGACGATCAGGTCCAGATCGTACTCGGCAGCTAGGCGGCGGGCCTTGGTCCGGATCTCCATGGGCGTGGGTGAGGGCGTGTCATCGATAAAGATGGCCGCCTCGGAGAGCACGCTGCTGGCGCGGGTGAATTGATCCCACTCGGTGTCCTCGATGCGGCCCAGACGCAGGCGCTGTGCATCGATCCCCGTGCGCGATGAGATCATGCGCTGCACGAGCTGTTCGCCGGCCATCTCCATGGTGAACAGGGCCACCACGGCGTCGTTCTTGAGGGCGGCATTTGAAGCGATAGAGAGGGCCAGGCTGGTCTTGCCGACACCGGGGCGCGAGGCCACGATGATCAGATCCGAGGGCTGCATGCCTCCCAGCAGACGATCGATGTCGATCAGGCCGGTGGGCACGCCCAGCGTCTCGTCCTGATGCTCGACGAGAAACTCGATGCGCTCGTAATACTCGCGCACGACCTCGCGAATGGGCACCAGAGACTTGCTTATGCGGCGATGGGAGACGTCAAAGAGGATCTGCTCGGCCTGGTCGATGACCTCATCGACCTCGCCCTCCTCCTGATAAGCCAGCGCGGCGATCTCCCCGGCGGCAGCGATGAGGCGCCGCATGATGCTGGTGCGCTCGACGATGCGAGCATAGTGCTCCACATGGATCGAGGTGGGGACGTTGTTGATCAGCGAGGTGAGATAGGCGGCGCCCCCCACCGTCTCGATCTGTTCTCGGCGCTCCAGCTCATCCACCACAGTGATCATGTCAGCGGGCTCGCGGCGCTCGTGCAGAGACACGATGGCGCCATAGATCATCTGGTGAATCTCGCGGTAGAAATCCTCGGCCTGCATAAAGCTGGCGATCTTGATGATCGCGTCGGGATCAATAAGCAGGCTGCCAAGCACGGACTGCTCGGCCTCGATGTTTTGCGGGGGAAGAGTACGTTCAGACATATCGGCCTACTCAGACGACTCGGCGTCTTCGGCGTCTTCGTCGTCGATATCCAGGTTCTCGATGAACTCGCGAAAGACGTCCAGGTCAGCGCCCTCTTCGTGGGCTGGCCGAATATCAGGCGAAGGCAGGATCCCTGCCTTGTCGAGGACCTCATCCTCCGAATAGATCGTGACTTGGGCGCGCACCGCCAGGGCGATGGCATCGCTGGGACGCGAGTCGATCATGCGCATTTGGCCGTTCTGCTCGACGGCCAGTTGTGCATAAAAGGTTCCGTTGGACAGGTCATTTACGAGGATGTATTGCAGTACGCCTCCCAGCTCACCAATGGCCGAGTTCAGCAGGTCGTGAGTCATCGGGCGCGGCACCGAGGCGCCCTGCAGACGCATAGCGATAGCTTCTGATTCATGCTGCCCAATCCAGATGGGCAAAAAGCGCTCGCCGCTCAGCTCTTTGAGCAGAACGACACGATGACGCGAAAGCAGACTATAGAGCACGGAATATACTTCTAGCTCGATCACGGCGCCATACCTCCCAAATCTGATGGCTGCCTGACGTGAACGATTATACCACAACGGCAAGGCCGCGGCCAACCATCTTGATGGCGAAAGAGCTTGTGGATGATTTTATCGAGGCATTTATGAGCCATGTGGCAGGGTATCGCTCGAAAGGGTATAATCCAGTCATCCGGCGGATGGATCATGTTATCATCGTCGAGGGGGGCAAGGGATGGATTGTCCGAGTTGTGGAGTGTTCAATCCGGAGGAACGTGAGACCTGCTGGCGCTGTAACACAGAACTGCCCAGTAAGGCCCCGCCCAAGCGCCGATCCAGCCAGCAATCAGCCAGGCTCTGGCTATACGTGGCGGTGGCCCTTTTCGCGATCGTGACGTTTGCGCGCACGTGTGGAGTCGGGCCTGACTGGCTTCAGCCGGATCTCGAGCTGCCTCCTGAGGGGATGCTTCCCAGGCGGGCTCCCATCGTCTATCAGCTCGACATTTCGGCTGTGCCGGAGCCTCTATAATCGGCGTCTGTGCCGGGGCAAGCCGTCGTCCATAGACCTATAGATCCAGGTTCCAGTCCCGGAGCGTCTCTATCGCATCTCGATCGGTGAGGTCCAACGCCACCGGCGTGATCGAGATATAGCCCTCGCTCAGCGCACCGATGTCGGTGCCTTCCTCCGCCACGCCCTCGGGCGGTTCGCCCCCGATCCAATAGTACACCTGTCCCCGCGGATCAGAGCGTTGCACCAGCGCATCGCGGTAGATCCTCTGGCCCAGGCGCGTGATCTTGATGCCGCGAATCTGCTCTCGGGGTAGCGCCGGCACATTCAAGTTCAGCAAGAGGGGACGCGGCAACTCACTTTCCAGCACCTGCCGGGCCAAACGCGCTGCGAATTCGGCGGCCACCTCAAAGCTCGCATCTTGATGGCTATCCAGCGAGACGGCGATGGCTGGCAGGTCGGCGATGACGGCCTCCATCGCGGCAGAGACCGTGCCTGAATAGGTGAGATCGTGTCCCATGTTGGCGCCCTGGTTGATGCCCGAGATCACAAGGTCTGGCGTGCGATCCAATATACCCAGGAGCGCCAATGCGACACAGTCTGATGGGGAGCCGGTGGTCATCAGCGCCGGGGTTCCATCGCCGAGCTGCGTGGGGGTGACGCGCAGGGGCTTGTGCATGGTCTTGGAATGGCCCGAGGCCGACCAGTTGTGATCGGGCGCGACGATGGCCAGCTCGGCGATGCGCCCGACGGCTTGGGCCAATGCCAGCAGCCCAGGTGCCATGACGCCGTCATCGTTGGTGAGCAGGATATAGGGCCACGAGTCGGCTTGCTGCGATTGGTTCATAGTGAGTCGATCCTCCCCGATGCCTGCCCCATCTCGGGCGAGTTCGATGCCTCAGTCAGGCGCAGTTTCTGTAGCAGAGCCTCGACGCGGGCCTGGTATCGCTCGCGGTAGGTCATGCTCTGTATGGACTCGGCGGACATGATGAGGGCATCTTCCTGGTTGTCGGGATAGTACCGCTTGCGAAGCCCTGTGCGCTCCAGACCGTACTTGGCATACAGGGCCTGTGCGAGCCGATTGCTCACCCGCACCTCGAGGGTGATCTTGTCGGCGTCCTTGGCCAGAGCCTGCTCGATCAGGGCCGCGAACAGCAGTTCGCCCAGCCCGCGGCCCCGCCATGACGGGCGCACCGCCAAGGTCGAGATGTGAGCCTCATCCAGCACCATCCAGACACCGCCATAGCCCAGCAGGTTGCGATCCTTTCGGGTGCCCCAGGGCTTTTTGAGAAGCGGCCTGCCCTTGGCATCGCGACCCCCCAGATAGCGGAGGACGAGGTAGATGGCCGTATCGTGGAACAAGAGCTCCTGCCGAAAGGCCTGCATGGACCAGGGCGTGGTAAAGACGCGACGCTCGATCGAGTATACCGTAGGTACATCCGATAGCTGCATGGGTACGAGAGCATACGGGAGGTCCTTGAGGTTCATCGACCTCTAGGGTCCCGGGCTGCCAGACGCTGTCTGCATATAGACCGGGCTCAGGGTATCCAGGTCGTCGACATCGTCGCGCTGTAGCCGATCCCACGCCAGCTCGGCCAGGAACCCGGCCCTGCGTAGCGATGCCGCCAGCGAGATGATCGTCAGGTTCTCGGCGTCAGGCAGGGCCCGGAGCCGCTCGGCCATGGCGACCTCGATCTCGCCCGTAACCAGGACGGGGCTCGAGAGATCGGGCTGCCAGTGGGCCGACTCGACCAGGGCGATCTCACCCTGTGGAGTGGGCAGACCATCCTGGTAGACAAAGGTCGCGACGCTGATGCGGCCCCGGCCCGCCTCTAGCGCCGCCAGCACGGGTATGCCCGGGTCGCCGGCGGCATAGGCGGTCACCTGCAGGGTGGGGATGGCGATAATGGGAATATCGATGCCGAGGCAGATGCCCTTGGCCAGGCTCATCCCGATGCGCAGGCCGGTAAACGATCCCGGCCCCAGCGGTACGGCCACGCCGGTGAGGTCAGCATAGGCAACGTTTTCGCGCGCCAGCATTTTGGCGATAGCGGGCATCACTTCGACTGAGTGATTGTTGCGGGAACGCCAGCTCTCTTCGGCCCAGATGCCCGTATCATCATACAACGCGATGCTGGCTAGGCGCGTTGCCGTGTCAATAGCCAGTAACATAACGACTCCTCAGCGCTTGCAAGGATGTCGCGCACCCAAGCATGTGGCGCACCCAAGCATGCGGCACATACTCGTCAGCCACCATAGATGCCTTCTTTGAGAGCGGTCACGATCTCGACATAGTGATCTCCGACGGCGTCAAAGATCAAGGTGCGCTTCATATGATCGGTATAGATGAGGGTGATCCACAGGCGCTCCCGCGGCATTATCTCACGGGCGCGATCGGCCCACTCGACCACGGTCACCCCGTCGCCATAGATATAGTCCTCGAGCCCGAGACTGATGACATCCATATAATCGGTAACCCGGTACAGATCCACATGGTAGAGGTAGGGGCCCCGGTTAGCAGGCGGGTACTCGTTCACAAAAACAAAGGTGGGGCTGTTGATGATGCCAACCACCTGAAGCCCCGCGCCGATCCCCTTGGTCAGGCAGGTCTTGCCGGTGCCCAGATCGCCCTGTAAGCAGACTACGTCGCCTGCGCACAAAAGCTGGCCGAGGCGCTCTCCCACAGCATAGGTCTGGGCGGGGCTATGGGTTACCGCATCAAAGGCATGCTCGGTCAGAATAGGGTTCACCGTCGTTCCTTGCTATGCGATCACGTATAGATCAACCGGGCCTGGCCCCCTGCGGGCCAAGATGCGCTAACTCACAGTAAAGCTACTTCCCAGCAAGCCAAAGCGTCCGCCCCCCAGATGGTGCAGGGGCTGCAGATCCTCCTGCTGATCATCGACGATCCAGGTCTGATCAAAGGCTTCCTGCTCGGCCCAGGCGCCCACCACCTCGACGACGAACAGGGTATGGTCCCCAGGCGCCAGGCGATCGACCAGGGCGCATTCGAGATGGGCCAGGCATTCGCCGACCCAGGGGACCTCGATGCGCTGCCCGTTCTCCAGGGTCAGGCCGCTATCCGCCAGCTTGTCGCCCTCGGCGCCCGACAGGGTGCCACAGCGCACGAGTTGCTCGGCCAGAGGCCGCGGTGGGATGTTGAGCACGCATTCCTGACTGCGCTCCAGCATGTCATGGGTATAGCGTGAAGGGTGGATAGCCAGAATCAGCAGGGGCGGCTCCAGGCTCACGGGGCAAACCCACCCCAGGCTCATGACGTTTTCCTTCCCGCGATAGCGCACGGTCACCAGGCAGGCGGGCTGTCCTGCCAGCAGACGATGCGCGTGGGCGAGCGGTATCTCTTGCTTCACGGCCTGGCCTTTCTCAGCGTGTTGCCAGAGTATGGCACAGGCGACAGTGGGTGTCAAAGCGTGCCTTGGGCTGCATGGCGCCTTGACATGTCTGTGTCCCTCGCGCATGATGGTGATGTTGCCTGTTCGCCTTTTGGAGGAGGTTCTCATGCGCGTTTTGGTCATTGCCGACGATTACTGGCATCCGGGAGATGTGGCTCGTGCCGGCCTGGATCTGTTGGAGGAGCATGCCTTTGACTATATCTATGATGCCGCTGACTGGTCTGCCGAGACCATGGCCGACTATCCGGTGGTCCTGTTTGCCAAATCGAACAACGTTTCGCAACAGAACCGTGATGGCTGGATGACGCCCGAGGTAGAGGCAGCCTTTCTGGACTTTGTGCAGGAGGGCGGCGGCCTGCTGACCGTCCACTCGGGTACCGCCGGCTATGCGGAGACCCCCACCCTGCGGGCGCTGCTGGGCGGTGTCTTTGAGCATCACCCCGAACAGTGCCCCGTCACCATCAAGCCCCACGCCGATCATCCGCTCTGTCAGGGCGTCGAGACGTTTGCGATCAAGGACGAGCATTATCATATGATCGTCGATGACGCCGATGTGGATCGGTTCGTGACGACGACGTCCGAGCATGGCGATCAGCCGGGGGCGTGGACCCGTTTCGAGGGCGACGGTCGCGTCTGTGTGCTCACGCCTGGCCACAATGTCGAAGTGTGGCAACACCCGTCGTTCCAGAGACTGCTCCGCAATACCCTGGCCTGGTGTGCCGGGCAGAACTGAGCCAACCGGTGAGAGAAAGGAACGAGATGGAGCGCATCGCTGTTGTCACGGGAGCTGATCGGGGGCTGGGGTTTGCTTTGACCAGCGGCCTGTTGGAGCGGGGCTGGCGCGTGTATGCCGGGCAGTATCTGCCCGAGTGGCCCGCCCTGGGCGAACTACTGCCGCAATGGGATGACAAGCTGATCCTCGTGCCGCTGGACGTGGGCGACGAGGCCTCGGTGCAGGAGGCGGCTGCCTCGGTGGCCGAGCGCGAGGAGCGCGTCGATCTGCTGATCAGCAATGCCGGCATCCGCGGTGAGACGCAAGCCCTCGGCGAAGGGCTCGATGATGCCGCCATGGCCCAGGTCTATAACGTGAATGCCCTGGGCGGGCTGCGCATGGTGGAGGCATTCCTGCCCCTCACCGACGCCAGCACGCTCAAGCGGCTCTGCTTTGTCTCTTCCGAGGCGGGCTGCATCGCGCTGGCTCACCGCGATGGCGGCTTTGGCTATGGCATGTCCAAGACGGCGCTCAACATGATCGTCAAGCTGCTATTCAACAGTCTGCGCCCCGAAGGATACACCTTTCGCCTTTATCACCCCGGCTGGATGCGCGGTTATATGTCGGGAGTCAAAGGGGTGCACGCCGACATGGAGCCGGAGGAGGCCGCGGTGCCCGCGCTGGCATACTTTGTGCAAGAGCGCGAGGATGAGGATCGCCTGGTGCTGATCGACTATTTGGGGGGCGAATGGCCTTTCTGACGCAATCGGAGGAGCGACCCATGGAACGGATTGCTGTGGTGACGGGGGCCGATCGCGGCCTGGGGCTGGCGCTCGCGGTGGGGCTGCTGGCCAGGGGTTGGCGCGTATTCGCCGGTCAGTACCTCCCCGAGTGGCCAGAGTTGGGCGAATTAGCCGCCAGCTACCCGCGACTGCTGCACATTATCCCCATGGATGTGGGTGATACTGTCTCGGTGCAGGCCGCTGCCGACGGGATAGCTGCCGTTGTCGATGGCGTGGACCTGCTGGTCAACAATGCGGGCGTCAACTCGCACACCTCAACCCGGGGCATCCGCGAGCCCCAAGACTATGTGGAGATGCAGCGCCTGTACAATGTCAACGCTCTGGGGCCCATGCGCGTGGTGGAGGCCTTTTTGCCGCTCATGGAGCAAGGGCAGATGAAGCGTCTCTGCTTTGTGTCGTCCGAGGCGGGGAGCATCAACCGCGCCCAGCGTACCGCCTGGTTCGGCTACTGCTCGTCCAAGGCGGCGCTGAACATGGCGGTGCGATTGCTGTTCAACCGGTTGCGGCCCCAGGGCTACACCTTTCGGCTCTATCATCCCGGGTGGATGCGCTCGTACATGGGCGGCACCAGGAATACCACCGCCGATCTGGAGCCGGAGGAGGCCGCCATCCCGGCCCTGGCCTATTTCCTGCGCGAGCGCGGCCATGATCCCCACGTACCGACCCGTTCGGACGAGGAGCGGCTGGTGCTGCGTGACTATCAGGGCATCGAGTGGCCCTGGTGACCATCCGGTCCGATATGAAGGAGGCTCATATGACCGAATCCAAGCACATCTATTTCCCCGAGGCCAACGAGATCGCTGTGGGCACCGAGGAAATGGCGTCGCCGGGCGAGGGCCAGATGCTCTGCCGGGCTGAGGCGTCGCTGATCAGTATCGGCACCGAGAGCTACTGCCTGCGAGGGGTGTTCGACCCCGGCACCAACTGGGCGAGCTGGGTGTCTTATCCCTTTCGCCCAGGCTATAGCATGGTGGCCCGGGTGGTGGCGCTGGGGGAGGGCGTGGACCCGGCCTGGGAGGGGCGGCGCGTGCTCCTGTCGGCGCCGCATCAGCAGTACACCCTCACCACCCCCAACCGGGCTCATACAGTGCCCGACGGTATAACCGCCGAGGAGGCCGCGTGGGGGCCCCTGGCAGCCACGACCCAACTGGCCGTGCGCCGTGCCCAACTGGCCCTGGGCGAGACGGTGGGCGTCGTGGGCCTCGGCATGCTGGGCCAACTGGTGACCCAGTACCTGTATGTGGCGGGGGCCCGGCGGATTATCGCCATCGACATGGAGCAGGGCCGTCTCGATCTGGCGGCGGCCCACGGCGCTACGGACATCATCTGCGCCACCGCCGAGGAGGCGCGCCCCGTCGTGGATCAGCTCACCGGCGGCCGCATGCTTGACGCCGTGTGGGATGTCACCGGCCACCCGGCGGTGCTTTCCCAGTGCGTGCAGCTCTTGCGGCGCATGGGCCGCGTTGTGCTCACCGGCGATACCCCCACGCCCACCCAGCAGTACCTGGGGCCGGGGGTGCTGAGCAACGCCATCTCGATCCTGGGCATCCATAGCACGGCCGTGGCGCCCCACTACTCTGAGCATAGCCCGTGGCCCCAGGAAGAGATCATCTCCCTGTTCTATGACTATGTGCTGCAGGGACGCATGCGGGTGGCTGATCTGATCACCCACCGCCATGCGCCCGCCGAGGCTCCCGAGGTCTACCGGCGTCTGCAGACCGAGCGGGCTGCCTCTGTCGGGGTTATCTTTGACTGGAGCGGAGTGTAGAGGTTTGTGCGGGGCATGAGAAGCGGGCGGCGGATCTAACTCTGCCGCCCGTTGTGCGATTCGGTGGAACCGGAACGCGTCAGTGAACGATGTTACTTGAACTTGAACGACGCCGTATGCGTAGTGCCGTCATCAAGGGTGAGCTCGAATGCCCGGCAGGTCCCCGCCCAGCTCTGGTCTGTCTTCCACACATAGTTGTACTGGTCAGCATCCTCATCATAGCTGAGGCTGCTCTGGCCCGGGTTCAGGGCCGCTTCCTCGTCGACCTGATTCAATGCCGTGCTCGCTTCGCAGGCAATCGGCACGGACACCGCCGAGGCGACTACATCCATGC
>SLPC01000146.1 GCA_007132185.1 Anaerolineae bacterium | reverse complement strand
GCACGTACTCGAAAGCACCTATATTGGGCGCGTCTCCCATGGGCACGGGCATCTGAGCATGATCGTGAGTGTGGCCGAGATCGATCCCCGCGTCGATGGCAGGGCTGCCCGTCCGCAGGCGATAGTTCTGTGCCTCCATACTAATGAACAGCGGGTCACCAAGCCGTTCGCCAGCGGCCGTATCGGGTACAAAGCCAAGCCGAGTATTGGGATTTCGCAAGTGATATAGGTTGTTGCTACGGGCAAATCCATCGCGATTGGTAAAGTGATCATAGTCCCCGATATCAAAGATGTTGTTGCGTAGCGTGAGCGTGTCACCAGTTGGGTCGTCTCCCACAAAGGCCAACACGGACCACCCCTCATACTCGATCACGGTATTATTCTCAACCCGCATATCACGCACCGTGCTCCCAAAGTTGCCATCCAAGTGCAAGCAGAGAAAGATGCCGCCATTGTGCGAGACATTGTACGATACCTCTGTGTCGCGTATCTCACTGCCGGTTACGCCGCCGATCTCTAAAAAGCCCGCGTTGGAGCATGACCAGTTGCCATGGATACGTGTGCCCTCCACGGCACCATAAAGAGCATAGATCTCGACGGCGCCTCCATCCACGCCAAAATCATAGCTGGGGGCCGAGCAGCCCCGCATGGTGTTGTGCAATACCTGATTGCGGGAGTTGTACAGGACCACACCGACGGCGCCCCAGTCATCGTCGCCCCCATCGTTGGTGTTGACAATCATGTTCAAACTGTGAAACAGACTATGGCTGATCACGTTGTACTGGCCGAATACGCCAACCCCAATGCCCACCTCCGTAGCCTCGATATCACGCACAATATTGTGGTTTGCGTGCCTCTCGATGCGCACACCGTTCTCGTGGGCGTCGCGTACCAACACACCCTCCAGAACGATCCAACTGCCCGTAATAATGATGGCGCTGGACCATTCACCCGAGTTGGAGAATACGGGAGGCGGATCGGCAGGATCGCCATAGGAGGTGTAGGTAATGGGCTGGCCCGCGACGCCCGAGCAACTGATGTTCAGCCCGCCATGCCAGCTCGATCCTCGGCGAAAGCGAATCATGTCGCCTGGCTGAAAGGTGCGCGCATGCACAGCGTCGAGCGTACGCCAGGCGGCATCAGGTGACGTACCCTCGTTGGCGTCATGACCATCGCGACTGTCCACATAATAGATCCCCGACGTGGATGCACGTACAGGAACCCGAGAGGCGAGAAACAACGATACCAACACAAAGAGAAAAAGTGCAACGCGGAATAGGTCGGACACAAGATTTCGCCGGGCCGAGTCAGGGCCTGTGCGCTCTGGATGCATAATGTCGCTCCCTTTGATGGACCACTCCAAACCCATGCTGGACAGGTCCCAATAACAGTCTTGGTCTACCATCGGCTGCTGGCGACCGGATCGATCTGGCACTGCCTTGGATCGGCTGACCAAAAGAGCGCACACCGGTCGCGGCCATCTATGCTAAACGCGATCCGTCTGTGACCATGCCCCTCAAAGGCCGCCATTCGGTGTCACCCCTCACGCGCGAGACGGTTACGCGATAAAGAGCGGCTACTTTAGCAAAGCCAAAACGATCTGACAAGCCTGCAGAGATGGTATGGGGAGCAACAATTCGGTGGAGCATGCGGAGAAAACAGATGTTTTGGAGCAAGGCACAAGCCATTGGCTCCTGGGCTGTGGGTGTGGGCTGGTAAATGCTATTCCAGCGACGTAGCTCTCCTTGCTCCCATTTGGAGGCATGGAAGCCCTCTGCTATCTTGGCGGTGGTGGAGAGCATCTACTCCAGTGATCTAAAGCGTGCATAGGAGACGGCTGAGGCTGTCTTGTCCCGCTGCCGGGTTGTGTGTCGTGCCGATGAACATCTACGGGAGATCTGTTTTGGACAGTGGGAGGGGCTCACCTACAATCAGATTCGGCATCAGTATCCCAAGGCGCTGGCCGCCTGGGAAGCCGATCCTCTCACTGCGCGACCTCCACAGGGAGAGAGCCCGGCAGATGTGACTGCTCGGGTGCAAAACTGTCTGGAGGATCTGCTGTTGCGACACGCCAACGGTACGGTTGTACTCGTGGCGCATGGAGGAGTGTTTCACGTCTTGCTGTGTCTGGTGCTGGGTATCATGCCCAAGGCGCGCTGGCAGTTTCGTCTGCAGCCCGGCTCTGTATCGGAGCTGCATCTCGATGCCAAAGGCGTCGTCGTCACTCGGCTGAACGATCAGCATCATCTGCCTGCTGATTGAGATACTGTCGGTATCGCTCTTGGCGTCCTGGACCAGACATGTGTGGAGTTCGGGGATGAGGGCCGTTTTCGTGTGGCTCAGGGTGCAGAGACGCAGGAGAGTGATGCCGTGGGCCGTATCTGGCCGCGCTGAGGCAGACGCCCAACTTGTTGGCTGCAGGTGATCCTGATCTACGGACGCCATCAGGCCTGCAACGCCGGTGGCTGGCGCCCTATGAGAACGGACCCTTGTGAGTAGGAGATCAGAAGTGAACCGAAAGGAAAAAAGAGACATGCCGAGTAACGATCTGGCAGAGCGGCTCAAGGGCGGCGTGATCATGGATGTCGTCACCCCCGAGCACGCATTGATCGCCGAGCAGGCTGGCGCTTGCGCCGTCATGGCGCTGGAGCGCGTGCCAGCCGATATTCGTGCCCAGGGCGGGGTAGCTCGGATGAGTGACCCGGAACTGATCCTGCAGATAAAGCAAGCTGTGAGCATTCCGGTCATGGCCAAATGCCGCATCGGACATTTTGTTGAGGCACAGATACTCGAGGCGCTCGACATTGACTTTATCGACGAATCAGAGGTCCTGACGCCGGCCGATGAGCAACATCACGTGGACAAGCACCAGTTCAAGACGCCGTTTGTTTGCGGCTGTCGCAATCTGGGCGAGGCCTTGCGCCGGATCGGCGAAGGCGCCTCGATGATGCGAACCAAGGGGGAGGCCGGAACGGGCAACATCGTCGAGGCGGTGCGTCACGCACGTACGGTGATGGGTGAAATACGTCGCCTCAGCTCGATGCCGACCGAGGAACTGATGGCCTATGCCAAAGAGATTGGGGCTCCCTTTGAGCTTGTCGTCGAGACGGCATCTCTCGGCAAGCTCCCCGTGGTAAACTTTGCGGCGGGTGGCGTCGCTACGCCTGCGGATGCGGCCCTGATGATGCAGTTGGGAATGGATGGCGTGTTTGTCGGTTCTGGCATTTTCAAGAGCGCCAACCCAGCACAACGCGCCCGCGCTGTCGTCGAGGCGGTCAAGCACTATAATGATCCAGGCATGTTGGCTGAGGTGTCTCGAGGTCTGGGTGAGGCCATGCCTGGCTTGGAGCTGGCAGCCATTCCTCCGTCAGAGCACATGGCCGAGCGAGGCTGGTAGACCCGTGTGCGTGTGTCCGCATGCTCGCGCTTTGATGTAGGCGGCCCTTGTCGCTCACATCGCCATAGCTATAGCACAAGAGCACCTCTCGGTGCTCTTGTTGGCTCTGGGGCACACAAAGGGCCACGCATGACAGGTGACCCAAACGATTGGCGTGCGCTCAGATCACGAGTTGCGCCATGGCCCGCTCGGCGGCGGCCACGGTCTCGTCCACGATCTCGTCTGTATGCTCGGTGCTCATAAAGCCTGCCTCGAACTGCGACGGTGCCAGATAGACGCCCTCATCCAGCATGGCAGTAAAGTAGCGACCGAATCGCTCCGTATCGCTCAGCTTGGCCGTAGCATAGTCTAGTACCAATTCCGCGGTGAAAAAGAGGCCGAACATGGTACCTACCTGGCTCTGAGAAATGGTGATGCCGGCGCTGCTCGCGGCACGGGCCAGGCCCTCAGAGAGCCTCTCGGTGCGGGCGACGATGCCCTCGAATACCCCCGGCCCTTGTAGCTCGCGGAGCGTCACCAGACCGGCGGTCATAGCCAGGGGATTGCCGGACAGAGTGCCGGCCTGATACATCGGCCCAGCG
>SLPC01000192.1 GCA_007132185.1 Anaerolineae bacterium | reverse complement strand
TACTGCTCGACCAGACGCGGGTCATCGGACGGGAGCTCGATGCCGAGTAGATCGGTGCCCACCAGCTTGACCCCGCTCTCGACCAGAAAGCCAATGGCCTCGGCCTCGAAATGGCGCCCGCTCTCCGGGCCATAGTCATAGTCAAAGCGCAGCAGGGCGATATCCCCCTGCCGGAGGCCACCGGCGGGCTCCGCGGCGCGCTGCATGTCCGCCAGGGTGACGACGCCACCGGCGGGGACGGCGGTCAGGTCGAGGATGGCCGCCGAGCCACACAACGCCTCGAGGGGAATCTGGGATACGTCCATGCCTTCAGGACGCACGTGGTAGGGGGCCTCGATGTGGGTGCCCACATGGTTCAGGGGCATGTTGAGGCTGTGCATGATGTACCACATGCCCTCGGGCACGGCCTCGGGCGCAGGCACCCGCTCGATGCGCACGGGCCGGGCGCCCGTCTCGGGAACGATGGTGTGGGTGAGATCGATCAGACGGTAGGCGGCAAGCTCCATGCAGGGCTCCTTGTTCGAGTAATGGAGGGTCAGAACATCATCGTATGATCGGCGGCCAGCAGTGTCTCGGCGATGACATACATGTTCGAGACAGTGCCGACTGCCAAGCGCTCGGTGAGCTGATAAAAGTCGAGGCAGGTGCCACAGGCCAGGATCTGGACGCCCTCCCGCTCGAGGGCGAGGAGGTCCTCCAGCACAGGCGAGCCTTCCACCGCCAGCTTGACACCGGCGTTCAGCAGGATCAGGGTCTCAGGGAAGGGCTCCAGGGCGCCAAGCGTATAGAGAAACGAGCGCATCAGGATGGCGCCCAGCTCGGGATCGCCATCGCCGATCTTGTCGTTAGAGAGCAAGACCACCTGGGTGCGCTGACCCTGGCTGGGCGGGCAGGCGGTCAGATCGGGCGTGAGCTCGGGCTCCTCTTTGGTCTCGCCCTGGGTCATCTGGATAGCCCAGCCCTCATCAGCCTGCTCGAAAGTGACCTGCCAGCCGGCCCGCTCGGCCAGTCGGCTGACATTGTCCACCTGATCGCGCTGGCTCACGAGGGTAACGACCTCGGTGGCCTCACGCATGGCGTTGCGGGTGAGAATCACCGGCTGTGGGCAGGCCAGGCCACGGGCATCTATGGTGAATGGCATATATGTTCCTCACTATGGTGTCATTCGTGCCACTGGGCCCCTATGATAGCCGAGATTGGCCCGCCTGAAAAGCTGGGCGGTTGGCGCTCGCCCGCCATTCCCTTACCCCACACTAGTGGGGGAAGGGGGAGTCGGATCGTGAGCGGTACATCCATGATGATGGCTCGCCTTTCCACGGCAGTCCGGAAGCTGGCTTGGACATCGGTACAAAAATCTTGCAGAACAGAGGCTTGACATCCCTGCTGAACTGTGCTAATGTGACTTTTGTCGTAGTGATGATTCTGCGTTGAGGAGTTGGCTAGATGGTCAGCAGATTTGCAGTTACCCGGATGCGCCACAGCGCCGCCCTCGTGGGGGGCCTGGAGGGCTTTGTCCCTGGGTGGAGTGCGCCTATCTGTTGAGTCATTTCTAGCGATAATCACTCGGCGACGGGCCACAAGACACCCGCCGCCGTTTTTTTGTTCTTGTGACGAGACGGCTGCGGGGGTCGCCGCAGCCGTTTTTCTCTTGATGCGCCCACACTGTCAAGGAGATCGCATGAGCAAGCACAAATCGATTCAATCTCATATCCAGCTCCTGCTTCGCTACCTGGCGCCCGAGTGGCGCGCGGCCCTGGTTCTGGGCGTCGTGTTGCTGCTGTCCATCGGGCTCCAGCTTGTCAACCCGCAGATCGTACGTGGGTTCATCGACGCAGCGCAGGCCCAGGCCGAGCCGACTCATCTGCTCCTGGCGGCGGCCACCTTTTTGGCGGCCGGGATCGGTGTGCAGACGACCCGCCTGGCTTCAACCTACCTGAGCACCGATCTGGGCTTTCGTACGACGAACGCTCTGCGCGCCGATCTGGCCCGGCACCTGCTCGGGCTGGACATGAGCTTTCACAAGGAGCGCACCCCGGGTGAATTGATCGAGCGGATCGATGGCGACGTTACGGCGCTGTCCAACTTTTTCACCCAGTTCGTCGTGCGGCTCCTGGGCAACGGCATCCTGATCATCGGCATTGTGGCGCTGCTGATCCGCGAGGATTGGCGCGTGGGGCTCATCATGGGCGCCTTTGCGACGCTGGGGCTGACGGGCCTGATCCGCTATGGGGGTGCCGCCGTGGCCGACTCGGCGGCTGAGCGCGAGGCCTTTGCCGACATGTACGGCTTTATCGAGGAGCGCCTGGCGGGCCTGGACGACATCCGCTCTAACGGCAGCGCTCTCTATACGCTGCGCCGCTACTACGAGTCGCTGCGCAATGTGTACTGGGCCGCCACCACGGCCTGGGACAAGCGCATGATCGTGATCCGCATCGCCGTGGGCATGTGGGGCGTGGGGCAGACCCTGGCCCTGGCCCTGGGCATCATCTACTTTCAGCGCGGCATCCTGACCATTGGTGCCGTGTACATGGTGCTCCACTATACCTTTATGCTGCTGGAACCGCTGGAGCAGATCGCGCGCCAGTTGCAGGACCTGCAAAAGGCCGCGGCCGGCGTCGAACGCATCAGCGATCTGATGGCCCTCGAGCCGCAGATCAAGAGGCACGGACTGCGCCCCTTCGGAGAGGATACGCTGCCCGAAGGCGCCCTGCCCATCGCCTTTGACGATGTCTCGTTCTCTTACGAGGACGACGAGCCGGTGTTGGACAGAGTCTCGTTCCGGCTTGAGGCCGGAGCCAAGTTGGGGCTGCTGGGGCGCACCGGCAGCGGCAAGACGACGCTGACGCGCCTGCTGTTTCGGCTGTACGACCCGACGGCGGGGGCCATCCGTCTGGGCGATGCCGTGCTGCACGACCTGGAGCCGGACTATGTGCGGCGCAAGGTGGGCATGGTGACCCAGGAGGTGCAACTGTTCCGGGCCAGCGTGCGCGACAACCTGACCTTTTTCGACGCAACGATCACCGATGAGGAGATCATGCGCGTGATCGATGAGGTGGGCCTGACCGAGTGGTTCAGACGACTGTCCGAGGGGCTGGACACGGAGCTGGCCCCCAATGGCAGCGACCTGTCGGCGGGGCAGGCCCAGTTGCTGGCCTTTGCGCGGGTATTCCTGACTGACCCCAGCATCGTGGTGCTGGACGAGCCATCATCACGGCTGGACCCGGCCACCGAGCGCTTGCTGGAGGTGGCCATGAACCGTCTGCTGGAGGGGCGCACGGGCATCATCATTGCCCACCGCCTGACCACCGTGCAACGGGTGGATGAGATCATGATCCTTTCCGATGGCTGTGTGGCCGAGTTTGGGCGCCGCCAGGACCTGGTGAGCGATCCACACTCGCACTTTTCCGAGCTGCTGACCACCGGCATGCAGGAGGCGTTCGCATGAGACGTATCTATCGCTATACGAAAGCTCTCATAAACTATCGCCCCAGAGTGTTCTGGGTGAGTGCCCTGCTCTGGGGCGCGTTCTTCATACTACCCTTGCTCGGCGGCCTGGCCATGCGCGAGCTGATCGAAGCGCTGCTGGGCCAGCAGGCCGCGGGCCTGAACGCCTGGACGCTGCTGGCGATGTTCGGCGGTGTCTGGATGGCTCAGTTCGTGAGCTTTGTGTTCGGCTTTCGGCTGTTCATCGACATGTGGCAGACCAACGAAGTCCTAATGCGCAAGAACCTGCTGGAGTGGACCCTGACGGCCCCCAAGCCGCGCGTTATGGACGAGGCATCGGGCGCCACCGTCTCTCGCTTTCGCGAGGACGTGAGCGAGATGAACAACTGGATCGAGGTGCTGACCGACCTGGCGGGGATCGTGCTGTTTTCCATGGTGGCGCTCTATATCATGTTCCGCATCCACGCGCTCATCACCATCCTGGTGTTGGTGCCGTTGGTGTTGATGATTGTGGGCGGCATGCGCATGAGCGAGATCATCCGCCGGTATCGCAAGGCGAACCGCGAGGCTACGGCCCGGGTGACCGGGTTCATCGGCGAGGTGTTTGGCGCGGCCCAGGCCGTCAAGGTGGCCTCGGCAGAGGAGGCTGTCACAGGGCACTTTCGCAACTTGAACGAGGTGCGCCGCAAGGCAGCCCTCAAAGATGCGCTGACCACCGAACTGTACCAGGCCCTGTCGGGCAACCTGATCGACATCGGCATCAGCATCGTGCTGTTCATCTCGGTGGGGGCGATGCGCAGCGGTGACTTTACGGTGGGCGACTTTGCCCTGTTCACCACCTACCTGACGCGCATGTCCTGGTATCTGCGCTACTTTGGCAACATGATCGCCCAGTATCGGCGCGTGGGCGTCTCGATCGATCGGCTGGAGTCATTCCTGCAGGATGCGCCCGAGGGCACGCTGGTGACCCACGGGTCGGTGTATACGCACGAGGATCTACCGAATGTGCCCGATGCTCGCTTGGGAACACGGACGCCGCTGCAGATCTTGGAGCTACGCGATCTCAGGTGCCGCTATGCAGGATCAGAGGAGGGTGTGGAGGGGATCAACCTCTCGGTACGGCGGGGCGAGCTGGTAGCGATCACGGGCCGCATCGGCTCGGGCAAGACCACGCTGCTACGCGGCATGCTGGGGCTGCTGCCCCTCGAGTCGGGCCAGGTGCTCTGGAATGGCGAGCCGGTCCAAGATCCGGCCAGCTTTTTCAGACCGCCCGTGAGCGCCTATACGCCCCAGGTGCCCAGGCTCTTCAGCGAGACGTTGCATGACAACATCCTGTCGGGGGTGCAGGCCACCGACGAGGAGCTGGCGCAGGCGCTGCGGCGGGCCGTCATGGAGCCTGACATCGCCGACCTGGAGCGGGGCTTGGAAACGCCGGTCGGCACCCGCGGGGTCAAGCTGTCGGGTGGACAGGTGCAACGCACGGCGGCGGCGCGCATGTTTGTGCGCGAGCCCGAGCTGCTGGTGTTCGACGATCTGTCCAGCGCGCTGGATGTCGAGACTGAGCAACTGCTCTGGGAGCGTATGGACGAGAGCGGCGACGCAACCTGCCTGGTGGTAAGCCACCGGCACGAGGTGCTGCGACGCGCCGATCGGATCGTGGTGCTCAAGGATGGTCGCATTGAGGCGATGGGGGCGCTGGATGAGCTGCTGCAGGTGAGTGACGAGATGCGCCAGCTTTACTATGCCGGCGAGGAGCCTGACGACACGCCTGCGCCCGGTGTGGAGATCGAGCCGGCGCCGCTGGCCCGCTCGGCATGATAGGCCAGACAACAAGAGCCCTGGGAGAGATCCCGGGGCTCTCTTTATGGGTCTGGAGACCAGATCCGCCCGATTCCTCTATGTCAGATCAAGCCCGAACAGTTGTACCGGATTGTCGATGAACAATAGGTGCGCGATCTCGCAGGCTCGCGACACATCGAACACCCCCTCGTCCACCTTGCGGGCCAGACTGCGGGCCACATTCTGGCGAGCCATCCACTGGTGGCCATAGATCGCATCCACAAAGCCGTAATCGCCACCAAAGGCACTGATCTTGTTCACCGGCACAGCGTCGATCCACTCGGCCAGGGCGTTCACCGAGGCCGTGGGCGAAATGATGTGGGCCCAGCACATGTCGATGTAGACATTGGGGAACATCTTGGCCAGGGCCGATAGTGTGTGCTGGTACGGATAGCCGATGTGAAAGATGTCAAAGTTGACGCCCGGGTACTGGATAAAGAGCGGGTTCAGAAGCTGGGGATCGCTGTTGGTCAGCAGATTGCCACTGCCCTCCTGGATGCCGGTGTGAATCTGTACGGGCAGGCCTTCGCGCTCGGCCAGCCCCAGAATAAAGTGGAACATGGCATCCTGAAAGGCCACATCGACGTTGACGGGTTGCTCCTCCCAGTCGGGCATGTGGCGCACGGCTCGCATGGCTGCGATACCCCGCTCGGCGTCGCGCAGCGAGACCGGCTCGTAACGCAGGCTGCGTACATAGGCGAGGCCGTTCTTGATGGCCACGGCGCCCTGCTCACGGGCCCGCTTCAGCGCCGCGTCGCAGGCGCTCAGCCAGTCGTCCAACGTGCGAATGGTCGCGCCGTACTCTTGCTCGATCTGGAGCACAGTTTGCAGGTTACGCGGCCAGATAAAACGATCCAGGCGCACCACCGGACGAAACAACGCGGGATCATAGGCGCCATCGGCATCCAGCAGGCTGATGGCGATGCGCGAGGCCTCCTTGAGCACGCGTCGATAGTGACCGGGCGTGGCGAGTGTCTGCCGAAAGGCCTCATCGAGAGCAACGAGCGTCTCGCGGCGCACGCCATCGAGCCCATAGAGCGCCTGCACGGTGACGTCGAGGGAGCGCCCATAGCCGGTGTGGCGGGCCAGCTCCCAATAGGGCTCGACGATGTCCCAGCGCGCCATTAGCGGCTGGGTGTGGTCCATGACCTGACGCAGCCCGGAGGCGCTCAGCCCCGCCGAGCGCAGATCGCTGTTGAAATAGTGGGTGAGATACTCTTGCAGGACGTCGGTCTCCCGCTCCCTGTTGGCCTCCAGCCCCACGAGGTGCTCGTGAGTATCCACGATCTCAAGCTCCTCGATATAGACCAGGATCGCATCATAGTAATCGCGCATGGGACACCTCCCTCCCCCGCACAGGTCGCCATCGGCCCACGGTTATGCTCGCGGTTATGCTGTCGTCACGCCACGTGAGCCCCCACCAGCAGATAGTGATGGTCGAAATAGATGGTGCCGTGTCGCTGGCCTACATGTAGGGCCTCAGCCTGCTCGGGGGTCATACTCTCTACCAGGGCATAGATACGGGCTACGTCGTCCGGGGCCACGTCCTCGGTCATGGAGCTAATGGGTCGGTTGAGGATGTATACCTCAACAGAGTCAACGACGAACCCGGCTTTTTCGAGCATGGCGACCCACTCGCTGGGGCGATATTCGCGGATATGAGAGTGATCGTGGAGCAGATCGATCTCGTTCAGAAGGGCATCAAGGTCTGGCTCCTCCGGCGCGCCACGATCGTCGATCGCCAAACGCCCACCCGGCTTGAGGACCCGACGCATCTCGCGCAGCGAGATAGCAATGTCCGGAAAGTGGTGCGCGGCGCGGCGGCAGGCGACAATGTCGAGGCTTGCGTCGGCGACGGGCAGCGCCTGCGCATCGGCCAGCACCCAGGCCACATTGTCAGCCCCGCGTAGCGCCCGCAGCGACTCGGCCTCGTCCAGCATCTCGGGCGTGAGGTCCAGGCCGAGCACGGCGCCCAGCTGGGGGGCCAGCGCCAGGGCCGTGTGCCCCGTGCCGGTGCCGATATCCAGCGCCAGATCATCCGCCTCTGGCGCAGCCAGCTCGACGATGCGGGCCAGCACCTGGGGATCGGTGTGCACGGCGCTGGTTACATAGTAGGCCGCCCGGCGGCCAAAGATCTCGCGGGCCCGGGCGCCGACGGTGTCCGCATTGCTCGTGTCGTTTGAGGACATGATAGGCTCCTTGCAGTGGTTCGGGTTGCCGCTAAAGGCAACTCGTGGATTATAACGCAGGGGATGGTGCAGACCAAGGTTGGGGATGCCCGTTGGGCAGGTTGACCCATCACTTTGGACCATGGATAATGCGTGTTGTTGTCACGACCGTAGAGAGAAGCCCATGGAGCCATCAAACGAATCGTCCAACCGCCACGAGCGATGGCTTTTGGTCGGCGTATTGCTCCTGGGTGTGCTCGCGTACCTCCCAGGCACCTTGAACGATCTGCCCTTTGTCGTGCAGGTGGAAGAAGTGCACTTTTTCGGGAGGCACGCTGCGCGCATCGCGGCCACGGATGACCTGCACCCGGGCTGGTTGGGGCATCCGGCATCAACCGTCATCTATCCGGTCAGCGCCGTATACCGGACCTGGTTTGCCGCCGCCCATCAGGGCTCGCTGTTGGGCAGCAATGCGCGTCTGCTGACCCAGTTCAAGGAACACGTTGGGGCGTTCTTGCTGCTGGGCAGGCTCGTGTCGGCCGTCTATGGCGTGGGCGCCTTGTGGCTGACCTACCGCCTGAGCGACAGGCTATTTGGCCGGCGAGTGGCCTTGCTTGCGACGGCGCTGCTGGTTCCGGTGCCGGCCCTGCTCGTGTTGAGCCAGCTTTTGCGCAACGACAGCGCCACCGTCTTTTTCACGGCGTTGGCGCTCCTGGCCATTGTCCGGGTTGTGGAGCGGCCCACACTGAGGCGACAGGTGTGGGCGGGGCTGGCCTGTGGGCTGGCCATCTCGACCAAGTACTATCTGGGGATACTGGCGATCACGCTGCTGTTGGCGGATGGCATGGTGCTCTGGCGGGCCCGGGGAGAACGACCTGAGCAGCAGAGATTGCTGGCGGGCGTGCTGGCGGGCCTGGCCAGCGTGGCGTTGGGATTCGGCCTTTCTACACCGTACTTTGTGCTCGATTTTCCGGCCGCGTGGCGCGATCTGCAGGGCGAGATGCGGCCCACCCACCTGGGTGCCGACGGGCTATCGCCGCTGGCGAATCTCTGGTGGTACGCGAGCGTGGCGCTGCCGTCCGTCTGGGGCTGGGGGCGCTATCTGCTGACGCTGGTCGGCGCTAGCTGGGTTGCCTGGCGAGGTAGCGTGTCGAAGCGGCTGCTGTTGGCGTTCGCGGCAATGTTCCTAGTAGGGATCAGTGGGTCACCTCTGCACTGGGATCGTTGGATCTTTCCCACATTGCCGGTATTCGCCATCGGCGCTGCGGCAGCTATTGACCAGAGCGTACGATGGGTGCGGCAAGACCGCGATCTCTCACCACGCACGGGCGGCTATCTGGCTGCGTTGGTCGGGCTGGTTGTCTGCCTCGTGCCGCTGGCCCAGACGGTACAGCTTCAGGTGCAGCAGGTCCGCCCCAGCACCATGGTGCAGACGCGCCGGTGGCTGGACGAGCACATCTCCGCCGACACCATCATCGCCCGGGAAAAGTACAGCTTTCCCACGGATGGCGCGCCCTGGCAGGTGGTGGGGGGCTTTGCCCTTGGCCAAGCCCCCATCGAGCATTATATCGAGCAAGGCGCCACGCTCTTGATCGTGAGCAGCGGTATCTATGATCGATTCTATGCTGAACCAGACCGTTACCCCGCGCAGATCAGTTTCTATGAGGAGCTGGATGCGCGGGGCGTCAAGGTGTACAAGGCCATGCCCGATCTGTGGACAGGCGGACCCACGATCAAGGTCTATTACGTTGGCCCGGAGACGCTACAGATCACTCTACCCTACTCGCAGGCCCAATCTACGTACCATTGCTCTTCGCAGCGATAATAGATGAGAGTCACGCGCTTGCCGCAATTGGTACGAACCAGCCAATGGACGCTGCTGCAATAGCTCTCATCCCAGTGGCAGAGCATCTCTGCCACGACATGCCGGCGGTTGCACCACCAGAACGCGGTGGGGCGTCCCGCCTCGCACACCTGCACAATAACGGGCAACCCTGTCAGAACGTTAGTCATGGTTTCTCCCAAAGTCGGGTGATAGTAGCATACAGATCGCCAACGAGCACGATATGCATGCACCGACAGAGTCCAGAGTAGCGCAGTTGGACAACGCTGTCAAGAGGATATGGCGGGGAAAAGCACCGAGGCCATGCTATGCCACCGTGTGGCATAGCATGGCCTCGGTTGCGAGGTGCCGACTGCGACTAGGAGCCGGCGACGATAGATGCCAGATCCTGCTCTGCCGTCGTGATGGGGCGCAGGTCGAACTTGTCTACGATCACCTGGGCGACGCCGGGCGACAGGAACGCCGGCAGCGCAGGCCCGAGACGGATGCGCCTGACGCCCAGCGAAAGGAGGGCCAGAAGCACGATCACGGCCTTTTGCTCGTACCAGGCGATGTCGTACTCGATGGGAAGCTCATTCACGTCATCGATACCCAGTGCCTCGGCCAGCTTGAGCGCGACGACCACCAGCGAGTACGAGTCGTTGCACTGGCCTGCATCCAAGAGGCGGGGGATGCCGCCGATATCACCCAGGTCGAGCTTGTTGTAGCGGTACTTGGCGCAGCCGGCGGTGAGGATGACGCTATCCTCGGGCAGTTGCTGGGCAACATCGGTAAAGTACTCGCGCGAGGCAAAGCGGCCATCGCAGCCCGCCATCACGACAAAGCGCTTGATGTCGCCGGCCTGGATGGCCTCGATCACCTTGTCAGCGACGCCGAGCACCGTCTCGTGGGCAAAGCCAATGGTGATGGAGCCCTCTTCGATCTGGGTGGGACTCTTGCACTCCAGGGCCTTGGCGATCACAGGGCCGAAATCCTTGGGCTGGCCATCGACACGATCAGGAATGTGGGTTGCGCCCGGCCAGGCCACAATACTCGTGGTAAAGAGGCGGTCAAGATAGCTGGCTCGGGGCGGTGTCAGGCAGTTGGTCGTCATCAGGATGGCGCCGTTAAAGCTGTTGAACTCGCGGCCCTGGTGCCACCAGGAACCGCCATAGTTGCCTACCAGATGATCGTACTTTTTCAGGGCCGGATAGGCATTGGCGGGCAGCATCTCGCCGTGGGTATAGATATTGATGCCGGTGCCCTGGGTCTGCTCCAGCAGCTCGTGCAGGTCGCGCAGGTCGTGCCCACTTACCAGGATGGCGGGGCCCTCCTTGACGCCCAGGTTGACCTGGGTCGGCTCGGGGTTGCCATAGGCCCCGGTGTTGGCCTTGTCCAGGAGTGCCATGGTGCGCACGCCCATCTCGCCGGCGGCCAGCACCATGCCCAGGAGCTCGTCGGCATCGGGATTGTCCTCTGCGGCAATCTCCAGGGCGGACTGCATAAAGGCGACGATCTCGGGATCGCTCTCATCCAGGACTCGGGCATGGTCATAGTATGCGGCCATACCCTTGACGCCATAGATCAGGAGCTCGCGCAGGGAGCGCTGGTCATCGCTGAGGTTGTCGTTGGCCAGGATCCCGACCTGGGCGCCATAGCCGATCCAGGCATCCAGGCTATCGCTCTGAGGCGTCCAGGTGGCAGCCTCGGGCAGATCCTCGGACACCGGCCCGCCCTGGGCCTCCTCAACCTGCTGGCGGAGCGCATCCCGATGGCCCAGGATCTCTTGCCCCAGGGCCTGCAACTGCTCCGGATCAAAGCTCACATTGGTGATAGTGGCGAACAGACCACGGGCCGTGAGTTCTTCGCCCGCATCATCGGATAGGCCCAGGGCTCGTGCACGGGTTGCATATATCGACATGCCCTTGAGCAAATGAATCACCAGATCCTGTAGAGCAGCGACCTCGGGGCTCTTGCCGCAGACGCCGCGTACGGTGCAGCCCGTGCCGCCGGTTGCCTCTTCACACTGATAGCAGAACATCTCCATCGTTGCGCCTCCTGTCGATCATCTGACAATAGATAGTTTCTTGAGAATACACTAGCAGTATAGCGATTTTGTACCGATTCGTCAGTAACTCTGGTTACCAAAAAGCGGACCAGTTAGGAGATACATGCAGAATGATCGTCGATCGGCATGGGGGACGACTGCGCAGCGCAGGGCAACCTGATCCACTGGTTGGCGCGTTAGGTTGCCCCTGCGGGACGGTTGTGGGCAGCCATTGGCCGCAAGAGATCAATTCTTGGAGAGCTGGTTCAGGTATGATAGAATGACCTTTATTGTCACATTGACAACGTTGTCCCCAGGAGGTAGAGCAATATGCGTTTCTGGAGACGGATGGACCCCTCCATATGGAGCTCCCATCTGGTGCTGCTCGTCATCTCGGTCTTTTTCGTGAACTTTGGCGAGGGGCTGTTCCGCGGGGCCAGTACGAACTATTTCATCGACACGCTCTCTCTGAGCGGAGCCCAGGTGCTGTGGCTACAGGGCATTCGTGAGATCCCTGGTCTGCTGCTCATTCTGGTCGCGGCAGCAACGATGCACTGGCCATTGACGCGACGCGCGGCTCTCGCTGTGCTCCTGATGGGCGTGGGATATGGGCTATATGCAGCCGTCAACTCGTACCTAGCACTGATAGCGATGGCTGTGACGGCCAGTCTGGGATTCCACGCCTGGGTGCCGCTGCAGGCCAGCCTGGGCATGGGCCTGGCGTCAAAAGAGCACTCGGGGCGCGTTCTCGGCATCCTATCTGCCTCCCGCTCCCTGGCGGTGATTGTAGGCATGGGTGGGCTGGCGGTGGTCTCTCGCTTTGCCACCGGGCTCTCGCTACGCTTTTACTATATCCTGGGCGGCGGCCTGATCGTGTTGGCCGCTTACCTGCTCAGCAGGTTGCCCAGAGACCTGGGAGGCGCCAGGACCACCGAGCCGCGCATGCTCGTCAAGCGCCGGTACTGGTTGTACTATGTCCTGACCCTCTTTGAGGGCGTGCGCACACAGGTGTTTGGCGCCTTTGGCGCACTGGTGCTCGTACAGCAGTTCTCGCTCGAGGTGTGGCACATCAGCCTGATCCTGCTGATCAGCGGGATTGTGAACCTGGTGGCGTCACCAGTCATTGGCAGGCTGCTGGATCGTATCGGCGAGCGCAAGACGCTGACCGGGGGATATCTCCTGCTGGCGTTGGGCTTTGCCGGCTATGCGACTCTGACGAATCCATGGCTGCTCAGCGCCGCTCTGGTGTTCATCAACATGCTCTTTTTGTGCAACATGGGTCTCAGCTCTTATGTAAACCGCATTGCACCTCGCGAGGAGCTTACGCCGACGCTGTCGGCCGGTGTGAGTTTCAACCACATCACATCAGTGTCGATGTCCTTTGTGGCGGGCACCCTGTTGGGTCTGGTCGGGTATCAGGCCGTGGCATGGGGGGCGGTGGTTGTCATACTGTTATCGATTCCATTCGCCATGGCCATCCGAATCGAGCGCGAGCCCGTCCAGCAGGCTACGCCTGTGACGGCGCAGTAGGGGCTGTGGCAGGGACGTGCTCCACGGATCAAGATGATCCGCCATAAAACCGGCCCCAGGGAGTTGTTTCCCCGGGGCCGATCTTTGTATGGGCGGGCGGCTGTAACCGTATAGTATAAGCGCCTCAGACGCCACTCTGGACAAGGGCTACGATAATCGACACGAGCAGGACGATCACCGAGATACCAATTACCAGCCAACTGGACAGACGATAACGCATATCGATAACCTCCTACGCCAGGTCGAATCGTTCCATATGGATCAAACTCTCGGGGACATCCATCTCCAGCAATGTCCCCTCGACGGCGTTCAGCATACCGGTGGGGCCGCAAATGAACACCCGATAATTCTGCGACGAATCAGGCATATAACGTTCCAGTATCTCGCGCGTCACATAGCCGACCTCGCCTTCCCAGTCCTCTGGCGGCTGCTCCAGCAGATGAACGACATTGAGATTCAAGATTTTGTCCAGCTCGGACAGATCCTCACGGAACGAGGCCATCGCCCAGGACTGGCTGCCGTAAAGCAGCGTGACGGGCGTCTGGTCATTGCGATCGGCCATGGTGCGCAGGATGCTCATGATGGGGGCGATCCCCACCCCACCGGCGATCAGCATCAGGGTATCATAGTCCGTAAAGCGATCCGGCGAAAAGGAACCGTAGGGGCCATCAACATAGACATGCTGCCCAGACTCGAGGCGGCTTATGGTGGCCGTGAAATCCCCCAGCTCTTTGATGGCAAACTCAATGGTGCCGGTTTCCTCGCTGCTGGACGAAAAGGAAAAGGGATGCTCATGGGCCGCAAAAGGGGAGCGCCAGGCCGTCAGCCAGGCAAACTGGCCTGGCTGAAAGCGCATGCCCTCGTGGTTTACCGGCTCCAGCCTGAGGCTCCATACAGCGCCATGCTGCGGCCGTATCTCGGTAACATGATAGGGTCGCTGTAGCATCCGCCAGGGCTTGTAGAGGCGCAGATAGGCTACGAGCAGAATGCTGATGCCACCATACCCTAACCAGAGTCCCTGTTTCAGCGGCGTGCCGATATGGTTGCCTACCATATAGGCGTGAGTCAGCACCATGACCATGGCCACCACCGCCATCAGGCCGTGGGTGATGCGCCAGAACACATACTCCAGCCGGAGGGTCCTGCGAGCCACCGAAAAGAGCATCAGCACCAGGATAAAGGCGACAGAGAGCACCCCCCAGCGGGCCCGCCAAGGCGCGGTGGCAAGATTCAGTAGCCGTCGAGACCAGGGGAACCAGATAAAGAGGACGATAGGATGGGCCAACCAGAGGGCCAACGTGGTAAAGGCGATGCGATGATGGAAATGGTATACGACGTCGGCGCCAAAGGGGGCCTTGACGGCGGTGATGCGCGCCGTGAGCACAAAGTGCAGCGTCATGAGGCCAATGCCGACGAATCCAAAGGCCACAGACAGCTCGCGTAGAAACTCGCGGCCCATCGGCCGCTCACCAACGAGCATAAAGATAAGAGGCGCCAGAGCAAAGAGGATGAAAAGCGCCACCCACACGAAACCCATACGTCTGTCGCTACGGTTCAAGTTCATGACCTCCTTAGTTACTTGACCACAATGTGCAACAAGTATAACAATGTGTGTTTGACTGTCAATCCATTGTAGCACGAACCGACGCTGGCAGGAGGCTTGATCGTGATAGACCGTGAGGGCTTTGTGGTCAAAGACGCGCTTTGCCCGTACCAACTCGAATCAGGTATGCTCGCCTGCAGTCTTGTAGGTGTGAGCCTTGTGTTCGCCTGCTCAGGTTCCGATAAAAAGACACCAGTGTGCATAGTATCGACTTTTGACATCATCCGTGATGGGCGGATGTATTTTCTTGACAACGCCACGGTGCAATGCTAGGATACTACTAATTGAGAACAGTTCGCAACTAGAGTGATGCATTC
>SLPC01000221.1 GCA_007132185.1 Anaerolineae bacterium | reverse complement strand
GGGTCTGGCGGTAGTTGGGGGCCAGCAGCTCTGCCGTGTGGTGCCTCGGGGAGTGCTGTTACGTGCCGCGTCAGCCCTGTTCATCGCCATGGGCATCCTGATGGCGACGGGAATTCTCTAGCCGAATCTCATCTCTAACTAGCTTGTTCATCTGAGCCTGAGGAGGAAAACCGATGCATGTGCTCGTCATCCAATCGAGTCCGAACACCGACGGCCTCACGGCGGCCTGCGCCAGTGCTGCCATCAAGGGCATCGAGGCGGCGGGGGGAACCGCCGAGAACGTCCGTCTCACCGATCTCGATCTCTCCTCGTGTCGCCAATGTGACGATGGTTGGGGTGGCTGTCGCTCGGAGCATGTCTGCGATGGCATCGACGACGCATTTCAGTCCCTGCACGAGGCCGCCATTGCCGCCGAGGCCCTGGTCATGGTGACGCCCGTGTACTGGGGGGACCTGAGCGAGTCGCACAAGTGCTTTACGGACCGGCTGCGCCGCTGCGAGGCCTCGCTGGGCGCCGGCAGCCGCCTGGCGGGCAAGCCTGTGCTCCTGATGGCCGCGGCAGGCGGCGGCGGAGGCGGTATGGTGAGCTGCCTCACCAACATGGAGCGCTGGGCCCAGCACGTCCGCATGCAGCCGGCTGATCTGATCGGCATCAAGCGCATCACCCGCGAGCACAAGCTGGATGCGATCCGCGCCGCGGGCGAGACCATGGTGCGTCAGAACAGCTAGCGCTGCCTATGTAGAGCTCAAGACTTGGGCGAAACGTCTGAGCGACAGAGGCTCGCCGCTCAGCAACACCTGGGCGCGGAATAGCCTCGCCATGGCTCGCGTCACAAGCACCGTGGTGATGAGCATGAGCCCAAGGCTAAGGGCCAACTGCCACACGGGCACCACGGTGGAGGTCATACGCAGGATCATCGCCATGGGCGCCGAAAAGGGGAACAGGCTAAGGGCGACGGCCAGCACGCCGTGAGGCGCACTGACGAGGGCCATCCACAGATAAAAGGGTATCATCAGAGGCAGGGTGATTATGAACACCCAGTTCTGGCTGCTGTGTACATCAGGGGTAACGGCCCCCAGCCCCGCCATGATGGCAGCATAGAGGAAAAAGCCATTCAGCCCATACAGGAGCATCACCAGGCCCTCGCTCGTGCTGAGATGCAGGTCTCGCAGCGCATCGCCCAGGCTGGCCCCTGTAATCGGCAAGAGTAGCCAGAGCATCAACATCCAGAACAGGTACTGGACGATGACCAGGGCCGCCATGCCCATCATCTTGCCCGCCAGTAACTGGTTGGGCCGCAGCGACGCCAGCAGAATCTCCATCATACGCGACTCTTTTTCCTGGGCCAGACTGCGCAACAGGAGACCGCCCCCCGTGAAAAGGGGCACCATGATGGCAGCTGAAACCACAAAGGGCATCATGCCCGGATCCTGGTCATTGGGAGCCCGGTCATCAAGAGTCACAATCCGCAAACCCTCATCTCCCAGCGGCGTCAAGAGCCGCTCCGCTACGTCCTGCGGAAAGTCAGCCACCAATCGCTCGCGAAGATAAGCCACGAGTGGTCCGGCGTCGGGCTGAACAGTGGGCAGACCCAGACTCACCCGCCGTACCGTGCCGGTTTCGCCATAGTCGTCGGGAATCAAATAGTAAGCGTTGATTTCGCCACGCCGTAGCGCATCCTCGGCGCTATCCTCATCGTCATAAGCCACAAGGGTAGGGCCCGTGTCCACGCCCTGGAGGATGCCGGGGCGATCCAGATAGCCAACCGGCGCGACCTGCGGTCGATCCAGAGCAACGTCGGGGACCTCGGAAGCCGTGGGCGTCGGACCTGGGTCTTGGACCGTACCGGTGAGAAGCAATACAACGATCAAAAAAAAGGGCATGCCGAGCGAGCTCAGCAGGAATCCCCGGCTGCGGACCCGCTCGCGAAACTCGCGCCAGGCCACGAGCAGCGTAATGCTTTTCATATCATCATTGCCTTTAACAGCTTGCTAGCTGGCACTGAGGGCGCGCCACATCTGTCGCGGCGTCAGCCTCTGCCCATAGAGCAGAGCGGCGGCCCGGAAAAAGCGCGCCACCATAAACAGGGCCAAGAGCAGCGAGAGCCCCAGCAACCCCAGCGCCGCCCACAATTGCCAGGTGGGCACATCGGTTATGGTCATGCGCATGAGGGCTATGATCGGGGCAAAGAGAGGAAAAAGCGTTAGGGCGATGGCAATGGGACCATCGGGCCTGCTGAACAAAAGTCCTACCATCCAAACGGGTGATATCCCCACAAAGGCTAGCAGACCCGCCAACTGGTTGGCCTGCTCCCGGTCTCCTGCAAGAATCCCGAGACCAGCGCCCAGCGCACCGTACAGCAGGTAACCAAGGACGGCCAAGGCCCCGCCCCAGGCCAACGAGCCCCAGGGCAGGCTCGGGATGCCCGTCTGCCCTTCGCCGATCCAAAAGATGCCGATGCCAATGGCGGCGCCGAGCCCCCAGATGGCGGCCTGAGTGAGAGTCAAAAGGGTCAGGCCTAGGATCTTGCCGCCGACGAGCTCGACCGGGCGCAGCGAGGTCAGCACCATTTCCATGGCCCGATCCTCTTTTTCGCGGCTGATGACAGGTCCCATGTGGTTGATCGTAGTCATGAGCATGAACGCATACAAAATGCCCACGGCCGCTGGCGTGACGTACCAGAGCAAGAGCTCGATACCCTGATGCAGCGTCCTGCCGGTCTCGAGGTCTTGATACTCCCACACGGCCGCCTGCGCCAGGCGATCATGCCACCAGTCGGGCGCATCGGGCGCCAGAGCAACGCGTATCTCTTGCCGCAATGTATCGGCAAAGAACTGATTCGGTGCGCGCTCGCCATAGTAGATGGGGCTGGCGCCCTGGAAATATCCCGCCGGGATGACAAGATAGGCATCCACTTCTCCGGTGGCCAGGGCCTGGGCAGCGGCGTCCTCTGTGGGATAGGCCTGCCAGGTCAGATCGAGATCAACCCGCTCCGGATCCGGCAGCGCCAGCTGCTGGGTTTGATCTACCCAGCCCAACCGTGCCTCGGGCGAGCGCCCCATCAAAATCGGTATCGCCCCAGCCGCAATAGCCAGCACCGGCAAGGCAAAGGTCATGATCAGGAACAGGGTTGAGCGCACCTGATTCCGATAGGTACTCCAGGCGATGAGCCAGATTTTGGCGACGTTCACGGACACCCACTGTCTGCCGGGTACTCACCATTCTCGACCTGATGGCCCACAATCTGGACAAAGATCTCTTCGAGGGAAGTCTGCACCTGCTCGAAACGCTGCACCCGGACATCGGGCATGTTCACCAGCGACAAGAGCACATCCTCGGGCGCCGTGCCCGCCTCGAGTCGCATCCGATAACCGCCATTGCGTCGCTCCACGTGTTCGACGCCGGGTACCGATTGTACATTCCCCTGCAGGGCTACCTCGACAGAGTTGGTGGAGAAACGATCGCGAATCTCCTCCACCTCGCCATACAGCATCGTCCTGCCCCTGTTGATCAGCAGGATCCGCTGGCACATTTCCTCGACCTGGTGCATCTGGTGCGTGCTCATAACGATCGCAGTGCCCTGTTCACGCATGCGATAGACAAGTCGCTTGATCACCTGGGTGTTGACCGGGTCCAGGCCTGAAAACGGCTCGTCAACGATAATGAGTTCGGGCTCGTGGATGGCAGCGACCACAAACTGAAGCTTTTGCTGCATACCGCGGCTCAGAGCCTCGACCTTGAGATCGCGCGCGTCCCACAGATCCACCTCATGCAGCAAGCTCTCGGCCCGAGAGCGCGCCTCACCGAGGCGGAGCCCCTTGAGCCGCGCCAGAAACAGCAAGGCATCCAGCGCCTTCATATCACGGTAGAGGCCTCGCTCCTCAGGGAGATAGCCGATACGCCTCTTGGTTGCCTCACGCATGGGCCCGCCTAGGACGCGAATCTCGCCCAAGTCGGGCTTGATAAGGTCTAGGATCATGCGGATGGTGGTGGTCTTTCCGGCGCCATTGGAGCCCAGCAAGCCAAAGAT
>SLPC01000162.1 GCA_007132185.1 Anaerolineae bacterium | reverse complement strand
GTCAAAGAGTTGCGTGGTCCGGTGCCCGCCAACCCGGTACTCGATCAGCTTGAACCGGGCATCGCGGACGCTACGCTGGAACTGGCGGTAGGCGCAGTAGAGCGAGTCGCGCACCGAGCGTCCAGGGTCCTGCAGCGACGGGACCAGACTGAGGCCCTCGACGGTGTCGGGGATATCCAGCCCGACCAGGTCGCACAGGGTGGGATAGATGTCGATCAGATAGGTATAGGCTTCGTTGCGCTGACCTTGGGGCACGCCGGGCCCACTGATCACCAGCGGCACGCGCACGCTGTGATCGTACAGGTTCTGCTTGCCCATCAGGCCATGCTGGCCGAGGGCCAGGCCGTTGTCGCCCGCCAGCACGATCAGGGTATTGTCGGCCTGACCGCTCTGCTGTAGGGCCACCAGCACGCGACCGATCTGGGCATCCAGGTGGGTGATCATGGCATAGTACTCGGCGATATGGCGGCGGGTCTCCTCGGGCGTGCGCGGAATCGCGGCCAAGCACTCGTCGCGACCACGCAGATCGCCATTGTCAAAGGGGTGCTCAGGCATCCAGTTGGGTGGCAGCTCGATCTCATCAGGGTCGTACATCTCCAGGTACTCGCGCGGCATAGTGCGCGGGTCATGGGGCGCCATGAAGGAGAGATACATGAAAAAGGGTGCGTTCCCCTCATAGCGTGCCAGGGCATCTATGGCTGCTTCACAGAAGAGCTCGCTGGAATGCTTGCCGGCGGTGACATGGTCGCCCCGCTTGTACACCACCTCGTTCGAGTGGTAGGGATCGGGGCAGACGGGGATCATCGTCTCGTAGACGCCCGAAGGGTCAAAGTCACAGGCTGGCACATTCCAGTGATCCTCCATGCCCCCGAAAAAGATCTCGGCCCCACTGCCAAAGCTGCGGGCGTAGGAGGACGGCCCATTGTGCCACTTGCCCGTGCCCCAGGTGCGATAGCCATCCTCCTGCAGCCACTGGCCCAGCAGCACATGCTCCTGGGGAATGCTCTCGCCGGCGCCCTCCAGGTGAAAGAGGGTGCGCCCCGTCATGAGCATGGCGCGGCTCGGCATGCAGACGGCCCCCGAGGTGCCGCCCATGATGTGCGCATTGGTAAAGGCCACGCCCCGCTCGACCAGGCTGTCCATGTTTGGCGTATGGAGCTGGGGATGACCCAGGGCATGCACCGTGTCAAAGCGCTGATCGTCGGTGAAAAGAAACAGGATGTTGGGCCGTTCGGATGGTTCGCTCATGATGAGGCCTCCTGCCGGGTTGTGGCGAATCGGGTACAGGGCCATCATAGTGCAAGCGTACCAACGCCCGCAACCGGGAGCGCACCGGCAGCTTGGCCCCCGCTCGAGACGCAGGTACAATCTTGCCCATGATACCAACGTGCGTACGATCAAGCATGCACTCTGGCCCAACATTATATAGGAGTAGATGCGATGCCCCACCTTTTCGATCCTTTGACCATCAGAGATATCACCTTCCGCAATCGAATCATGATGTCGCCCATGTGTCAGTATGTAGCCAGGACGGATGGTAGGGCAACTGATTGGCATCTGGTGCACTATGGCAGCCGGGCCGTGGGCGGCGTGGGCCTGGTGATGATCGAGGCGACAGCCGTTGAATCGCGGGGACGCATCAGTGCCAACGACCTGGGCCTCTGGAGCGACGAGCAGATCGAGCCACTGGCCCGCATCGCCCGCTTCTGCCACGAGCATGGGGCCGCGGTCGGCGTCCAGCTGGCGCATGCCGGGCGCAAGGCATGGAGCAGCGCCAGAGGCCATGGACCCGAGGCGCCGGTGGCGCCCAGCGCCATTCCCTTTGATACGGACTGGCGCACGCCCGAGGCTCTGGATAAAGCCGGAATCGATACGGTCGTGACGGCCTTTACGGATGCGGCTGTCCGCGCGGAAAAGGCAGGGCTGGATGTGATCGAGATACACGGCGCCCACGGCTATCTGGTGAGCGAGTTCCTCTCGCCTCTAGCCAACCAGCGCGAGGACGCGTACGGTGGGGATCATGCGGGCCGCGTGCGCCTGGCCGAGCGCATCACCGACCGCGTCCGTGATGTGTGGCCCGAGACCAAGCCGCTGTTCATACGCCTCTCCTGCACCGATTGGGCCAGCGGGGGCAATGAGCCCCCGGATGCTGCCCTCTTTGGACGCATCCTCAGCGGGCACGGCGTGGACCTGGTGGACTGCTCCAGTGGCGGGGTGGTGGCCACACGTCCGCGGGTGTCGCCGGGCTATCAGGTGCCCTTTGCCTCCTGCGTGCGCCTGGAGGGAGAGGTGCCCACCGCGGCGGTGGGACTCATCACCCGCCCCGAGCAGGCCGATGCCATCATTGCAGCGGAACAGGCCGACCTGGTGGCCCTGGGGCGCTCGTTACTGCGCAACCCCTACTGGGCTCGCCATGCCGCACGCAGCCTGGGCGTGGCCACGGTCTGGCCGGCGTCCTATCAGGTGATCGGGAGCATTCCCGCCTATCCCGAGCGCTAGGCCGCTATTGCCCCAAGGTACCCCCTCCCAAAGCAAGTGAGCGCCCCGCCATGACTGATGGCGGGGCGCTCTCATAGCACTGTGCTAGAGCTCGGCCAGCGGCCTGCCCGCGACGCCCACGGTCTCTTCTGCTACGGGGTCTGCATCCATCTGTGTCCCTGCCTCGTCGAGCCGACGCACCGAGCGTGAGGTAAGAGCCCACACACAGGCCACCGTTGTCACCACGCCCGCGGCCAGGTACCAGGAGCGCAGACCGAAGCGCTCCACCATCGGCGCAGAGAGGGCCAGGCTCAGCGGGGTGGCCAGTTGGACGGCGCTCATCACCATCGAGACGACGCGGCCCTGCATGTCAGGCCGCACAGAGCCCTGCAGCAGCGCCATAAAGGTACCATTCCCGATGGCGTTGAAAAAGGCGAAAGCGAACCAACCCACGGCCACCACCCACAGAGCGGTCGCGGGCGCGCCGCCGACACCCAACACGGCAAACCCCGTCAAGCCAAAGGCCACAAAACCTGTGACGACACGGCTCTTGAATCCGCCCCAGGCGCTCAGGACCACGCCTCCCGTGACGAGCCCCACCCCAAAGGCCGACTGCACCAGACCGAGACCCGCTGCATCGCTGCCAAAGACATCGCGGACATAGAGAGGCAGCAGGGTCCAAGTGGGCACCCCCACAAAGTTGAGGCCGATAGCAATCCCGATGACGATCATCATGCCGGGCATGCCGCGCACATAGCGCAGCCCCTCGAGCATGTCCCCTATGACGGCGCGGGGACCAGCGCCTGCCGGCCTGCGCTCTGGCTCCGGAATGCGCACCAGCAGCAGGGGCCCGATGGCCAGCGTGGCCGTGATGATATCGATGAACATCACCTGGTGGAGGGCCCACAGTGCCAGCGCCAGTGCTCCCAGGGGCGGCCCGATGACATTCACGGCCCCGCCCAGCGCCTGGTTCAGCCCCTGCACCCGCGAGAGCTCCTTGCGGGGCACCAGCATGGCCGTAGCTGCATGGATGGCCGGATGGTGGAATATGCCACCGATGGACCGGCCCACCATAATCAGATAGACGTGCCAGATCTGGAGGCTGCCGCTCCAAAAGAGCCACGCCAGCCAGAGCGAGAGCAGGGCGATGATCCCGTCGGCCAGGATCATCACCAGGCGGCGGTTCCAGCGATCGACATACGTCCCCGCCAGGGGCCCCAGCACGATCTGGGGCAGCAAGGCCATGGTGGTGGCTGTGGCCAGCACCACCGCCGAGCCCGTGAGATCGGTTAGCCACCATACCAGCGCAAACTGAGCGATGCTACTGCCCAGCGAAGAGAGCGCCTGGCCTCCCCAGATCGGGAAAAAGGTCCAGCCCCAACGCGCATTTGAGTGTGCCGTTGTGTGTGTATGATTCGTCACCCTTGATCGTCCTCCTGAGCGATTTACTGTCGCGTAAGAGTATCATCTTTCGTTTGCCCGAAGATGTCATTGCCAGTCTCTTGACCGTTCGCGTCAAGAGTGCGTAAGATCACCCTGCGCACAAAAAAATCGGCGATCAAGCGCCCTGGAGTGTTCCAAGGGCGCTTGATCGCCCACAGGGTCTACGTCTCGATCGGCTGGCTCGCGAGGGCTCGTGACCGCTCTTCCGTCGCGGGGGCCTCTTTACCCTCCGTCTGGTGACCGACCTCGTCCAGGCGTCTAATAGACTGGAGAGTGAGAGCCCGAAGACAGATGAGGACGCTCGTTACGCCAGAGACCAGGTAGAGTGTGCGCAGTCCAAAGATCTCGGCGAACGGAGCTGCCAGGGCCAAGCCCAGGGGGATCGCCACCGTAAACCCGCTCTGGACCGCCGACACGACACGTCCCTGCATGTCCGGTGACACAGTGCCCTGCAAAAGGGCAATAAAGGTGCTGTTGCCAATCGCACCGAAAAACCCGCATGCGAGCCATGCCACGGCCACAACCCATAGCGTGTTCGCGGGAGCGGCGCCCATGCCAAGGACGGCCAGAGCCATAATTGCGAAGGCGCCAAAGGTCATATTGGTGCGACTGCGCAAGCCGCCCCACACTGTCATAAGAAGCCCCCCGGCGATGAGACCGATGCCAAAGGCGGACTGCACTATGCCGAGCCCAGCAGCATCGCCGCCAAGGACATCGCGGACAAAGAGGGGCAGCAGGCTCGCGATGGGCGCCCACGCAAAGTTGATGCCGATGGTTACACAGATCCTGGCCGACATGCCGGGAATGCTACGAAGATAGCGCAGACCGTCAAGCATGTCACCAATCACAGCGCGGGCCCCCGTACCAAGAGCCTTGCGCTCTGGCTCTGGAATGGCTATGAATAGCAGCGGCAGGATGGCGATCGCTGCCGTGACCACGTCGATGAACATCACTTGATGCAATGGCAGTAGCCGCAGGGCCACAGCCCCCAGGGGCGGCCCAATGATATTCACGGCCCCACCCAGGGCTTGCTTCAGGCCTTGCACCCGTGGCAGCTCCTTCTTGGGAACCAGCATCGCGGTGGCAGCGTACATGGCCGGGTGATGAAAGATGCCGCCCAATGCGCGACCGATGATGATCACATAGACATGCCAGATCTCGAGGCTGCCGCTCCAAAAGAGCCATGCCAGCCAGAGCGCCAGCAAAGCGATGAACGCATCGGAAACGATCAGGACCAGGCGTCGGTTCCAGCGGTCCACATAGGCCCCGGCCAGCGGGCCCAAGACGATCTGAGGCAGCATGGCGACGCTGGCGGCGGTGGCCAGAACCACCGCCGAGCCCGTCAGATCGGTCAGCCACCATACCAGAGCGAACTGAGCCACAGCGCTCCCGATCCAGGATAACGCTCCGCCGATCCAGATGGGAAAGAAGCGCAAACCCCAGCGGGACTCCTTCGGCGTGGATGTATCTGCTACAGTTGCCATTTGTGCTATTCCTCCTCAGGAGTCTCGGGTTCCGACGACTCGCCCTTGCGGCTAAACATCCGGCCCAGCCCGCCCAGATCGAGATCGATATCGAGATCGTCCAGATCGATGTCAATATCCAGGCCCTTGAGCAGCTCGTCCACAAACTGGGTGCCCCGCAGGTTGGTATGCTCGGCCTTCATGCCCTCTGTCTGGGCCCCCTTGACGTTGGCCCCCAGCATGCTGCAATGCTCCAGCACGGCATTACGTAGATCAGCGCCGGAGAGATTCGCTCCCTGGAGATTGCAGTGCTCTAGGCGTGCACCGTTCAGATTGACCGACGCCATGCGGGCGGCCTGCAAGTTCACATGGATCATATGCTGCTCGGCCAGATTGGCCTCGTTCAGCATGGCGGCCTGCATGTTGACATGGCCTAGCTTGGCGCCACGCAGGTCCACACCGCTTAGCCGTGCAGCCTGCATATTGGCGTGATCAAGATTGGCCTCAGCCAGTACTGCGCCTTCAAGTCGCGCCGCCTGCATATTGGCCCGTCCCAGATCACGGCCCCGCAGATCAAGGCTTTCCAGATTTGCGGCCTGGAGGTTGGCTCGCGTGAGAGTGATATCGGTTGTCTTGGCGCCGCGCAGATCCGCGGCCTGCAAATTGGCGCGCTCCAGATTCGCCCCGGTCAGGTCGGCGTCGTTGAGCCGGGCGGCCTGCCCATTGGCACGCACGAGCCGGGCGTTCACCAGACGGGCCCGCTCTAGACTCGCCGCCTGCAGGTTGGCCCGCGCCAGATCAGCCTCGCTCAGATCAGCCTCGCTCAGGTTGGCACGAATCAGATTGGCCCGCAACAGGCGGGTGCCGCTCAGGTTGGCGCCTTGCAGATTAGCGCCCCGGAAATTGGCGCCTTCCAGGTTCATCCCGTGCAGGTCGGCCCCCCGCAGATCGGCGCCGCGGAAATCGCGCCGCTCGCGGATAGGCGGCTCATCATCCAGGCCAAAGGGCTCGCGTCGCCCAGCGGACTGCCGGGCCTCAGAGTCCCTGGCACTGGATGATTCGGAACCAGGCTGCCTTGCCTCGGATTGCTGTGTCGTGGCCTCTTGCTCAGGCTCGGTCGTCTCCCCCTCTTCCAGGTCAAAGGGGGTGCGCTCCCGATCCAAGGGCATGGTAGGACGGCCTGCCTCTGGCTCGGCGTCCCTGGGGGAGAGAGGCTGGGTGGCGCGTTCCGCCGACGGGGGCTGCTCGGCAGCCTCGGGCTGTTGGGTCGACTCGGGCTGCTCGGCGGCCTCTGGCTGGGCGGAGCCCTCTTCCTGCTCCAGTGCAGCCGACCGCTCGCGCTGCAGGGCAGCTTCTTGCTCGAGAGCGGCCAGGAGACGGTTGGCCTCGACAATGCTCAGCTTTTTCTCCGCCACGAGATTCAGGATCTCGAGCTGTTCTGCATCAAAGTCTCGCATTTCTCTTCGGGTTGTCATGTCACTCCTCGGGTTCATCTCTGGTCAGGCTGGCAAGTTGTCGCGCCGCCTCGGTCGCCTCAATGATGCCGGACTGCACTTGGTGCAGGATCTGGCGTCGCAGTTCTGCAATGGGGTCGTGAGAGGGCTCGGACTCTTCTTCCAGACCCAGGGTCTCGATTACCTCATTGAGCCGGGCGCGCAAGGTCCAATACGACTCGGACAGCTCGCGCTCCATCTCCTTGAGGTTACCGCGGTGCTTGACAAAGCTCTCGATGAACGACAGCGTCTCGGCATCCAACCGGCAGAACCGGCAGGGCTCCCAGCGGCCACGAACCATGGTCTCGCACGCGGTGCAATGCATCTCGGTCACGATCAAATCACCACCACAACTCGGACAGGTCTCCAAAATCTTGCGCATAGCGCCTCCTTTCGAAAAGCATCATACAACATTTTAGGTTGTGTGTCAATAGTTTTGGATGAATTTTCTCAAAGATCAAATATTTTGATCTAGCACAAAACGACTTATCCGGTTGGATGGTAGCGGCGGGCGCTCTCTGACCAGCGCTTGAGGCTTGCGTCCTATTTTCATTTGGGTATACTCCCCAGGTAGAGGTTCTGCAGAGCTGGGCGCCCCACGCCTAGCACAACATGAGGAGGAAGCTGCATGGTACGCTCGTTTCATAACAAGATCCTGCGCGTCAATCTGACCGATGGCTCGATCAAGATTGACGAGCCCGGCCCTCTTTACTTTCGCCGGTATATGGGTGGCTGGAATGTGATTGCCGATGTGCTGCTCAAGGAGGTCCCCAAGGGCGCCGACCCACTGGGTCCCGAGAACAAGCTTGTGTTTGCCCCCGGTGTCCTGACCGGCCTGGCTGTCAGTGGCTCGTCACGCAACGCTGTGGGCGCCAAATCGCCTCTCACGGGTGGTTTTGGCGTGGGCGAAGTAGGTGGCTTTTTCCCCAACGAGATCAAGCGCGCCGGCTTTGACGCCATCATCGTCGAAGGTGCCTCGGAAAAGCCCGTCTACCTCTGGATCAAAGATGGCGAGGCCGAGATCCGCGATGCATCTCACCTTTGGGGCAAGACCACCAAAGAGACGATGGAGACCATCCAGGAGGAGCTGGGCGACAAGCGCATTCGTATGTCCATGATCGGCCCGGGCGGCGAAAACATGGTCAAGTATGCCTGCGTCATGAATGAACTCAAGGATGCGGCCGGCCGCACCGGCATGGGCGCCGTCATGGGCTCGAAAAAGCTCAAGGCTGTGGCCGTGCGCGGCACGATGAATATCGATGGCGTCGACTCGGACACGGTGCGCAGCATGGCCCGCCGCGCCGCGGAAGAGGTGCGCGAGGGCACGCGTTCGGCCGGCCTCTCCAAGTGGGGCACCGGCGGCGGGGACCTCACCGACGGCCTGCTGCAGGGCAACCTGCCCGTCAACAACTTCCGCGATGGCGAGTGGGAAGGCATCGACGACCTGAGCTTTGTCATGAACAAGATCGGCACCGGCATGGAGGCCTGCTTTGCCTGCGCCGTGCGCTGTAAAAAGGTCGTGGCGGCCGAGGGTGTCGATTCCGACTATGGCGGACCCGAGTACGAGACCCTGGGCGCCCTGGGCTCGACCTGTGGCGTCGGTGACCTCGTAGCCGTCTCCAAGGGCAACCAGTTGTGCAACGCCTACTCGCTGGACACTATCGGTGCCGGCGTTACCATCGCCCTGGCTATGGAGGCCTTTGAGAACGGTCTGCTCACCCTGGAGGACACGGATGGGATTGACCTGCGCTTTGGCAACGGCGACGCCATGGTGGCCATGGTAGAAAAGATCGGCAAGCGCGAAGGCCTGGGCGATCTTTTGGCCGAAGATATGGAAACGGTGGCCGAGCGGCTGGGCGGCGACGCCTGGACCTATGCCGTGCACACCAAGGGCCAGGCGTTCCCGATGCACGAGCCCCGCTTCAAGCGTGGATTGGCCATCGGCTATGCCGTCTCGCCCACAGGCGCCGATCACTGCCACTCGCTGCATGACTCGGGTCTGATGAATGCCGATGAAGAGGGCTTTTTGGCGGGCGGCCTGCGCAAGCTGGGCGTCCTGGAGCCCATCCCCCTGGAGGATCTGGGCCCGGCCAAGGTACATGCCTTTATGTTGAACACGATCTCTTCGATCGTGCCCAACTGTGTCTCCATGTGCAATTTCCCCGGCTGGAGCCTGACCGAGTTGACCCAGATGGTCAATGCCGCTACCGGTTGGGACTGCTCCGAGTACGAGCTGCTCAAGGTGGGCGAGCGCGCCCTGAACCTTGCGCGCACGTTCAACATGCGCGAGGGCCTGACCGTAGAGGACGATCGCCTGTCCGAGCGCAGCTATGGCCCCACTACGGGCGGCGCCTTGGCCGACGGCGGCATCGATCGCGAAGAGTTGCGCGAGGCCGTGCATACTTACTATGCCATGATGGGATGGGACCAAGAGACCGGCATCCCCGGCGAGGCCAAGCTGCAAGAGCTGGGCGTCGGCTGGGCCGCCGAGTACCTCCCCAAAAAGTAGGCAATCGCCAGTATCTGCTAACCACAAGGGCCTGTCGGATCGCGCGATCCGACAGGCCCTTGGCTGTCGTGAGTACCTCGTATGCTCCGCAAGCTGTGACCGAAAGAGAACCAGGCAGAGCACCTATGGATGGAGTGGCATGACCGCTGGAACAGATCCACAACCGATCACTGTCGTACCCGCAAGCGCCGAGCACCTACCACAGACTGCGCGCGTGCTAGCAGACGCCTTCTTGACGGAGGGATTCATCACGCACCTGTTCGATCTGTCGACCGAGATCAGGCGCGAACGCTGGCGAGGCATCTTGGCCCAGTTTGCGGCGAGCTGGCACAACAAGGGGCAGCCGATTCTTGTGGCCCTGCACGACAATGAGCCGTTAGGGGTCGCGATCGTCAAGCAGCCAAGCAATCAGGCCGAGTCATTCTGGGTAGAGGTTTCTGCGCTGTTACCCCACCCTCCTCTGCTGCTCAGCTTGTTCTCCAAGGTACGTTGGCGCCGCCTGTCCGCGGTCTTTAGAGCCATGCAACCGCCCGAGACGCTGGGCAAGGATTGCTTTACGCTGGAGGCCCTGGCCGTAGCGCCCTCGCACCAGGGCCGGGGCATCGGCCGGTTACTCCTGAATGCCGTGCACGAGATGGCAGAGCGCGCCGCCGATGCGAACGCAATCTACCTATACACCGCCGACGAACACAACCGCGCCATCTATGAGCGCAGCGGCTATCGCACCCTCGCGAGCGTCAAGGGGGGGGCAGAGTTCACCGTGCATCATATGGTGCGCCCACTCCATGTGGAGGACGCGCCAGACAGAATGCACGGTGCTGACCAATCGTCAGAAAGAGTCGATTCATGACGAATCTCTGGAACCTGTTGGATCTGGCGACGCGGGGGCCCCCTGAGCTATTATGTATATACTTGGTATCCAATTCGGTGTGCCCATGCAGATATGGGCATGGATAGTACGGGGCTCGCGTAGAGCCTCATAGCAAAAGGGAGTGACATGACTGGCCCCCAAGCTCAACCGCAGGTGCGCATCGTCCCCGCAAGCTCAGAGTATCTCTCGCACGCTGTGTGGGTACTGGCAGACGCCTTTATGACCGAGGGCTTTACGACCCGCACACTCGATCTCTCTACCGAGCGCAGACAGGACCGCTTTCGGCGTGCTCAGGCGTTGATGGTCATGCGCAAGCATGTCCAGGGTCAACCCGTTCTGTTGGCCCTCGAGGACAATGTCCCGGTGGGCATCGCGATCCTCAAGCCGCCCCTCGAAGCTTTGCCCCATATACCCTGGCACAAAAAAGTGCGAGAGCTGCTGCCGCATCTGCCCTTGCTTCTGGGCCTGGCGAGGCAGATCCGCTGGCGGTGGCTGCTCTCAGCCTTACGAGCCATGCACCCTCCTGAGGATGTCGTTGAGAACCACTATACGCTAGAGGGTCTTGCCGTGGCGCCCTCCCATCAGGGCCAGGGTATTGGCCGCAGGCTGCTGACCGCCGCCCACGAGCTCGTCGAGAACGACTCTGTCGCGCGGGGCATCTATCTGTACACGGCCGACGAGCGCAACCGCACCATCTATGAGCGCAGCGGCTACCGTCTCTTGTCCAGCATCGAGGCTGCCCCAGCATTCACCGTGCACCATATGGCTCTTTCCTTTCCAGGTTCGGCACACGACGCAGGCATAGCCGCGGCCCACAATCCGGCATCGCCTGACGAAATACGCATCGTTAGCGCAGGATCCGAGCACCTGCCCGCTGCGGCGGATCTGCTTGGCAAAGCTTTCCAGGACGAGCCATACACCAACTGGCTTCTTGACCTGTCGACGCTCAAGAGCCGGCGACGCTTGGCCGCTTTCATGGCGTTAACGCTCACGCATTTCTACGCCAGGGGCGATACGATCTTGGTCGCGCTAGAGGATGATCGGGTGGTAGGGATAGCTGCGCTGGAAGGACTGGGCCCCGGACGTCGTGCCTCGAGATCGTCGCATCTGCGGGCAATGCTGGCCCGTATACCGGACCTTTTGGGCCTGGCGCTGCGCCTGCGACGGCGCAACCTGGCTGCGGCAGGACGCGCCGTACGGCGGCCCCGCAGACTCGAGGAGGACCATCTCACTCTCGAGTGGCTAGCCGTGGCCCCCGGCTATCAGGGCATGGGCATCGGGCAGAGGCTGCTCGACAGGCTGCGCGAGCTGGCTCGGAGCGCCCCGAACCCCAAGGGGATCTATGCCTACACCATCGGCGACGACAATCGAGTATTCTATAAAAAGTGCGGCTATCGCCTGATCTCTCGCGTCGAGGCAGATCCCCTTTTCGTCGCCTATCATATGGTGCTGCCGGAAAAGGATGGCGCCGCGTAGCCAAAGGAGGCAGCATGACGAGGGAGCAAGAGCACGAGCCGATTCGCATCATGCCGATTCGCCCGGACCATGTTCCCCAGGCCGCCGACGCGCTGGCCAGGGCCTATCATGGCGAGGGGTTCACCAACTATCTGGTCGACCTCTCCACGCCCGAGGGGCGCGAGCGATTCGCCCACCTGATCCGCGTGGGCATAGAAGCGCAGCGCCAGCAGGGTGAGATGATCCTGGTTGCGCTGGTGGACAACGAGCCAGCAGGGGTCGCTATTGTCTCCGGGTTGGAGCGGCAGGCGCAGGTCTCCCTGTGGGCCCAGTTACGCTGGATGCTGCCCCATGTGCCGCGCATGCTCCGCCTGCTGCGCCAGATCCGCTGGCGGCGGTTGCCCACGGCATTACGGGTCAAGCGAATGCCGCGCCATGTGAGACGGGGCTACCACATGCTGGTGATGCTCGCCGTGGCTCCCGAGCGGCAGGGGCAGGGCGTTGGCACTCGGCTCCTGGAGGCGGTGCGCGCGCTGGCGCAGCAAGACCCCCGCACAGAGGGCGTCTATCTGCTTACCGTGGGCGAAGACAACCGGCACTTTTACGAGCGCTCGGGCTACCAGGTGCTCTCTCGCGTCGAGGGCGCGCCAGAGCTTGTGGTGTATCATATGATTCTGCCTTTGGATGCGACAGCCAACTAGGGTCCTCATCCACCGCCCGCTTGGCCTGCATTGGCCTATGGAGAGACAGCCATGAACATGCATGCATTGCTCGACAATCTCACGGTCTATACCTCGCTGGCCATGCTGGCCAAGACGCGTTATTTTCGCGAGAGTGTGTCCAGCGCCGACATGGTCGCGCATCTCGACGCGGTGGACCTGGCCATGGCCCCAATCAAAGGTACAGGGATGTATCTCTTGCAGGGTCAGTCGCTGGTGGGGCCGGTAGAGCCCGCCTTTCGCGTGGCCCAGTGGCACGGCGCCGACCACCCCACCATCCTCTATCACCATGGTACCAGCGAGAACCCCTACGACATGAGCTTTCGGTTCATCTTTCCTGCCCGCAAGATCGTCGCGCCGGTGAATCTGATCGTGCTACGGGCGCCGTTCAACGCCTCGTTTCGCGAGTTTGCCCAGAGCATTGCGCGTCTCGAAAACTATGCCGCCATGATGGCCACCTCGGCCCGGCTCGTTGAGGCGCTGGTGAGCCACCTGCATGAGCGGGGCGCGGGGCGAATCGTTGTCACAGGCACCAGCCTGGGCGGCTTTATCGCCAACCTGCACCACGCTCACTTTGGCAGCGCCGACGCCTATGCGCCCCTGCTGGGCGGCGCCGCCATGGATGCCGTCCTGCTGGACACGATCTATGCCAAGCTGGTGGCGATCCCGGAAGGGCAGAGTGACGAGTCGGTGCGCCGGGCGCTCAACTTTGAGCACGCCTACGCCCGCGCCGATCAGACCAAGGCCTACCCCCTCCTGGCCCGTTACGACCAATACATCGATTTCGAGCGGCAGGCGCCCTGTTACGGGGCCTGCTCCGTCGCTGTGCTGCCCAAAGGCCATGTCACAGGGGCCCTGGCGACGGCACGGCTACGCGAGCACGTGCTGGCAGCGGCGGGCCTGTAACTCATCGCGACATCAGCTTGGCTCCAGCCGGAACCTCGTTGTAGGATGAGAGATCCTGTGCTACTATGCCCCCCATTGCATGCAAAATCAGGAGGCTAGTTGCGTGGAACGAACTCAGATCGCACAGATACCCGAGGCCGTGGGACAGCGCGTCCGCATACAGGGCTTTGTCCACGTCGTGCGCGATCAAAAGGCGATCCAGTTCGTCATCGTGCGCGACCGCACCGGCCTGGTGCAGGTGGTCGTCCCGCGTAGCTCGGAGAACGACGCTCTGAACGCCCTGGTCTCGGAGCTTACCCGCGAGTCGGCGGTGACGGTGGTGGGCGATGTGGCCGCCAACCCTCGCGTGCGCCTGGGGGGCGTCGAGATTCACTGTGCCAAGCTTGTCGTCGAGTCGCTGGCTGAGGCAGCGCTCCCCATCGACCTGGGCGGGCGCACCGATACAGCGTCGACCAAGCGCCTCGATTGGCGCTTTCTCGATCTGCGCCAACCACGCTACCAGCTCCTGTTCGATGTCCAGACCACCGCCGAGCACGCCATGCGCTCCTTTTGGGTGTCGGAGGGATTTGTCGAGATACACTCGCCCAAGCTGATGGGCAGCCCCAGCGAGTCGCGCGCCGAGCTGTTCTCCCTTGATTATTTCGGGCAGACTGCCTATCTGGCCCAGTCGCCACAGTTCTACAAGCAGATGGCTATGGCGGCGGGACTGGAGCGGGTGTTCGAGATCGGCCCCGTCTTTCGCGCCGACCCCTCCCAGACCACCCGTCATGCTGCCGAGTTTACCAGCGTGGATATGGAGATGTCCTGGATCGGGTCCCACGAGGATGTGATGGCGCTGGAAGAGCGCTGGCTCCGGTATGTGCTCGAGCACGTGCAGGCCGCCCATGGCGATGCCATCGCCGAACAGTATGGCGTCGCGGTCGAGGTGCCGACTCTGCCCTTTCCCCGGTTGACGATGGCCGAGGCCCAGGCCCTATTGCGCAAGGCTGGCTATACACCGCCGGCCGACAGCCGCCCCGGCGACCTAGACCCGGGCGGCGAGCGGGTCGTGTGCGAGGCCATCCGCCGCGACCATGACCACGCCTTTGTGTTCATCACTGACTATCCGGTGTCGGTGCGCCCCTTTTACCACATGCGTCATCCCGACGATCCAACCCTCACCCGTAGCTTTGATCTGCTCTGGAAGGGAGTCGAGATCACAACGGGGGCCCAGCGCGAGCATCGCTATGACATTCTGCGGGCCCAAGCCGTGGAAAAGGGCCTCTCGCCCGAGCCGCTCCAGTTCTACCTGGACTTTTTCCGGTATGGCTGCCCGCCACATGGCGGCCTGGGGTTCGGCCTGGGGCGCATGCTGATGATCCTGCTTGAACAGCCCAGCCTGCGTGAGGTCACCTTCCTGCATCGCACGCTGAACCGTCTTACCCCCTGATCCTACCTCCCCGGCAAAGCGTCCCTGGGCCTGCTGCCGGTTGCGCTTCCTTTCCCTGCCGGTATGCGCAACGCCT
>SLPC01000107.1 GCA_007132185.1 Anaerolineae bacterium | reverse complement strand
TGCGAGGTGGTATGATCCAGCCATTGGCCGCTTCATCCAAGCGGACAGCATCGTCCCCGCGCCGGGGAACCCGCAGAGCCTGAACCGCTACGCGTATGTGTACAACAACCCGCTGCGGTACTCGGACCCGAGCGGGCGTATGGGCAGCCTGCCGTTGGGCCTATTTCCAGCCATCCCACGTCTCCCGTTGAGCAAAGACTTGACGTCCCGACGCTGATGCCTATAATAGTAGAGTCCATGCAGTGAGTCGACCATCGGAGCGGGTTCACCTGTCTCCAGGGTCGGGTGTTTTCGGGCCGCTAGCTCAATTGGCAGAGCCACTGACTCTTAATCAGTTGGTTCCAGGTTCGAGTCCTGGGCGGCTCATATGGGAAGGGGTGCATCCGACGCCCCTTGAATCGGAGAGAGCGTACAGACCATGTCCGGCCGGCGGTATCGTCCCGCTCTTTTTGGGGGGAAGTGTCGGAATTGGCAGACGAGCGTGACTTAGGATCACGTGGAGAAATCCGTGAGAGTTCAAGTCTCTCCTTCCCCACTGTTACGTTGCGGAAGTGGCTCAGTGGTAGAGCATCTCCTTGCCAAGGAGAGGGTCGCGAGTTCGAATCTCGTCTTCCGCTCTGCACATAACATGGATGATCTAGATCGCTGGCCCGTTGGCGCACTTGCGTCGGTTGCCGGAGAGCCGGTGGGGCCAGCGTTTTCCCTGTCCAGGCAGACGATGCTTTCTGCGCCTGCTGCGCTATGATATAATGCTTGTCACGCTAGTTCTATGAGAAGGAGCGACCGTTGAAAGTCACGACGGAAATTGTGGGCACCCGTGAGGTGCAGCTGACCATTGAGCCTGATGAGCAAACGATCCAACGCGCCATGCGCCAGGCCGCCCGGGATATCTCACGTCAGCGCCCCATCGCTGGCTTTCGTCCCGGCAAGGCCCCCTACGCCATGGTCGAGCGCCTCTATGGCCGTGAGACGATCCTTCACGAAGCGCTGCATAGCGTCGCCCCTGATATCTATGAAGAGGCGCTTCGTGAGGCCAATATCGAGCCCTATGAGCAAACCCTCCTGGACCTCGAGTCTGAAGAGCCCCTGGTCCTCAAGCTGAACGTGCCCCTGATGCCCAAGATCGAGCTGGGCGACTATAGCGAGCTCTCCATCGAGCCCGAGCCAGAGGTGGCCGTTTCGGACGAGGATATCGATGAGCAAATCGATATGCTTCGCCGGCAGCACGCCGAGATCAAGCCGGTAAACAGGCCGCTCCAGATGGGCGACCGGATTGCTGCGCTTTTGAGCCGCACCGTGGATGGCGAGGTGCTCGAGCGCAACCAAGAGGTCGAGATTGACATGACCGATGCGGTGGAGCCCGAAGGCTTTGCCGAGGCGCTCCTGGGTGCTGAACCTAACGAGGTTCGCGAGTTTAGCCTTACTTTTCCCGAGGATCACCCGGACGAGTCGTTGGCTGGCAAGACGGTCGAGTATCGTGTGGCCGTCGGCGAGGTTCGCGAAGTTGTCCTGCCCGAGGCGGATGATGAGTTCGCCAAGACCGTGGGAGATTATGAGACGCTGACCGAGCTCCGAGATGCCATCGCCGAGCAGTTGCGGGCGCAGCGCCAAGAGCAGGCCGAGATGAACGAGCGACGCCGCGCCATTGAGGCGCTGGTCGAAACCGCCGAGATCGAGTACCCTGAGGCTGCCCTCGAGCACGAGATCGACCATGTGCTCGAACAGCAGAGCCGCCGTTTTGCGCAGATGGGCTTTACGATGGAGAACTATCTCCGCATGCGCGAGATGTCCGAAGAGGATCTGCGCGAGGAGGTGCGGGCAGACTGTGAGCGCAATCTCAAGCAGCGCCTCGTCCTTGTCGAGTATCTGCGCAATGAAGGGATCTCGCTCTCGGAAGAGGATGCCACAGAGGCGTTTTCGAGATACACCAACTCGATGCTTTCAGCCTATGGTGAGGACGCCGCTCAGCAACTCCGCGAGGCGGTGCAGGGCGGCGCTCTGGATGCCGTGTATCACGATGCTCTCTTGAACAAGGCATCCAAGCACCTGACCGATCGACTGACGGGCACACTGGATGAGTCCGAGGCTGAAGAGCCGGCATCAGAGGAGGCCCCCGCAGCCGAGGAACCCTTGGCCGAGGATCAGGACACGACCTCGGAAGGCACCGAGACAACCGAGGAGCAAGCGGAAGAGTCTGCCGACGCTTCGGTCGAATAACACCGACTCGGCTAAATGAGTCGAGTCGCGCTTGGCCTCGTATTCTAGGAGGATGCACATGAACATCAACGCACTCGTTCCGATGGTCATCGAGACCACTGGCCGTGGCGAGCGAGCTTATGATATCTATTCGCTTTTGCTGCGAGAGCGAATCATCTTTTTGGGCACCCCCATCGATGATCAGATCGCCGGGCTCATCGTGGCCCAGATGCTCTATCTGGACCGAGAGGACCCCGAGCGCGAGATCAGCCTGTATATCCAGTCGCCGGGTGGCGTGATCTACTCGGGCCTGGCGATCTATGATACGATGCAGGTAATCCAGGCACCCGTCTCGACCATTGCCGTGGGAAGCACGGCCAGCATGGGCACCGTGTTGCTTGCGGCGGGCGCGCCAGGACGACGGTTTGCCCTACCCCACGCTACCATCCACATGCATCAGCCGCTGGGCGGCGCGCGCGGTCAGGCCAGCGACATCCAGATTCAGGCGGAAGAGATCATCCGCCTGCGCAAGATGATGAACGAGATCCTGGCCCACCATACCAAGCAACCGATCGAGCGCATTGAGCGTGACACCGACCGTGATGTCTTTATGGATGCGGCACATGCTGTAGAGTATGGCCTGGTTGATGAGGTGATTTCCGCGGCACAAAAGGATGGAGAGGGCGAGTCATGAGCCAGAGACAAGAGCGACCCTCCTGCTCGTTCTGCGGGCAGCCTGAACAAAGGGTGCGCCGTCTGATCTCTGGGCCGAACTCGGTCTATATCTGCGATGGCTGCGTCAATCTCTGCAAGCAGATCCTCGATGCCGGAAGCGAAGGTTCCGATAGCCAACCCCTCCGCCGTGAGGATATTCCATCGCCGCGCGAGATCTATGACGCTCTGTGCAAGTACGTCATCGGGCAGGAGCGCGCCAAGCGCACCCTGGCCGTGGCCGTCTACAACCACTACAAGCGCGTCCTGGCAGACGCCGATGAGCAGGATGGCGTCGAGCTGCAAAAGAGCAACGTACTGCTCATTGGCCCCACCGGCTGCGGCAAGACGCTGCTGGCCCAGACCCTGGCCAACAGTCTGGATGTACCTTTTTCCATTTCGGACGCCACCGCGCTCACCGAGGCCGGCTATGTGGGCGAAGATGTAGAGAGCATTCTCCTGCGGCTGCTGCATAATGCTGATTTCGACATCAATCGTGCATCCCAGGGGATCATCTATATCGACGAGATCGACAAGATCGCGCGCAAGTCCGGCGACAATGCCTCGATCACCCGTGATGTGTCGGGCGAAGGTGTGCAGCAGGCCCTGCTCAAGATCCTGGAGGGCACCGTGGCCAATGTGCCGCCCCAAGGCGGACGCAAGCACCCCCACCAGGAGTTTCTTCAGCTCGATACCAGCAATATCCTGTTCATCGTCGGGGGCGCCTTTGATGGGTTGGTGGACATTGTGCGGGCACGCACCCAGCGCCAGGGCGCTATGGGGTTCGGCTCACGCACCGATTCGCGCCCCCTCACCGATGTCGAGCTCCTGAGCCAGGTAGCGCCAGAGGACCTGTTGCAGTACGGGCTGATTCCAGAATTTGTGGGACGCTTGCCCGTGGTCGTCTCAGTGGATCGCCTAGGACATGAGGAGCTGGTGCGCATTCTGACCGAGCCCAAGAACGCGCTGATACGCCAGTTCCAGCGATTGTTCCAGTTGGACAATGTACGCCTCGAGTTCACCCAAGAGGCCGTCGAGGCTGTGGCGCGCGAGGCAATGCGCAGCAATATGGGCGCTCGCGCTCTGCGCACGATTCTCGAAGAGACGCTGATTGACGTCATGTTCGATCTGCCTTCGCGTCCTGAGATCAAGAACTGGACCGTGACCGAGGAGCATATACGTGGGCGCGGCAACAGCACTCTGTTGCTACGCGACTCGGACAGAGAGGCTGCCTAGCGAGCGGCCCGCCCCTTCTTACGTGTTGATGGGACGGCTGACCATTTTTTGTCAGCCGTCTTTTGTTTACTGGTTCCAGTTTCTTTGACACTGGCCGAACGATCATATAGAATCGATCGGTACAGATTGGCGCAACAGGAGGCTCGATGATCAGCAGCGCAGAGATCCGTTCTCGATTCCTTGCCTTTTTTGAAGAACGCGGCCATGCCGTGGTGTCCAGTTCTTCGCTGATACCGGGCAACGACCCTACCCTGCTGTTCACCAATGCCGGCATGGTCCAGTTCAAGGATGTCTTTCTCGGCCAGGAGCAACGCCCCTACAAGCGGGCAACCACCTCCCAAAAGTGCATGCGCGTCAGCGGCAAGCACAATGACCTTGACTCGGTGGGCCCCTCGCCACGGCATCACACCTTCTTCGAGATGCTGGGCAACTTTTCCTTTGGCGACTATTTCAAGGCCGAGGCTATTGACTTTGCCTGGACCTTTTTGACCGATGAGCTGGGCCTGGACCCCAATCGGCTCTATCCCACCATCTTTGAGGATGACGATGAGGCCATGGAGCTGTGGCACCAGCGGGCCGAAATCCCCCATGAGCGCATCACCCGCCTCGGTGTAAAGGACAACTTTTGGGAGATGGGCGACACGGGCCCCTGCGGTCCCTCCTCCGAGATCATCTATGACCGCGGCCCCCAGGCCTGCTCCTGCGAGCGCCCCGACTGCAACCTCGAATACGAGTGCGACCGCTGGCTGGAGCTGTGGAACCTGGTGTTCATGCAGTACGAAAAGCAGGCCAACGGCGAGATGGTTCCCCTGCCCAGGCCGAGCATCGATACGGGCGCCGGGTTCGAGCGCATTACGTCGGTGCTGCAGGGCGTGGACAACAACTATGACACCGACCTGTTCATGCCCATCATGCAGCGCACCCGCGAGTTGCTGGAGCATGACGAAGAGACCCGCCTGGCTAACCTTACCGCCTACCGCGTCATTGCCGACCACAGTCGCGCGCTGGCGTTCCTGATCGCCGATGGCGTGCTGCCCGGCAACGAGGGGCGTAGTTATATCGTGCGCCTGATCCTGCGGCGCGCGGCCCGTTTTGGACGCATGCTCGGCTTTCGCGAGCCCTTCTTGGCCGAGACGGCGTCTGTCGTCATTGACACCATGGGGCATCACTATCGCGAACTCGAGCAGCGACGCACCTTTATCTGCGAGACGATCACCCAGGAAGAGCGCCGTTTCCTGACTACGCTGGAGCAGGGGCTCTCAAGGCTGGATGATCTGGCCGAGCAGCTCAAAGAACAGGGCGAGTCGGTCATCCCCGGCGCCGAGGCGTTCCGGCTCTATGATACGTACGGCTTTCCGATGGAGCTCACCCGCGATGCTGCCCAAGAATTGGGCCTGACGGTGGACGAAGCGGGCTTTCACGCCGCCATGGAAGAGCAGCGAGAGCGCGGCCGTGCCGCGCAGCAGTTTGCCGTAGATACCCAGGCCGGCATCTATCGGCCCCTTGACCTACCCGCGACCGAGTTCGTCGGCTATGAGACCTGGGAGACCCAGGCCCGGGTACTGGCGATCATCGTCGGGGGCGCCAGCGTCCAGGAAACTAGCGCCAACGACATCGAGGTCATCCTGGATCGCACCCCGTTCTATGGCGAGTCGGGTGGCCAGGTGGGCGATACCGGCGAGCTCGTCTCTGATGACGTTCAGATGGTAGTCAATGATGCGGTGCATCCCATCCCGGGGCTGACGGCCCATCGCGGCCACATCGTGCGTGGACGGCTAGCCGTGGGCGACATGGTCACGGCGCGCATAGATGGCGAACGCCGCCTGGATATTGGCCGCAACCATACTGCCACCCACCTCTTGCACCGCGCCCTGCGGCAGGTGCTTGGCGAGCATGCCGCCCAGTCCGGCTCCTTTGTGGGGCCCGACCGCTTGCGCTTTGACTTTGGGCATCTCTCGGCCATGACCCGTAAAGAGATTCTGGACGTTGAGCGCATCGTGAATGAACAGGTGCGGGCCAACCGACAGGTGACTGCCACGGTGACGGGATATGACGAGGCGTTGAGCCAGGGTGTGATCGCTCTCTTTGGCGAAAAGTACACCGATCAGGTGCGTGTGATCCTCATTCAGGACTTTACCGCTGAACTGTGCGGCGGCACCCACCTGAGCGCCACAGGCCAGATCGGCTCCTTTATCATCACCAGCGAGGCGAGCATCGGCTCGGGCCTGCGTCGCATCGAGGCCGTCACAGGCCGGGGCGCCGACGCCTACCGCCGCCAGCAGGCCGAGATGCTCGAGCAGGTGGCAGAGGCCCTTTCGGCCCGTGTCGACCAGGTGGTAGACAAGGCCGAGGACATTATCGAGCAGACACGCCAACAGCGCCGCCTGATCCAGCAGCTGCAGGAACGCCTGGCTGGCGAGCAGGTGGATGAGCTGTTAGCCAGAGCACAGACCATCGACGGCATACAGGTGTTGTCAGAAAAGGTCGAGGCCCAGGATGTCGATGCCCTGCGCCAGATGACCGATCAACTACGGGCCCGCCTCGGCAGTGCCGTGGTGGCCCTGGGCGCGATCATCAACGAGCGCCCTATTCTCGTCGTCGGCCTGACCGATGACGCCATTGGTCGCGGTCTAAGCGCCGGGCAGCTTGCCGGCACCGCAGCCCGCCGCATGGGTGGCGGCGGTGGTGGACGCCCGAACATGGCGCAGGCGGGCGGCAAGGACAGTAGTCGCCTGGAACTAGCCCTGGAGACCGTGGTAGACCTTGTGAGTGAGGCGCTGAGCTAAGCTTTAGGGGTTGGTCGTGATGGGAAAGGTAGCCAGAGAATAACTATGGTTGCGCTAAGATGGCCACGCTCTCGTTCTACCAACGGGGCATCCATGTCCCACCACACCATCATGTCCTGGGAAAAGGGCCTGGTGCGAGCCGCCGTGGTCAAGCTGGTGGATGGCTCAGCCGAGCTATTGGGCGTGGCATCTGCACCCGTGCAGGGCATCGGCGATAGCGCCCGCCCTGATCCGGACCGCTGGTTGGCCGGGGCCGAGCGCGCCCTGAGTCAGGCGGAGGACATGACGCCACGCTCCGCCGCACGCAAGATCGTCCCCGACCATGTGACCATGACCATCCCCTCGTCTGTGACGCGTAGTCTCTCGGTGATAGACGAGATACAGCGGCTCAACCCGCGCAAGCCGATCAATCAAACGGAGCTGGAATCGCTCTTGCGGCGCGGCTATCGCAAGGCGCAGGATCGCCTGGATATACGGGCCCGCGGCGCCAAAGAGGATATCGTCTGCGGATCCCTGGCTTATATCAACCTGGATGGCCGGCCCGTCACCAGCCCAGAAGGCCTGTCCGGAGATCACCTACGGCTGAACCTGTTCTTTTCTTTGGCGCCCGTCGAGTGGATTCGCACCCTGGAGATCATTGCCGAGCGCCTGGGCCTCGACATTGCCACCATTGTTCCCCATCATATGGCCTATGCAGCGCCTGTCTCTGATACCATCGCGCTCGTCCTCATCGTCGACGACAAGATGACCGTTGTCGATCTGGTGCGTCAGGGCCGCGTAGAGTGGGCTGCCAGCATTGCTCAGGGTGGCGACGAGTTGGTTGCGGGGGCTGTGGAGCACCTCTCGATTCCCCAGCACCAGATCGAAGGGCTGTTTCGCGCCTATCGCGCCGGAGAGTTGCGCGAGGACATTGAGACGCTGATGTCCCGAGACTATTGGCTGGCTCTGCGCCGATGGATGTCCACCCTGGCCGACCAGGTTCGTAGATCCGGCCAAGACAGTTTTCTGCCCTATCGCGCTTATTGCTATGATATAACCGGACACGTGCCCGAGGTTGCCGCAGCACTCGAGACGCCCTACTGGGAGCAACGCCTGCCCTTTGGCCGTTGCCCCAAGGTGGATGAGCTGGAGGCCAACGGGAGCCAGCACGTCCTCGATTGCACGGCCCAGGCCAGCGGCTCGACGCATCTGCTGCTGCGCTCCCTGGCCTGTTATGTAGCCCGGCTATATGCGCCTGGGCAGAATTTGGACCGCGCCCTTGTCGACACCATTCACTGGCGCCGCAACGCCTAGAACTGCCTTTGTGCTTCAGGAGGATCCTTGCGTCCTACCCAGTTGATCTTTATAACCAGGCAAGATACTATTGATACCATCTGTGCCCTCGTGGGGCGCGCCAGACCTGGCACCCAAGTATGGTTAGTGATACCCTGGCGTGCAGGTGTGCTGCGCGGGGCCATCAATCTAAAGCGCCTCAAGCGCGTCTCGGAGGATGCAGCCGTCGATCTGCGTCTGGTGACGCGCGACCGTGAAACGCGCGGCCTGGCCCGCGACGCCGGCCTCGCTGTGCATTGGGGCGTTCCCCCATCGTTGCGCAAGCATCGTCCACCCCAGGTCCATACCACCGACCTCGGCCGTCGTGTGATTCCCGTGGACGAGCCCAAGAGCCGGCGCTTTTATCGGAGGCCACGCAAGCTCACCCTGACGGCAGTGTTCTTTTCTCTGCTGCTGATCATGGTCCTGTTCACCGCACTGGCGGGCGTTGTCGTGTTCTTTATGCCCATGGCTCGAGTCGTGCTCGAGCCCATTGCCTCTCCGCACGAGACCGCGTTTCTGTTGCATGCCAACCCCCGCTACCGCGAGATCGATTTCGAGGATCGCGTCATCCCTGCCCGAAGCATCCAGGTGATCGTCGAGGGGCAGGCCCAGACGCCCGCCACCGGACGCAAGGACGTCCCCGACCAGCACGCATCGGGCGTGATCGTGTTGGCCAATCGGACCGAGAGAACCATTACGGTGCCCAAGGGCACGGTGGTCCGGACCAGCAGCGGCGTGACGCAGCGCTTTTACACCACGGTGGATGCCGAGTTGCCGCCTGGCCTGCATTCCCATGTGCGCATACCTATCATGGCCATCGAGCCGGGATTTGTCGTGGCCCCTCCCTTTACCGTCAACCGTTTGGAAGGCGAGCTGGCGGCCCAGGTCGAAGCCCTCAACGACGTGCGCATTGAGGGCGGCGGCACCAGGCGCGTCTCGGTTGTCGCCTATGCCGATTTCGACACGCTGCGTACCATGCTCGTCGAGCTTCTGCAGCAAGAGGCCTACAGCCGCTTTGTAGACGAGCTGGAGCCTGGCGAGTATGTGCCGGCACAGTCGCTCAATGCACAGGTTATGTCACTGGATTATCTCGATGTCGTGGACCAACAGGTCGATATGCTCTCGGGCCGCATGAGGCTGGTGGTCAGCGGACTAGCGATCCAGGATAATGATATCCGCGATCTGTCCCGCCACCTATTGGTGCAACAAGCTGGGGGTGAGAGCCAGGCCATCGAAGACAGTCTGCAGATCAGCCGTTCAGGCAACATACGAGTTTTGGAAGCCGGCCTCGAGATGGATATACAGGTTCAGGGGCTGGTCACGCCGATGATCAACATGGAAGCGGTCCAACGAGAGATTCGCGGACGCGAGATCGAGGACGCCAGCACCTGGCTGCTGGAGAACCTCTCGCTGCGCAGTGCGCCCCAGATCGAGCTGGCGCCTGATCTGATTCATCGCATGCCGATGCTGGCAGGCCGTATGGAGATCGTCATCTCCTCAAACCCATGACGCGCTACATGGCACTGGACGTAGGCGATGAGCGCATCGGCGTGGCCCTCAGTGACGAACTGGGCATGCTGGCCCGCCCGTTGACCGTGCTGGCCCGCGTGGCCGGCCCCGGCAGCTTTTTGGAGTTGGCCGAGATCATAGATAGCAAAGACGTAACGCGCATTATCGTGGGCCTGCCGCTGCGGGAAGATCGCACGCCCGGCAAGCAAGTTGCCTCCACCAAAGCCTATGTGCGCGGCCTGCGTGAGCATGTCCAGGTCCCTATTGTGTATTGGGATGAACGCTATAGCACCGCACGCGCCAGGGAGATTGTGCGCGAGACGTCCAGGAGAAATCGCCCTGCGCGCGACGATCTCGATGCGGTGGCCGCTGCCGTGATCCTGCAAGATTATATTGATTCGGGTGCGGAGGAATAATCCTGATGTCTCGCGTGATTCGATCGTTTCTCCAGGCCGTCACCATTATGGTAACGGTGCTGGTTGTTGCAGCCATCCTGGGCGGGAGTTTCTGGTATGTCTGGCGTGAGGCCAAAGCCCGTTCCGCCCCAGAACCCTACGAGATCACCATCGCCAGACTCGAGCAGGCTTTTCTGGGGCTCTATCTGCGCACCAAAGGCGACCTGGTCACCGAGCCCATGGACCCCAACGATCCCACCGAGATCACATTCGTTGTCAAGCCCGGACAATCGGTCCTCGGCATCGCCCATGGCCTGGCCGAGATGGGCCTGATCGCCGAAGCCGATCTGTTTCGGCGTTATGTCCAGTACGCGGGCGTCGATGAGGACATACAGTCGGGGGCCTATATTCTGCGCCGTGACATGACCATGGAACAGATCATGCTGCAACTACAGCGCGGGCTCTTGCCCACCGTTACCGTGACCATCCCTGAAGGCTGGCGGTCTGAGCAGATCGCCCAGCTTCTCGAGGAGAGGGGCGTCACGTCAGCAGAAGACTTTTTGGCCGTCGTCAACTCTGATCATGATGATTGGCCATTCCTGGCCGACCGGCCCATCGGGAGCGCGCGGGGACTGGAAGGTTACCTGTTCCCCGACACCTATCAACTGCCGCGTAACACGCCGCCAGAAAATGTGGTCGAGATCATGCTCCGCAACTTTGACTGGCGCTTGAGCGGCGAACTGCGTCAGATGGCCGAGGAGCGCGGAATCAGCATACACGAGGTAGTGACGATGGCGGCCATCGTCGAGCGAGAGGCGGTGGTGGCCGAGGAGCGCCCCGTCATTGCCAGCGTGTTCTGGAATCGGCTAGATATCGGCATGCGGCTGCAAGCCGACCCCACGGTGCAATACGCCTTGGGTTGTAGTGTTGAAACGGGCGAATGCTGGCAGCAACTCACCCGCGAGCAACTTAACAGCGTACAATCGCCCTACAACACCTATCTGCATCCTGGGCTGACGCCGGGGCCCATCTGTAACCCTGGCCTTGCCTCAATCCGCGCCGTGCTCGAGCCTGCCGAGACCAACTACCTATTCTTTGTCTCATTGGATGATGGCGAGCACATCTTTTCCGAGACCTATGAGGAGCACCTGCAGCACGATGCCGCCCGCAATCGACAATAGACGGCTGGCACCACGACCCCATTAGGAGGCAGGATGTCGTCAGCGCACGAGTTTCGCTACGATAGGCTGACCTGGCCCGAGATGAACGAGGCCATTGGCATGCAAAAGGTCGTGATCCTGCCAGTGGGCTCCACCGAGCAACATGGGCCCCATCTCCCCCTGGATACCGATGCCTTTCTTGTAGAGGCCGTCTGCCATGAAGTAGGGCGCCGAGCCTCGGACCAGGTCCTGGTGCTGCCCACGCTGGCCTATGGCCTCAATCTGCACCACATCGATTTCCCCGGCACCATCCATATCGAGCCGGAGGTGTTCATCTCGTTCTGCCTCAACATCACCAAAAGCGTCGCCTATCATGGCTTTCACAAGCTGCTGATCGTCAACGGACACGGCTCCAATATGCCGCTGGCTGACATTGTAGCGCGCAAAACGGTGCTGGAGACCGAGTCGCTCTGCGCCGCCGTCACCTATATCACCCTGGGCGTCGAGGCATTCGAGGCCATACGAGAGTCCGAGGTGCTCGCCCACGCTGACGAGTTCGAGACGTCGCTGTACCTGTACCTGGCCGGGGAACGCGTGCGCACCGACCGCATGTTGCCCGACAATGATGTTCAGGGGCGCTATCTCTCCTCGGATAGTACGGCCAACTACCCCGCCCGGTTCAACGACTATTGGGGGCGCTGGACCACCCAGGGCGTACATGGCGACCCAAGGTCGGCGACAGCCGAAAAGGGACAGGTGCTGTGGGAAACTATCGTGAACGCCCTCGTCGAAATGGTCCAAGAGTGGCGCGCATGGCCACTGCCTGAGCGATCTGACCAGCACGCCCATCCTGTACAGAAACAGATCCGCTGGTAAGTACCAAGTTAACTGTCTCTATCAATACCAAGGAGTTGACATGCCGTTGAGACGAAAGCTGTGGAATCCGTACATACTCGTTTTCATCAGCAGCGGCTCCATCATGGTTATCGAGCTGGTGGCCAGCCGGCTCATCGCCCCGCGCATCGGCGTCTCTCTATACACCTGGACCACGATCATTGGAGTGGTGTTGGCGGGCATCTCGCTGGGCAACTATGTGGGCGGCCGCCTGGCCGATCGCTTTCCCAGGCCCAGCCTGCTGGGGGTCGTGTATACGGGCGCGTCCCTTACAACGCTGCTGGCGCTCTGGCTGAACAACGATCTGCTCGCGATGCGGTTGCCGTGGGAAGTGCCGATGATGGCGTGGATCGTGCTCTACATCGCCGCGGTGTTTCTGTTGCCCAGCATTATCCTGGGCTGTGTGGCGCCCATCGTCGTCAAGCTCAGCCTCACCAATCTGGAGCATAGCGGCACCACGGTAGGCAAGATCTATGCCTGGTCCTCGGCCGGTAGTATCGCGGGGACATTCCTGGCAGGCTTTTTCTTGATCTCGCGCTTTGGCACCAAGGCAACCTTTGTAGGGGTCTCGGCCCTGCTACTGCTGCTGGGCATCTGGTTCCTGCTGGACATCTCCTGGAGGCGTTCAGCCGCGCGGGTGGCCCTCGTTCTGGCCATCTTTGGCGGCGGGCTCTGGAGCCTCAATCGGGGCGGGTACCTCCGTCGCGAGTGCATGGCCGAAACCAACTATTTCTGCATCAACATCAACACACGCGTCGTATCGCGCCAGGGAGACGAGATCGAGGAGCGCACGATACACGTGCTCCAGTTGGATCGTCTCGTTCACAGCTATACTGACCTGAATGATCCCCTCTATCTTGTGTATGGCTATGAGCAAACCTATGCCGCACTGATGGACCCCATTATCGAGGCCAAACCCGATCTGGCGGCCTTTTTCATCGGCGGGGGCGGCTATACCTTTCCGCGATATCTGCAAGCCCTGGCCCCTGATAGCCACCTGGTGGTCAGCGAGATCGATCCGGGCGTAACCGAGGCAGCGCATCGCTGGCTGGGCCTGCCCCGCGACACGGACATTATTACGCACAACGTGGATGCCCGAGGCCACCTGCTGTGGAACGAAAAACCCGACTCGTATGATGTTGTGTTTGGCGATGCCTTTGACGATTATTCGGTGCCCTATCACCTCACTACCCTCGAGTTCACCCAGTTGGTGGATTCGGTGCTCAAGGGTGACGGCGTCTATATGGCCAACATCATCGATTCGGGACTCTCGGGGAGTTTCTTGCGAGCCTTTGTAGCCACACAGCGAGAGGTGTTCGAGCATGTGATGGTAATCCCGTCGATGTCCGGTTGGGAGCAGAGCACGCGCAGCACCTTTGTGGTGGTAGGCAGCCATTACCCCATTGTCACCTCGCAGCTGATGAGCCCCTTTCGAGCCCTCTCTCAGGACGAGCTGGCAGAATACATGAACGCCGAACCCTATATCGTGCTCACCGACGATTTTGTGCCTGTCGACAACCTCATGGCGCCCGTGGTCCAGGCCTCGTTCGAGAACACAGCCCTTGACCCTGAGGTAGCTGCCCGCGTGCGCGAACGCATGGCGGTCATGGGAGGGGTCGGGCTGGGAATCGCGGCTCTGGGTATCGGTGGATGGCGCCTGATTCAGCGTCACTCCAGAGAGCGCGACCTGGTAGTCTGACCAGCAGACAACAAGGAGAGGAATAGATGCCCGGAATCCATGCTGACATTACTGCCACTGTCGGGAATACGCCACTGGTCCGCCTGAATCGGATCGTCGGCGATGCCCAGGCTCAGGTCGTCGTCAAGCTCGAGTCGTTCAATCCCCTGGCCTGCGTCAAGGAGCGTATCGCCCTCAGCATGATCGAGGCCGCCGAACAGCAGGGGCTGCTTGATGCCGACTCTGTCGTCGTCGAGCCCACCAGCGGTAACACCGGCATCGGCCTGGCCATGGTGTGTGCAGCTCGAGGTTATCGCCTGATCTGCACCATGCCCGATTCGGTCTCGGAAGAGCGCAAAAAGTTGCTGCGAGCGCTGGGCGCAGAGCTCGTGCTCACCGGAGAGGGCGGCATGAGAACCGCCATTGCCAGGGCGGAGGAGATCGTGGCCGCTGACCCCAGTGCCTTTATGCCTCTGCAGTTCGAGAACCTCGCCAACCCTGCCGTTCACTATGAGACGACCGGTATGGAGATCTGGAAGGATACCGATGGACAGGTAGACCTCTTTGTGTCGGCATGTGGCACGGGGGGCACCATCACCGGCGTCGCACGTCGGCTCAAGCAATACAACCCGGCTATAAGCGTAGTTGCCGTCGAGCCCGCCGCATCGCCGGTGCTCTCGGGCGGGGAGCCTGGCGAGTCGCGCCTGCAGGGCATGGGCCCCGGGTTCATCCCCAAGGTACTGGATCTGTCCCTGATCGATGAGATCCTATCCGTCACCGACGAGGATGCCTTTGTCATGACCCGTCGCCTCGCCCGCGAGGAGGGGATTCTGGCCGGCGGTTCGTCGGGGGCGGCGACCTGGGCGGCCGTACAGCTCGCCCATCGTCCCGAGAATGCGGACAAGCTGATCGTGGCCCTATTGCCCGACACGGGCGAGCGTTATCTGAGCACCGATCTGTTTGGCTAGCGCCGGGCCTCTATCATCTGGCCCGAGCGCCCCAGCACAGCCAGGGCAGAGTGCGACCCCCAATCTATCAAAGCCAGACAACCAAAAGGAGCAGGCATCAGAGCCTGCTCCCTGCAGCATGCGCGCTCAGGACTCGAGCAACTCCGAGAGCCTGTCCCACTGGTTGTTGACCACGATGGTTCCATGGATGTCATAGGTGGGCGTGAGCAGCTTGCCGTTGGCCCAGCCGCGCACCCGCTCGGCCGCTTCCGGTCGGGCGTTCACATCCACCTCGGTGAACTCGATGCCACGCTGCTCGAGCCAGCGCCGTGCCAGACGGCACCCCGGGCACCAACGCGTGCAGTACAGAGTGACACCGCCGGCGGGTAGCTCTTGTTCTTGTTCAGGTTGCGCGGCAACCTGCTCGGCCGCTTCCGGGTCCATCTTGCGAATCTCTTCCAAAATAACGGCGTTATCAGGCTGATCCTCAATATCGTGTATATCGATATAGCGAGTAATCCCCTGTCGATCGACCAAGAAGAGCGCACGATCCGAATAGCCCTCGCCGCGCATCACACCATAGGTTTCGCTGACGGCACCATGGGGCCAAAAGTCGCTCAGGAGAGGAAAGTGGATTCCATCCAGGCTCTCGGCCCAGGCCTGTAAACAGGGAACTGAATCGACACTGATGCCCAGCACCTGGACATCCAACTGCTCAAACGAGGCAATCTGCGCCTCGTAGGCAGGTATCTGACTCGTTCAAACGGGAGTCCACGCCAGCGGAAAGAACACCAAGAGAACATTCCTGCCGCGAAACTCGCTCAGGGATACGTCTGATCCCAGGTGGCTGGCCAACGTAAAATCGGGCGCCTTCTCTCCGACCTTGAGTAGCATTTGGCTTGCTCCTTAGTATATTCGTTAACGTGATACAGATTATAAGCTCAACATGCAGCCAAGTCACGCATCCCACAGTCGCGTCTTGGCCAGCCCTATGGGATGCGGGGCTTGGCCAGCATCTCGCGAATCTCGAGCTCGAGCACAGTGCGCGGGTAGGCCGGCTTGCACACAATGGCCGTGTCGGCGCCCGATCCCGAGCCCGCAATCGAGATCACCTCGGCGTCCATGTCGAGGAAACCTGCATCGGCGGCCATAAGGAGACATTCAACAGCCACCTTCATGCCCTGGCAAAAGCGATAGAGCACGTCCCGCACAACCTCCTCGACCGCGCGACCGCCATATTTATCACTAAAGGCCGAGCCCACCCCATCGCCCAGGGCGTGGATCCCCGTGAGCACCACGATCCCCAGCTCCTCGAGCTCGTGTCGCGTCTCGGGCGCCATACACCAACCCAGGTGCTCCCAGCCATGGCACAGGGTGACAGCGCATACCCGGATCCCGTGGGGTGCAAACAGAGCATGGGCCTGGCGGGCCGTGTCGCCGTGGGACGAAGCCACCACTACCTGACGAATGCCCAGGGCCAACGCCCGCTCCAAAGAGATTGCCAGAGTTGCCTCAGTATGCTGGGGGCCACCCTGCTCGAAAAGCAGCGTTCGTAGTTCCATGGTCTCATCTCCTCCCTGCTATGCAACGAAATTGACGCCCTCTCCTGGCCGATCCGCTCCCCTGTGCAAAATACGCCCTCAGACGGACGATGTCGCGCGACAGCTACTCTGGGCTCTGTACCCGCAAGGTCATGGCCGGATCGCCCATGAGCAGATACGTGTCGATCAGCTCGCGATAGCCGACCGTGTCTCTGTAGAGCCTGAGCTTGGCCAGCGTCGTCGCGGGTCCGAGCTCGGTCACGCCGTCTTGGAACAGGGCGTCAAAGAGCCCCTTGTTGAGGAACTCGTGCCCGGTGGCGATGCCAAGGCCCGAAGGCGTAAACGAGGCGATGGCCCCCCGCCCCTCCAGGCGCACCAACATCTCGGAGATCGAAGAGTGCTCGATTCCCCCTAGCGCCGATGGCACGATATAGTAGCCCTCCAAGCAGGTCATCGGCACTATAAAGGACTGCCGAGAACCATTGGCCAGATCCGATATGACATTCGTGTGCAAAAAGTTGGGAGGAGTCTGCGAAGGATCCGCTCCCCAGGTTCTGATGCTCGCATGACCCTTGTAGTTGATGAGGAGCCGTCCCTCGTTGAACGCACTGAACAGCGCCGTCCGCACATTCGCGACCGTGTCGTGTCCCGGAGTCACCTTGTAATAGATCCGCTCGGTCTCATACGTCGCCGGCGTGAAATGGTTGACGATGACATCCGATAGCACAGCGAAATCACCGCCGGCATCGGCAGCGTCCGCCACAAAGGTGATCCGGCCCTGCCAATCCTCGCGTCCCAGCGCCTCATAAGCCAGGATCTTTTGTACCATGGCCGTTGTCTCGGCCGCCGTCTTGACGGGCAACCGTCCCAGGAACAGGTCGGGGAAGATATCGTCCCCATGGACCGTGACATATCGATTGTCCGCCACAGTCTCGCCCATCCAGGGGTCCACGTCGGCCAGATAGGGCGGAAGATACGAGATCTCATTGCGCCCGGTGTTGTTTTTGGGATCATAATTGCCATCGCCCACCAGCAGGACATAGGCAGGGGCCGGTGGAGTCCAGTTGTGATAAGCATAGGAGATGAACCCCTGTATCCCCCCCACCCCCACGATACCGTGGTTGAACTCATCATAGAGATCGTCCACATCAACCACCATCACCCGCATGCCCTGGGCACTGCGATAGTCTGCCAGGGGCTGAATGGCGTCGTAGAAATCGCGATGGGTGATGATGAGATAGTCGGCGCCCAGGGCAGGATCACTCCAATTGCTGAGCGTCACCAGTTCCATAGCAACGGGACTCTGGTATCGATCGGGGGCCAATGCCTCATAACGTGCTGTCTGGGTAATTGATTGGAAGAAACTGAGCGCATACCCGTCGCCCTTGGGCTCTAGCTCGGCATTCGTGATATGGACCGGACGCAGCGGATCGGTGATCTTGTATAGGTCGGGGACAGCCTGCCCCGAAAAGCCCTCCACGCGCACATTCCATTTGCCCGGCCCGTCGATGGCAAAGGCGAGTTGATCCTCCTCCGCCAGATAACGCCGGCCATAGTCCAGCTCAAAGCGATGCAGATAGACCAGGTCATACTGGCCGGCAAACAGGTTCACTCCCGCGGTAACCGAGATGGCGATCTCCCCATCAAACAAAAAGGCCTGAGGCACACTCACCTCAAAGATAGCATTCTGGCCGATAGGCCAGGTCGTTTCGCCGATCAGGTGCCCATTCCACTCGACACGCGCGGAATGCTGGGAACTATTGGTTCCCCAACCGGTGAGGTACACACGCAGGTTGGCGCTCGCTACTTCTGCGGAGGGCGCTGCTATGGTGCTGGTAAAGACCCTGGTCGCTGGCCCGCTGCTGGCCAGGATGAGGCCCCAATACCAGCGATCCTGGTCGGGCGGCATCGGATTGCTATTGAGATAGACGACGTCCTGCTTGGCATGCAGCTGCTCGGTGAAATAGGCCGGGGTCGGGATCAGGCTACCGCCGGTGCTGATGGGAACCAGGTAACGAAATGTTACCTGGGCGGCCGTCACGCCATCACCCGCGATGGGCATATCGATCCCTTGGCCACTACCCCAGGTGAGCCAGTATACATTGGTCGCGGTGTAGGGCGACTTGATCGCCTCGCCAAAAAAGTACACCGCATCGCCCGCCTGTATCGGACCCGGAACCGCCTGCTCGATGCGACGGGCGATCTCATGCCCTTGGTTGAAAAGACGTATCGTATGCGGGGCGATCTCCTCCGTCGGAAACCCGGAGGCCGCCAGATCCGATCCGGTCAGCCGTATCATCCCCTGCTCCTCAACGGAAAGCTTGAGGAGCTGTGCCCCCGGGGCCTGCAGCGTGGCAGGAGATTCTGTGCCCACGCCAAAGGGCTGTCGCCAGCCCCGAGCCTGCTCATAGTTGACGAGAGCGTCGCGGTAGAGCGGCTCGTAGGCATCCGGCGTGGGATCAGCACCCTCTTGCGCCACTATTGGCCCGGCAGCATACGATAGCCGGGCGCGAATGCGCTGGATCGACCGTAGCTGCCCGGTGGCAGGCACGTATTGGAAAGGATAGAGAGCGACCTGGGCCACGCGCTGCTGGCGCAGATAGCCCTCCTCTGTCAATGCGACCACATCGGCAGGCCAGTGGCTCTGCAGAGCATACGCCGCAGGATCAGCCTCGTGGGCATACCCCATTGGCACGGGCAGTTCATCAGGTGTCTGCTCCCAGATGGGGCGGGGTACGGGACAGAGAGAGTAACTGCCGGCGAGATCGACATACTCGATCTCGAGGATTTCCAGCCGGATGTCGGTGGCGCTGTAGGGCACGCCAAACAGAGCGCCTGACACAGGCAGAGCAGGCCAGCCAGTGGCATCATGCTGAGCCATATCGGGGATCGTCAAGAGATCACACCCCAATGCAGGGTGCTGTTGCAGGGTATGGGCTGGCGCAAGCCACTCGAACTCGATGCCCGTCAGCGTTGACGATAGGAGGTGCAGCCCCTGGGCCAGATCATCTACTGGTGACTGGGCGGGTGCGGCCCATGACGAAAGGGGAACAAGCAGAACGAACAAGAGAGCGAGCCGCAACAGAGTGACGAGGCGACGTGTACGGTAGCAGTGATGCATCTGATTACATCCTCTCGCTATACGAGCGCTCTCTCAGGAGCGCTCGTCGGCAACGAACTACCGATCTGACGCGGCTCACAGTTGCCGTACAAAGTCAACCATTGAATGATCTTTGCAAAAAGTCAGCTCATAACACGGCACAGAGGTGGCCATCTCGTCCAGGAATGACAGGGTAAAGGCCATACCTTCCAGATTCCAGAAGGTGGCAAAGCAGCATGTCATCAGGTTCGCGGTAGCCTCACCGGAAGATAGAGGACGGATACTGTTGGTCGAGCCCTGGCGCAGGAAAAAGAGGCGATCGAGTCGCACCGATGCAGGAGAAGCGAACCCCGCATCACCATGCCAAGGTGTTCCATAGATGGAAAAGGCGCCGTCCGCCTTTCTGACAATGATCCGGTCATCGCTCAGGATCTCCACCTCGGACTCACGGCACCAGATTCTGGCGGTCGTGCTCTTGCCTGCTCCAGAGACCCCGCAGAACAGATAGCCCGCTCCCTGGCTCTCCAGACCCAACCCATGTAATTCGACCCCGCGCCCGCGGGAGAGCAGGGCGACGGTCAGGACCTCGCTACTGGCGTGGCTAAAGGCCGGCACCGACGTAGCTTGCTCATCGACAGGGGGGCGGATACTGAGGCTTCCAGTGGTCAGATCCCGATTAAGGCGCATCATGGCAGAAAAGCCAAGGCCTCCCCAGGGAGAGGCCTCAGCCGCTCGGAACCCATATACATACTCTTCGTTGGAGGCATGCAGCACCCATACGCCACCCGAGTCAAAGAGGACCGGCCCAAGCTCTACCTCGTTCATACGGTCGAAATGAACACGCAACGAGATATCCGGATCACAGTCTCTTATGAACGGGATATAGTCAGGGTCAAGAGTCAGAACTATACCATTGTCTTGCGTCGCAAGCTCGTAGCCAATGTCTCCAATGCTCAGACTGACTCGATTGCCAAGCCCCTCAGAGGGTCTCATCGGGGCGCTCGATTTCGTTTGTGTCACTGTCAAGAACCGTGACAATCAGGAGCCAAAAGAAAATGGCTCTGGCTTCTGCTCGTCCATGCACTCTTCAATCGTCTTGCAATGGCCCAGCACAGCCTCATCCGGTAAGAGGTATACGCCCTCGATGGTTGGCTTGATGTATTTCTTTTTCGTTTCGTTCATTCTTTTCTCCTATAGCATCCAGACCCATTATTCAGCGGATCGAGTCATACGTTCCATGACTGCCGCACGATGGTGAGCTATCTCACATAAATACGGCACGACACCACATGGGTCGCCTGTTTCCATTATAGCGTATGCAGGACAGTTTTCGCAAGTCATTCGCAGTTCACAAGTATAGCAATCAGCTTCATGGTGCATAGTCGCACGTCGTACCGTAGGGACAAAGAGATCCCATCCCTCGGCCAAAGACCCTCGCTGCAGGTCATAGAATGGCTCACGGACCATCATGCAGATGCTGAGGCGGCCTGCCGGATCCACATGCACCGAGCGCAACCCTGCACCGCAAACATAGAGCTGTTCGCGGTCAAACTGTACGCCGGCCCGCTGCTCATACGACCGACAGAAGCTTTCCCGAGCCTTGTCATCGGCCAACTGCCAGGCCACCACCTCTTTGGGCGACAGGCGTAGCGACGTTGGTTCGACGCCACCCGCCATACCAGCGTTGAGCAGCGGATCAAAGTGAAAAGGCACATCCAGCGACTCGGCATAGGCCTTGATATCCCACAACTCGTGCTGGTTGAGAGTCATCAAAGGCGATTTGAGCCGCAACAGTATGGGACGGGCAGCCAGCCGGGCAATGCCCTCCATACAGCGTTCATACGAGCCAGGTACAGTGGTGATCTGCTCATAGACCTCGGCAGTGCGCCCATAGAGCGATACTTCGACGGCAAAGGGCGGATAGGCGGCCAGTAGATCGGCGATCTCATGGGTCACCAAGGTGCCATTGGTAAAGAGCGTGATGAGCATGCCTCTGCGTTTGGCATGCATATATATCTCGGCAAAATCAGGACGAAGCAGCGGCTCACCACCGGTTAGCAGCAACCAGAGCACACCTGCATCGGCCAGTTGATCCAAAATCCTCCGCCAGCCATCGGTCGTCAGTTCTGGCTCGTCAACCCAGCTCTCCTGATCACATTGGATATAGCAGTGTCTACAGAGCATATTGCAGCGAAAGGTCAGTTCAAGCGAGGCCCACAGAAGCTGGCGCTGGCTGGCAGCCTTTTCCTTGAGGCGCTGGCCAAAGGCACTGTACTTGATCTCCGGAACATGAGGGCAGCTCATGACGTGACGATTTCCACGGCCTTGACCTGGGCAAGCTGCTCAACCAGCTCAACGACATCCTCAAACGCCACGTCATCGGTCACCTCATACTCGGCCACCATCAGGTTCACCAGATCGGTCAGAGTACGCTGGCCATCCAGGGCATCCCAGATGGTGGAGGCCGTCTCATTGAGCGTATAGATGCTCTCGAGTTCGTCGGCGTTACGTGCAATCGGCACGAGGATGACCTCGCCGGCGATGTTACGAGAAACAATGTTGGGACTTTGCCGCACAATAGAAGTAGATGCTAAGATAATGTTCACTCCCGATCGCGATTTACGATCTCTTTACTCACCCTTTAGCTAGCCTTCACGGATGGTGAGCAACCATACTCAGTCGGCAGTCTATGCTCTCCGTCATGATACAACAGTCAATTACGTACGTCAAGCATTTTTTCAGATGACTACTATCGCGGTGTACAATCGCGCGCCCTTGCCTCCTGCAAGATGGTTGGTAACACCCGCGCTGCCGAGCACGACGTCCCCACAGCCAGTGGCACGGATCAATAGCCCGTAACCAAGCCTTTACGCTACGCAAATCCGATACTTATGGAACTTTGAGGTTGTCCAGCCCAGATCTTGTCTCTGTCACCCTATAATGGGTATAGATATGATGCAGGTCAGCCGCAGGTGGATCGAGGCCCTGCTTTTGGGCGCCGTTGCAGTTTTCAAACCAGATCCGCCCCAGGGCTTGGACACAGGCAAGTTATGCGACCAAGGGGACCTGCGGCGCCTGAGGCGCGCCGGGTGACATGCTCTCGTTCCAGGCTCGGGCTCATGACGGGGGGGGTAGCCGAGTTCTGCGAAAGGGAGCATGTCACCCGGTCGTCGCGCAACAGGGCCGAACACCGTCATAGACCAGATGCGGGCCTCCCTGGCCATTCCCCCATCGCCGCTATAGAATGCCCACGAGGCTCGGCCTACCATTCGTTATGATGAGCGCTAGGCCTGCACTGGTGTCCGGTGAAGGCTAGCGCTTTTTTGACATGCACTCGCCCACACCCTATAATGGGTCCGCATCAGACGATTGAAGGAGGACAATAGATGATCACCGACACGATCTGCCGCTACGGCTCGTGACGGTGCTGCGTCTACAAGGGTCTGCTATCTGACAAGGGCTGCCGTGGCACACGTCCACGGTGCTATCTATATGCGCCAGAGCCGTGGAAACTTGCCACGGCTCGTCTTTTTTTGCGGGCCATTGGGCTGTCGCCCTTACTGTGGTGACGTGGCATAGACCGTACCTGCTGAGAGTAATCGCATGAAGGTGAATCAGGTTATCGCGCGATACGGGATCACGCCAGCGCGCATCAACCCAATCGAACAAGGCTCAACGAACAAGAGCTTGGTCATCGAGAGTGCTAGTGGCACGTTCTTTTTGCGGTACTATACCAAGCCACAAGAGTCTTTGTGGAATCGGATCATCTGCACAAAAGAGACTGTCCAGTATGAGCACGACGTGCTGCGCTATGCCTTTGAGAACGAGATCCCATGCGTTCCGCCCATGGAGAACAGAGCCGGTGAAACGATCACCGAGTTGGACGGCAACCTGTACGCTCTGTTCCCGTACATCGAGACGCAGCCCTACCGACCTGCACGCCCCGTCATGGGCATTCGGGAGGCTGAACTGCTCGGCAGGTATCATACCGTCATGGAGAACTACCCGGTCCGCCAGCAGAGGCCGGGCTGGGGATACGCTGGCCAGCTGAGAGCGTGGTTCCACGAGAACCAGGTGGACATTGGGACCCTGGACGAGCTCCTGACATGGGTTGACACGCTAGAGCCGATCGACGAGACCCATGCATATGTGAGGCAGAACGCATCATGCATACATGCTCTCATCGAGCTACTGGAAGATGGTTTTCGCCAGGATCTGTATCGCGACTGCTCGGTGATCGTGAACCATGGCGACTTTATCCCCAGGAACATTGGGGCCGCTGAGAACGGCCTGGTCCTGTTTGATTTCGACTCGTGCGTCCGCGACCTGCGGATCTATGACCTGGCCATGTTGCTGGGTTACACAGCCGGAGAACCGCATACCGGGAGAAACATCGATGCGCAGATCGCACACAATATCGTGAGATCGTACCGTCAGGTCGCCCCCATGACGGATGAGGAGCTTGGCCTGACTCTGTATATGCTGATTGCATTCAGACTGCGGCTCTTTATGGGCAACCTGGGCATTCTCAGGACTACCTCGAGCTATCGTATGGAGCTCATCAGGCGCAACCTGGAGGGGCTATGTTGGTTACTGGAATACAGACAGGCGATAACTGAGATGCTTGTCGGGCAGGGCGCCCGGTCGCCTGCGCCTCGAGTTCGTGACACCTGCGACGACTACCCGCGCGCGTGCCCTGCCGCACATTCGTGATTCATCAAAAGTATGCTGCCGTCAAGGAGTTAGAATATGCCGATCAAGGCAATGGTGTTCGATTGTGGAGGCGTGGTGCTGCGCGATCATGATGACATCCACTATGCGCGTTGGGAAGACCGTCTAGGCCTGGAGCCCGGTGAGCTCAAGGAACGTCTCTGGTTTGGCCCGCTGTGGGCCCAAGCCGAGCTGGGCCAGCTTTCCGAAGCCGAGTTCTGGACCGAGGTGGGCGGGGAGCTGACCCTGTCGCCCTGCGAAATCGAGCAGCTCGCCAGTGACCTGTGGCAGAGCTGGGGCGTGGATCCCAGAGTGCTGGCCCTGGTGGATCGGGCCCGCGATCGCTTTCGCGTGGCCATGCTCAGCAATGCTACCGATGCCCTGGAGCACCAGTTGACCCACATCCACGGTATCGCCGATCGCTTTGACCCGATTATCAACTCGGCCCGGTGCGGCATCGCCAAGCCGTCGCCCGAGATCTATCAACTGCTGCTGGAGCGCCTTGAGATGGAGGCCCGCGAGGTGGTCTTTATCGACGATCGGGCCGAGAACGTGACCGCCGCCGCCGCGCTGGGCATGCATGTGATCTGGTTCGTCCATCCGCGGGAGCTAGAGCGCCAGTTGGCTCCCTATCTGCGACTCGAGATGCAAGTAGATACGACCAGATCTTGAGCGCGGCCGGTCGAGGCGCCGATGGCGCAGGGAAGAGGACCGCATGTTACAGGTATATGATCTCAGTAAACGATATGGAGATACTCTGCTCTTTGAGCAGGTCAATTTCGTGATCAATGCCGGAGAGCGCGTGGGGCTTGTGGGCCCTAACGGCTGTGGCAAAACGACGCTGCTGCGCATTCTGGTGGGGCAGGAGCAGCCCGACCGGGGCAGCGTACGCTTGAGCGTCCCTGACAACAAGATCGGCTATCTGCCTCAGGGCCTTGCGCTGGAGCAGGATAGCACCGTGGGCGACATCCTATATGACGAATCGCTGGATGAGCGCTATTGGCTGCGTCAGGTGGAGAAACTGACCCAGGCTATGAGCGAGGCCAATGCTAAAGAGCTAGATGCCATTGAGCAGGCCTACGCGCATGCCCTGGATCGCCTCGCCACCGCTGCAGCAGTCATGCCCGAGCACCAGATCGACACCATTCTGGCCGGTTTGGGGTTATCAGGTGTAGAGTTGGACACGTCCGTCGCAATCCTGAGCGGCGGCCAAAAGACGCGCCTGGGCTTGGCGCGCATTCTGCTTCAAGACCCGGGCATCCTGCTGTTGGACGAGCCGACGAACCATCTCGACATCGAGGCGCTGGAATGGCTGGAGGAGTATCTGTCCAACTATCGCGGTGCGCTGCTGATTGTCTCTCACGACCGCACCTTTTTGGACAACACTATTCAGACTGTGCTGGAGATGAGTACCGAATCACACACTGTGAGTGCCTATCCGGGTAACTATGCGACTTTTGCCGAGGCCAAGCGCCGCGAGCGCGAAAAGCATGCCCAGGAATACGCCGACCAGCAGGGGCGCATCGCCCGCCTGCAGGGCGCTATCGAGGGCTGGAAGGGCCAGGCCAGCCGCATAGAGCACGAGACCATCGATTTCCACTATCGCAAGCAAGCTAAAAAGATCGCCCGCCAGGGCGTCACGCGCCAGCGGCGCCTGGAGCGCATGCTGGAATCGGAGGATCTCCTGGACAAGCCCAAACAGAGTTGGGAGATGAAACTTGAGTTCGTCGACACCCCGCCCAGCGGGCAGGATGTGCTGGTCTTCGAAGGCCTGACCAAGACCTTTGGCGACCTCTGTCTTTTCAGCGATGTGAACCTGGTGCTGCGCCGGGGCGAACGCATCGCCCTGGTAGGACCCAACGGCACCGGCAAGACTACGCTTTTTCGCCTGATCATGTGCGACCAAGGCGCCACCGCCGGCCAGGTCCGCGTCGGCAGCAATGTCAAGATCGGCTATCTGGCCCAAGAGCAAGAGACGCTTGCGTCCGACCGCAACGCCTTGGAGACGGTACAGCAGACCGCCAGTCTGTCAGAGACCGACGCCCGTCGCTTTTTGCACTATTACCTGTTCAGTGGAGACGATGTCTTTACGCCGGTGGGCGATCTGAGCTATGGCGAGCGGGCGCGTCTTGCCCTGGGGCTGCTGGTGCTCCAGGGATGCAACCTGCTGCTGCTCGACGAACCCATTAATCACCTGGATATCGCATCCAGGGAGCGTTTCGAGGATGCTTTGGCCGATTTCGATGGCACCGTGCTGGCCGTGGTACACGATCGTTACTTTATTCAGCGTTTTGCCACCGGTATCTGGGCACTCCAGAACCGATCCATTCGCCCTTACCCTGAACTGCGTCAGGCCCTTGGCGCGAGGACTAGCTAATGCGAAGGAATCGTTTCCGAAAAAGGTCTACATATCGAGGCAACTCGACCTATCGCCGGGACAGCGGTATGCACAATTCTGCGCCCACCCCCGAACCCTCACCACCGCCGACCCCCGATAAATGGTACTCGATCCTGGGGCGGGGTGTCGTCCTAGGACTGGTCTCGCTCGTGCTCTTGGCCTTGGTAGCGGTGGCGGGCAGCTTGGGCGTGTACGCCTACTTGGCCCGTGACCTGCCCTCCCCCCAGGAGATGTACGATCGGCGAGCACCTTTTCAGACCACGCGCCTCTATGATCGCCATGGCCGGCTGCTGTACGAGATCATCGATCCCCACGGGGGGCGCCGCACCGTCATCGCCTATGACGAGCTGCCGCCCGTGCTCCTGGATGCCGTCATCGCCACAGAGGATGCGACATTCTTTTCGAACCCCGGCGTGAACCCGTTCTCCATCGCCCGGGCCTTGCACGACAACCTGCGCCAGGGCGAGATCGTCAGCGGTGCCAGCACTATTACCCAACAATTGGTCAAGAATACCTTCCTGAGCCCGGAGCAGACAGTGCAGCGCAAGATCAAAGAGGCTATCCTGGCCGCCGAGATCACGCGCCGTTACTCCAAGGAAGAGATCCTGGCCGTCTATCTGAACGACGTCTACTTTGGCAACCTGGCCTATGGCATCGGTGCTGCGGCGGACACCTATTTTGGCAAGGAACCCGCCGATCTGACGCTGCCCGAGGCTGCTCTGCTGGCGGGCTTGCTGCAGGCGCCTGCCTTCTATGACCCCTATCTCAATGCGGAGGCGGCCCTGGCACGCCGCACGACGGTACTGCGCCTAATGCGGCTCCATGGGCGCATCACCCAGGCCCAGTTTGACGAGGCGGTGGATGCCCCCCTGACGCTACGACCCCGGCCTACCGGCGGCTATAGCGAGGCGCCCCACTGGGTGGACTATGTGCGCGCCCAGTTAGAGGCCGAGTATGGCCCCGAGGCCCTCTATCGCAGTGGCTTTCATGTGTACACCACACTAGACTTGGACCTGCAACGCATGGCGCAACGCATCGTGCAGGAACAGAGCGCCGCCCTGCGCGAGCGGGACGCCAACAACGCCGCGTTGGTTGCCATGGATCCCCATACCGGCGAGATCCTCGCCATGGTGGGCAGCGTGGATTTCCACGATGCCAGCATCGATGGGCAGGTCAATGTGTCGGTACGCATGCGCCAGCCCGGCTCTACCATCAAGGCGCTGACCTATCTGGCCGCCTTTGAGCGGGGCTGGTCACCCTCGACGATGCTCATGGATCTCGAGCAATCCTTCCCCGATGGGGCCAACCCGCCCTATGTGCCACGCAATTATGACGAGCAGCACTGGGGGCCGATCTCCCTGCGCCTTGCGCTGGCGTCTTCCCGCAACATTCCTGCCGTATCGACCCTGAATCAGATCGGCCTATCCGCGTTGCTCGACATGGCTCAGCGCCTGGGCATTCATTCACTCACCCGCCCCGACTATGGGCTCTCGCTGACCCTGGGCGGGGGCGAGGTTACCTTGCTGGAGATGACATCTGCCTTTGGCGCCTTTGCCAATGGCGGCTACCGGGTGGATCCACGTCACATCCTGTTCATCCATGACAATGTCGGTAACGTTGTGATGGGGCCTCGGGAGCCTTCTCTTGCGCGGGTCATGGATGCGCGCCACGCCTATCTCATGAGCAACATCCTCTCGGACAATGACGCGCGTAGCCGGGCCTTTGGCGCCGATAGCTCCCTGAGAACATCGTTCGCCTCTGCAGTCAAAACCGGCACCACCAATGACTTTCGCGATGGGTGGACCATTGGCTATACGCCACGCTTTGTGACAGGCGTCTGGGTGGGGAACAATGATAATACGCCTACAAGCCGGCTGACGGGCTCACGGGGCGCAGCTCCTATCTGGAAGGCATTCATGGAGCAGGCGTTGGCAGGGCAGCCCAACACGGGCTTTGAACGCCCCTCCGGCCTGGTAGAGATCGATGTATGCCCCATCTCGGGCCAGCGCCATACCGAGTTCTGCCCCCCGGCGGTCAGATCGCTCTTTCTGGAGGAGCAGCAGCCGGAAGAGTGCAACGTACACCGGCATGTCGCTATCTGCACAGTGAGCGGGTTGCTGGCCACAGAGAACTGCCCCGACGCCCTGGTAGAGTATCGCTTCTTTCACGACTATGGACCCGAGTGGGACCATTGGGCGCAGCAGCAGGGGATGACCACGCCCCCGCGGGAGAGCTGCACCATGCATACCCAGCCCTCGAACATCAGCATCCGCACCGCGTCTCATAGCGAGCCTACGATTCTGCTGGTGACCGGCAGCACTGAAGTGGCCGAGTTCTCGCATTATTATGTCGAATATGGGCATGGACCCAATCCCACAGAGTGGCAACGCATGACGGAAGATGTACACTCGCCCGTGCGTGACGGGGTCATCGCCCGCTGGGATACACGCCAGCTTTCGCCAGGCGCCTACACGCTCCGCCTGGTGGTCATGGATCGTCACGGCCACCGCTTTGAGGCCCGTACCCATGTACAGATCGAGGTTTCATCGCAGCCAACGCCCAGCCCTACCATGACGCCAACGCCCGCGCTAGAGACGCCGACGCCCAGCACGCCAACTCTCGAGCCTACGATGACGCCGACGCCGACTGCTACGCTTACGCCCACGATGGCGACGCCCACGGTGACGGTGATACTAACGCCGACAGTGACATTGACACCCACGGCGATGCCCACGGCAACCTATACGCCTATGCCCGTGCCCACAGCCACCGCAACGCCAGAGCCCTCGCCTTTGCCGCCCGAGCCCACGCCAACGGTCGTCACACCGACCCCTGATGTGGACGCATCGGGTTCATCAGAGCCCTAGCACCGAGGGCTGCACAAAAAAAGGGCGCCGCTCATAGAGCGGCGCCTCTGGCTATCTCCAAACAACGCAACTAGGGCAGGAATCCCATCGGGTTCAATAGCGACCCACCCCGGCGCACCTCAAAGTGCAGGTGGGGCCCGGTCGAGTTACCCGTGCTGCCACACCGGCCAATCATGGCTCCTCTGGCCACCGATTGCCCAACCTGCACATAGTAAGCATCCATATGTGCATAGAGCGTCTGCAAACCGTTGCCATGATCGATCACCACCATGCGGCCATAGCCCCTGGCAGTGTGCGCAGCCACGACGGTACCACCATCCGCTGCCAGAATCGGTGTGCCTCGCGGCGCGGCAATATCAATGGCTCGATGTCCCTCCCAATACCTCTGTGTGATGCGGCCGCTCATAGGCCACACCATCTGGCCAGTGCCCGTTGCACCACCCTGGGTAGTGGTGGTGGTTGTCGTTCGTGCGGCAGGCGCCGCAGCCTGGTAGGTGGTCACTGGTCGCGGCACAAAGGGCCTGACCCCTCCCGGAATGATCAGATGCTGGCCCGCGGTCAACTGGTAGGGCTGCGACATACTGTTCCCTGGGTACGCCGTGATCGCCTCCGCATCGACCTTGTATCGGGAGGCGATGGCTGATAACGATTCTCCCGCAGCCACAGTGTGCAGGGCGCCATCCACTGGTAGGATATTGAGCTCCTGCCCAATCCTGAGCAGGTCAGGCTGGTCAGCCAACGACTCGTTGGCATAGAGGAGCGAGGTGCCCCTGAGACCAAAGCGCTGCGCGATGCCTAATGTGGTATCCCCCGGTTGCACCGTGTACACCGTCACCGAGGTGCGCGCCATGCGGCGAGGCTCCTCCAGCATGGGGATGGTCTCGCCCCAGGTACGAATGGTGAATGGGATGGTGCCCGGCTCCAGATAGCGCGCGCTATTGACCGGTTGGGCATAGGCGTAGGTTGGCGCCGTAGCTAGCTCGCTGACAGGCACGGCGCTCTCACGTCCAAACAGGGAACTGATGGACGGAGCGTTCAGCCGAACAGGCCTTACGCCATAGGCCAAGAAGATGAGCATCAGACCGAGGATCAGATGCCCGGCGTAACGCGATAGAATGGGTAGATCGCGCCACGGCAATGACCACGAGACCGAACGGGGAGATGATGCGTTTGTTGAGTAATCCTTGGTAACGCGTGCCAGAGCTCGCGAACCTTGCATGTACTACATGTCCTTGTTGAGAGTCTTGAGGAACTCTTCGTTCGACCTGGTCTTGCTCAGACGATCCAAGATCAGCTCGACCGACTCGAAACTCCCGATGGTGTCGATCATCCGACGCAAGAGCCATACTCGGCTCAGTGTATCAGGAGTAAGCAATAGCTCCTCGCGGCGAGTACCCGACCTTTCTATATCGATTGACGGGAAGATACGACGCTCCGAGAGTTTGCGATTCAAGTGGAGCTCCATATTCCCGGTGCCCTTGAACTCTTCATAAATGATATCGTCCATACGGCTGCCGGTATCCACGAGACATGTTGCGATGATGGTCAGGCTGCCCCCCTCTTCGATCTTGCGGGCCGCGCCAAAGATACTCTTGGGTGGCTGCACAGCGGCAGGGTCCAGTCCGCCAGACAGTGTACGACCACTTGGGGGAACAATCAAGTTGTAAGCACGTGCTAGGCGTGTGACGCTATCCAGCAGGATCACCACGTCACGCTTGACCTCAACCAGGCGCTTGGCTCGCGCCAAGGCTACTTCGGCCACCTTGACATGATTCTGCACAGGCTCGTCAAAGGTAGAGCTGACGACTTCACCCTCGACGGAGCGATCCATGTCGGTCACCTCTTCCGGTCGCTCGCCGATCAGAACCACCATGAGGTGCACGTCATCATAGTTGCTGGAGATGCCGTTGGCAATCTGCTTGAGGATCGTGGTCTTGCCTGCTTTGGGAGGTGACACGATGAGGCCACGCTGGCCGCGGCCGATCGGGGCCAGCATATCCATCAGCCGTGTCGCATAGATATTCCGCTCCGTCTCGAGCTTGAAAGGCTCGTACGGGAAGATGGGCGTCTGCCGCTCAAAAAAGGGCCGGTTCTTGGCCTGCTCTGGATCGAGCCCATTAATGGCCTCGACGCGCAGCAAGGAAAAGTACTTTTCCGAGTCTTTGGGCTGGCGTAGCTGACCGACGACCATGTCGCCCGTGCGGAGCCCAAAGCGCCGGATCTGGGACTGGGACACATAGACATCCTCAGGACCCGGCAACAGGTGGTCACTCCGCAAAAAGCCAATGCCATCTTGGACAATCTCGAGCACTCCGCCACCAAAGAGCAAGCCTCGCTCTTCGGCCTGGGAGCGCAAGAGACGCAGGATCAGATCCTGCTTCTTCAAACGACTATAACCCGAAATATCTCGGCTGCGGGCCATGTCGCGCAATTCGGACAGGGTCATCGTTTCGTATTCAACGATGTTCACGCTAGATACACTCCATTGGGGAACTGGTTACGGTACGCGAGCCTTCACAGAAGGGCGTATGTAAGAGTACTAATACGACATGACCGTATGCTCATTGAGAGCAAGGACCTGTCTGAGGAAAGTGATGGATACAGAAAAAGGAGCCAAACGCGTCCGGAGACGCTTCTCATTGAGGTGGTAGCAATCGACTAATTCTGGCTGCATTATAACCACATCATGTGACAGTGTCAACTCAACAAAAATGCGTACGAGCGACAGTGCGCATCAAGGCATCAACGCATCAATGCGTCACGCGTGACGCGTGACGCTCCCCGATAGGAGCTGGCCCAGGTCGTGCCCCGGGCAGAGAGCTTGCTCTCCAAGGCCGCGGCCAGTATAGCACACCCCGCCAACTGTGCAACACGCCAATACGTTGGGCAAGGCGCCATGCCACCCATGCCGGGTCCACCTCCTGCCACCTTCTACACTATGCTCCGAATCAATGAACCGACTTTTTCCGCGTTTACAAACCCCTTTACATCGACTACAATGAGCCTGGCAACGTTGGAGCAACTAACACATAATGTCTGGGATCATACGGCTCCCGCATTCGAGATGAGGAGTGGTGCCATGTTGGGTGACCTGACTGAAAAGATCCAGTCGTCGCAGAACAGGTTCGAGCAACTGGTCGGTAGGATTCCCGGTTACCGGGGCTACAAGCAAAAGGAGCAGCGCCGTGAGGCCGACAAGCTGCTTCGGCTGCACGTGGCGCGCCAGTATCAGGAACAGATTGACCGGCTGAACCGCCTGCAATATCAGCTTACCACGGGTGGCGATCTGACCGCCATGATGGTGCTGGAGCGCGCCGTATCCAAGCTGCAGCTTCTGATCGATCGGCTCCGCACGGCCAGCTATGGCTATGCCGGCGTCTTTGACGCTCTCAAGGTAGATGAAGATGTGCTGGACAGGCTCTACGAGTTCGATCAGAATATGCTGTCTGGCGTGGAGAGCATCTCGACGATCCTAGACGAGCTGACGGACCAAGTGAACAACGGGCATCCTACACGCGACGCGGCCAACAAGCTGATTGGCGAGCTGGAGCAGCTGCATCGCATCTTTGGTGAGCGCCAAGAGGTGATTTTGCGCTAACGCGCCCTGGCGCTCATGCGCTTGCGCGCATGCGTATCCGACAACGCGAGCTGAGATAAAGGAGTTACACGAATGGCAAGGATCCTGGATGTCGTTCAAGCACCCGACATGGGCCCGCGTGAACTGGTGCGGCGTGTGCCTCAGAGTGGATCGGGCGATTTTCGCATCGGCTCTCAGGTGATTGTGCGCGAGGGCCAGATGGCCGTCTTTTTCCGGGACGGCAAGGCGCTGGATTCGTTCGGCCCAGGGCGGCACACTATCACCACCGCCAATATCCCCCTCCTCGTGGGGCTTGTATCCCGCGTCTTTAGCGGCAACACCCCCTTTACCGCCGAGGTCTATTTCGTCAACACTCGCGACTTTATCGACATGCGCTGGGGCACGCCCGAGCCGATCACCCTGCGCGATGAGACGCTGCGCATGGTCCGGGTTCGGGCCCACGGCACGTACAACATGGCCGTGGCCGATCCCCAGCTCTTTGTGGGTCAACTGGTGGGGGCGCGTGGCTATTACAGCACCGAGGATGTCTCCAACTATTTGCGCAGCATGATCATCAACCGGCTGACCGATCTGCTCGGCCAGCATATGAAATCGATCCTGGACCTGCCCTCGATGTTCGAGGAGCTTTCAGCGGCGGCGCGGGTGCGCCTGCGCGATGATTTCGCCGCCATCGGCCTGGGCCTCAAGCAGCTCTATCTGCTCTCCATTAGCCCCACCGAAGAGACCAGTGCCGCCATCGACGAGGCCGCCTCGATGGGGGCCCTCGGCGACATGGATCGCTATATGAAGTTCCGCACGGCCCGCGCCGTGGGCGACGCAGCACTGGCCGAAGGCGGGGGTGCAGCCGCCGGCACGGCCCAGATCGGCCTGGGCCTGGGGGCAGGCATGGCCGCGGCCCGCGCCATGGCCGATTCCTTTGCGGCTCCCTCTCAGCCATCAGCGCCCGCCGGGGGAGCCCAGCAGGCCGCCCCTGGGGCTGCCGATCCCATGTCAGCGCTCAAGACGCTGCAAGAGCTGCTGGACAATGGCCTGATCACCCAGGAAGAGTTCAACGCCAAGCGGAGCGAAATTCTCAGCAGGCTGTAGCTGGCCGCCATCCGCCAGAATGCAAACAGTCCCACGGTAGATCCCGTGGGACTGTTGTGTATGCAGCTATTGCTAGCTGTAGCTGGGCAGATAATCGCCGTGGGCCTCGATCAGCTCATCACACAGGGCCACGATCTGGTCGATGGTCAACTCGGCTGCGGTATGGGGATCGAGTAACGCCGCCTGATAGATGGCGTCCTTTTTCCCGGTCAGCGCCGCCTCGATGGTGAGATCCTGCACATTGATGTTGGTGCGGTTCAGGGCAGCGCACTGGGGCGGCAGGTCACCCACGTAAGTGGGCGTGATGCCGCTGCGATCCGCCACGCACATCACCTCGACCGTGGCATTGTCTGGCAGATTGGTGATCAGGCCTGTGTTGAGCACGTTGCCGCCAAAGGTAAAGGGCTCGCCCGTCTCGATGGCCTCCAGAATGTACGAGGCATACTCGTGGCCGCGCTCGTGGTGGATGGACGTATCCGCCAAGAGTTCCTCGCGCATGCTCTCCCAGCGCTCGATCTGGCGGACGCAACGCCGCGGGTACTCGTCCAGCGGGATATGGAACCGCTCGATCAGCTCGGGGGCGTCCTTGCGGATGAACCAGGGCACATACTCGGCCGCATGCTCGCTGGACTCGGTCACATAGTACCCGAACCACTTCATCTGCTCGAACCGCACTGCATCGCGGGATTTGTACTCGGGCAGCTCGGCGCGGCGCTTGATCTCGGGGTACAGGTCCTCGTCATGGCGGGTGATCTCGAGCAGCCAGCCTTGGTGGTTGATGCCAGCCACACGCCACTGCAGGTCGTCATCGGGCAGGTCCAGCTCGCGGCAGAGGTGAGGGGCAGCTACTTGCACGCTATGGCACAGCCCCACGGTGCGCACATCGGTCGCCCGCAGGATCGCGCCGGTCAGCATCGCCATGGGGTTGCTGTAATTGAGCAACAGGGCGTCGGGTGCTACCCGTTCCATGGTCTCGCAATAGTCCAGCATCACGGGGATGGTGCGCAGGGCGCGAAAGATGCCGCCGATGCCCAGGGTATCGCCGATGGTCTGGCGCAAACCGTACTTTTTCGGAATCTCGAAATCGATGACGGTGGCAGGCTCATAGCCACCCACCTGAATGGCGTTCACAAAATAGTCGCTATCGCGAAAGGCCTCTTCCGCATCCTCTGCCAGATAAGACTTGACGGTGGCACCAGCCCCCAGTGTGCGGGCCATGTTCTCGACCATCACCTGAGACACGTGCAAGCGATCCGGGTCGATATCCAGCAGGGCGATCTCGGCGTCGCGCAGGGCCGGTACATGCAGCGCGTCACCCAGGACGTTCTTGGCAAAGATGGTGCTCCCGGCACCTAGAAATACGATCTTGACCATGGCTCTTCCTCCAACTGGTGATACATCGCCGCTACTCTAGCCCGATGCTGCAGCCGCGTCAAGGGCGCAAGTTACAGACTCTGGCGCTCGCGGCCTGATGGGGTACAATGAGCCAGCGCGCCATTTATTCGCCCGTTGCCAACCGAGGGGAGCCCCAGCCATGCACGATAGCCAGGCGACATCAATCGACCGCCAGTTGATCTTTACCGCCGACGCCGACGCCGCCCAGATCGCCCTGAGCGAGCTGCAATCGCTGGACCCCTACGCCGAACTGATCGAGTGGCTGGCGCCGGGTATCGGCAGGCTGGCTCTTAGCATGAGCTGGGGCGCCCTGACCCACCAGATGCGCAGGCATCCGCCCGTCTTCTGCCGTCACATTTGCCCCGTACAGGTGCATGTGCCTGTGCAGAAGCACATCTTTGAGCCAGAGCGGCTGGCCCATGCCGCCCTGTCGCTCCTGCCGCACCTGCGCGCAGGCCAGAGCTTTTCCGTGCAGACGCGGCTGCTGGGCGAGGATTGGTCGTTCGGGCGCTACGACGTCAACACGCGCCTTTCAGAGGAGATCGCGGCGCAAGAGATTGCGCCGCACGGCCTGCCCCTGGATGTGCGCAACCCCCAACAGGTGCTCTCGGCGGTGCTGGTCGAGGGCCACGGCTACCTGGGCGTCTCTCGCACGCGGGACAACCTGAGCGCCTGGGCCGGTGGTGAGCGACGCTTTCGCCGGGAAAAGGAGCAGATCAGCCGGGCCGAGTTCAAGCTGCTGGAGGCCGTCGAGCTGTTCGACCTGACGTTTCCCGGCGAGGGGCTCGCCCTGGATCTGGGCGCTGCGCCCGGCGGCTGGACCCGCGTCCTGCGTCAGCATGGCCTGCGGGTGATCGCTGTGGACCCCGCCGACCTAGACGCGCGGCTGGCGCATGATCCAGGCATCGAGCACGCCCGCGAGCTCGCCCAGAACTATCTGCAGCACAATGATGCCCGTTACGACGTGATCCTCAACGATATGCGCATGGATGCGCGCGATTCAGCCCGCCTCACCCTGGCCGCCATAGAGCGCCTGGCGCCGCATGGCTGGGCGCTGATGACCCTCAAGCTACCCGAGGGGCAGATGGCCCAGGTCGCATCCGAGGCACTGGCGCTGCTCGGCCAGCACGCGACGATTCGGGGGGCGCGCCAACTGTTCCATAACCGCAGCGAGATCACGGTAGCATTGGGGCACAAGGGGGGACGCTAGATGAGGGCCTCCTGCCAGCGTACAGCCCCTATGGCTTGATCGCCCGCGTCGCAATGAACACCGGCATATAGGCGCTGAGGGGCGTGTCCACCTCGTCGACCCACGGGTCCTCAAACAAGGCCGTGAGCAGGAATCCGGCCTCGAGCTGGCCGCCAATCTGGGCCTCCAGGGTGTGGCCGAACTCGAGGGGCGAGCCCTCGGCGGCCAGCTTGGCCCTTTGCTCCTCGGAAAGGCTCTCGCTGTCGGCATAGGGCAGCCGATATCGGACGGTCAGCCGATTCGTCGCGCCGCCGTGCCACTCGAACAGATAGACCGCCGGGTTATTGAACCCCGCCAGCAGCACGCCCCCCGGCCGCAGCACCCGGAACGCCTCGCGCCAGACGGGCCGCACGTCGGGGGCAAAGCAGTTGGAGACGGGATGAAACACCAGGTCAAAGGACTCGTCGGCCAGGGCTGAGAGATCGGCCATATCGCCCAGCACGGTGACGATCTCGAGTCCCTCGCACTCGGCCACCAGGCGATCCTGGCCGAGTTGGGCCGGCGAGTTGTCCAGCACCGTGACACGAGCGCCCGCGGCCGCCAGAACCGGCCCCTGCTGCCCGCCCCCGGAGGCCAGGCAGAGCACATCGGCCCCGGCCAGCGGCGGGTACCACGCCATCGGCACGGGCACTGTGGGCGTGAGGAGCATCTCGACGACGCCGCGACGGGCCGTCTCGATCACCTCCGGGGCCACGGGCACCGTCCAGGGGTTGCCCTGCTGCACCTGTCGATCCCAGGCTTTGCGATTGTGTGAGATGATGTCCACGGGTTCTTACTCCTCTGGCTCGAGCTCCCATACGCGATGATCCCGCAAATAGTCGAACACCTCTCGGTGGAACCGGCTATAGTCGGGATCAGGGAGGCCATTGGGCGGCGTGGAGGGCGCACCATAGGCGTATTGAAACATATCGTGGTGATAGGTGTGGTAGCCTCCCACGGCGCGCATCGCCTCGATCTGGGCGATATGCTGCCACGGTTCGGTGCCGCCGGAAATGCCGCCGAACTGGATGGTCCCCGTACGTGCTGGCTCGTCGTCGATGACCGGCTTGCCGTACTCGGTCAGTAGCGCAGCGACCTGCTGCGCCGCAACCTCCCAGAACCTGTCGGCATCGCCCCGCGCCGTATGCGGCGTCAGGAGATCGAGCATGCGGTTCTGGGCGGGATCGCCCAGGTCACTGGCAAATCCCGGCGAGTTGGTCACCAGGCGATCGGGATCGATGCTCTTGATGGCATCGAAATAGCGTGCCACCTGGGTCGAGTCCTCGTTCCAGATCTGCAGAAGGAGATCACGGTGCGGCAACAGGCGCTGGGCCATGACGCGCACGGCGCGCTCCTGCGCGGGCACGGGCAGGTTGGGCTCCTTCTCGTGGGAAAAGAGGACGATCTCGACCACCATCCCAATAGGACGCACCGCCTCCAACAGAGCCTCCAGCCTGGCAAAGGACGCGGTGCGAATCTCGCCCTCGGGCGTATACATGGTATGTGCTGGGTCGGTGTCGACAAAGTCCCGCGGCGGCTCAAACTCCCATTGACACCACACCCGCAGCGCGTTGATGCCATTGTCGTCAAACACGCGCAGCCAGTGTGATCTGGCATCCGCGCTGGCGTTGAACGTGGGGTTATAGAGGGCATTGAAAAAGCTGAGCCCCTGCCAATAAAAGAACTGCCCATCAAGGAGCAGTCTTGTGCCCTCGACGCTCAGGCGGCGCATAGCCGGTGATCTCTGGCTCACTCTGACGCCTCCTTATTGCTCTATCCACACAGGTAACCGCCCACATGGAGCCAGCATCATCGGCGCCGCGTATCACGCCCAGAGCAGAGGCGCAGCCTGACAGACGCTCTCATACGCAGGCTGCGCCTCTATCGGATCGCTACGGCTCCAGTTGTACCTCGACGCTGGTCAGGTACGAGTCGCCGGGAAAGGCCACGCTGGGATCGCGCACCACGATGCGGCCCGGCTGCGGCGACGTGATGGTATAAGCCACCTCGGCGCTGTAGGGGCCCGGCTGGCCCAGATCGGGCGCCTGCACCGTGATCGGCTCCTCGCCCACCACATCACCCCACTCGTCCAACACCTCGACCATAAGGTGCTGCTCAAAGCTGGCCAGGGCGAACCCTTCCACAAAGGCAACGCCGCCACTAACGGTGTCGTTGTTCGTCGGCTCAAAGATCGCGATCTGTTCAGGCTGTGGCTCGGTGACGACAATGTCCTCTGGCCCGTCGGGCGCCAGCGTCAACCCGACCGAGTTCAGGTGTATGATGCCGCCGTCGCGTGCGCTGATATCATAGACCTGGATGAACGCCTGTGTCTCGACGTCCACGTCAAACTCCACCTCGATCGAGTAGGGACCACGCTCCCCGAGGTCGGCCTGGATGGTGGTTGGCTCGAGGGCCAGCTCTGTGCCGTCCTCCAACAGGATCCGCACGACCAGGTTCTGCTCAAAGGTGGGATCAGAGATCCCTCGCACAGTCACCGGGCTAACGACGCGTGAGCCTGGCCCAGGCTCCAGAATGACGATGGCCTCCTCACCGCGTGGGTCCACCGGCGTAGGGGTGGGGGTCGGTGTCTCCGGCGTAGGGGTAGGAGTCGGCGTCTC
>SLPC01000011.1 GCA_007132185.1 Anaerolineae bacterium | reverse complement strand
GTGGCCGCCGTCGAGCGCTTTGTGCGCACCTGCGCCGTCGTGCGGGCGTTTCGTGGCGCCTACATCGGCCAGATTGGGCCGCGTCCTGCCGCTTTCGAGACCTGCTCCATCGACGAGAAGAATCTCCTCTCCAACTATGGTATCCGCGTGATTCCCATGGAGACGGTAAGGCTGCAAGGTGCTGTGGACGCCCTGGCCGAGGATGATCCGGATGTGGCATCGGTGGTGAACGCGATCAAGGCCGAGGCCGATACGTCGGGCATACCGGCAGAGCGCCTCACGCAGATCGCCCAGGTGGAGGTCGTCGTCAGGCGCTGGGCGGAAGAAAAGCAGTTGGTGGGCGTGGGCGCCGGCTTTTCGGTGCCGCCCTATGTGCAGGGCCGCCTGTCCGATCAGGCCATCATGGTGGGTTTTGAGGTCGATATCATGGGCTGCCTGGCCATGCTGATGCAATACGAGGCTGCGCTGCGCGAGGAGTCGCCTTTCCTGACCGACTGGAACCTCAAGCACCCCAAGCGAGACGACGTCTTTTTGGCCTGGCATGTCGGCAATGCGCCGCCCTCGATGGCGTCGAGTGACATCCTTCTCGACCAGCGGGGCATGCCCCATTTCAAGCTGCGCGCAGGCGAGGTGACCTTTGCCCGTCTGGAGCAGTACGATGACGAATACAAGATGCTCCTGGCCAAGGGCACGGCGCTGGAGGAGGGCACACCCGAAGATGCGCGCTTTACCTGGGCTTGGGTCGAGGTTGATGATCTGGCCAAGCTCTATACGACCATCGGCAGCAATGGCTTTGTGCATCATGCCAGCATGATCTACGGCGACCAGCGTCAGGCGCTGGTTGATGCCTGTTACTTTTTGGGGATCGAGGTCGTCGAGGCGTAGCCAGCCGTCCGGGACAGCATTGAGCACCATCCGCATGACATCCCACAATCAAGGACGTCATGCGGATGATGCACGCAGGGCATAAGATGCGCCTGTGCCTCTTGATGGCCGTCATGATCGTAGCTATTATCATCTGGAAGGCGACAGCCCTGGTCGGTGAGTCCGAGAGATAGGAGGGACGTGCTATGACCAAGAACGAGCACGAGATTGTCATCAACTGCCCCATAGAGCGCGCTTTTCAGTTTGTCACTGATCTCGAGACCTGGCCCCAGTGGCACGGGGGTGAGGTGGAAAAGCTCACTCCAGGGCCTGTGGGTGTGGGGACAGTATGGAAGGCGACAGCCCAGGGCCAGGGCCGGCCGATGGTCGTGACGGTCGACGTTACCAGCTACGAGCTCAATAGACAGTTTGGGATAACACACACGTCGGGGACTATTCAGGTCCCACAGATCTTTTTCTTTCGGCCCCTTGCAGGCGGCACGAGACTTGTTATGGTGCTCAGCCTGGCCGATCCAGAGATGGCCCCACCCGCACAGCAACAGTGGGACAACGATCTGACCAGCCTGAAACAGCTCTTGGAGGCCCAGGGATAGGGCGCCACGGGCTTTTCTGAGGAGAGGCCATGGCTGACGGCCAACCCAAGATCGCCGGGTCGTCGATCGGGAGCGCCTCAAGCGCGCCGGCGTCCACGGCGCCGACTGGTGGCGGTTCGTGATCCCCGGTCTGGGTCTGATCGACTGGCCCGCCCTGTTTGCCGCCCTCAATGGGGTGGGCTACACCGGCGATATGGCGGTGGAGCACGAGGACCGCACCTACATGGGCAACCGCTGGAACGAGGGCCTGACCCTGGGGCTCAAGACGCTGCGGCCGTATGTGTGACGGGCGGGGCGGCGGGCGGATGGAGGGAGGAGGAGCGGTGCAGAGCAAGCGTCTACCGTTGTACCTGGGCGTGCTCCTGCTGGGGCTGCTCGTTCTCGTGGGCTGCAACCTTCCCCGGCGCGTCACGAACCAACCGCTGCCAGATCGGGATATCGTCTTTCAGACGACGCTATCACGACGCGCGCGAGACAAGCGTATCGGGTTCATCGATGCCGACGGCAGTGGCTTGACCTTTGTCGCGATTACGCACGTGCACACAAGTATCCACATGAGCCCGCGGCCATTCTGGACATCGGATGGACAGATGGTGTTCTTTTCTGGACGTCTTGGAGGTGCGTTCCTCGGTATTCGCAGGGACGGCCTACTGCGCAAGTATCCTCAGTGGATGGCCTTGGCGGCCCCCCTGGAGCAGCCCAACCTGACCATATTGTTGGCGGCTATCGATGACGTGCTCGATGGAATAGCCCTGTTCGATCTCGATACGGGCCAGATCATCCATACCTATGTGGTCGAGGAGGGAGATCATCCCAGCATAGGCACCTCAGCGCTATCGGGATCCATGCTGGTGTATCGGCGCGGCTGGAGACCCGATCCCGTGGCGACTCCGGGTCTCACTGTTATGGAAATCGTGCTGTTAGACATCGATACGGGCGAGGAGGTGGTTCTGGCCCGGCGCGAGGGGCAGGATAGCGAAAGCTATCTGGACCGTCCCGCCATCTCACCCGACGGGCAGTGGGTGGTCTATACGGCGGCTGAGGGCCTTCGCTTGGTGCGTCCCGATGGCAGCGACGACCATCTGCTGGTCCCGATGGACCTCGTGCGCGAAGACGCGGTTGGCAAGCGACTGGATGTAGCGCCTCCAGATGCGTCCTGGTCTCCTGACAGTCACTGGCTGGTGTATCACCGGTGCATGTTACCCAGCCCCAAGTTCTGCTATGATAGCGTGCAAGACCATGCCATCTTCAAGCTGAATATCGAGACAAGGGAGGAAACGTTGCTGGTCGAGGGGGGCGTGAGTCCCTACTGGCGGCTGGCACCGAGCGGGACGGCAGAGGAACGCGCAGAGGCGACTCTCGCTGTAGAGGCGTTGGATCGCTCGACGCCGGATACAGTGATTTTGGCTCTCTATGAGGCCATCAACAGCCAAGACGTGGCGCTCTTTGGCGAAGTCTGCGCCGTCGACTCGGAGGCACAAAGCGTCGCCGAACAGTCTATGAGCACTGCTATAGAAACGGGGATTCGCTACGAGATTCGGGACATCGAGTGGGATGTGGTCTCGCACGATGGCGATATGCTACGGGTCGACACACGGTATCGAGAAACGATCACCATGGGCGAAAACGTCCTTCAGGAGATGGATAGCGGTGATTGGCTGACCCTGATCCACAAAAATGGGGCATGGTATGTAGTGTGTCTGCAGCCGTGACAGCGGGGGCTGCGAGGTGCACAGCGCTACCGCCCGTATTTCGGAGATGCTGGGAATGAACACGTCAGTGGGGCGAAATGGTCAGACGAGGGCATGGTGTCTCCTTGTTGTAGCTGCATTCCTGGCCGCCAGTGCGCTGGCCTGCGCCCCCATTCGCCTGTGGCAAGTGAGAGCGCAGTTGATGACCATGCTGGAGCAACTCCCTCAACCCGATGGCTTCCACGTCGTGGCAATTGTTCAGGGAGCAGTGCCTCGGCATTGGGGAGAACAGACCTGCTATATTGCCCAAGCCCTTGTGGCAGTAGGGACCGATTTGCTTCCTGACGAAGCATTGTCGCTGTATGTTCAGGCTCTCGTAGCGCAAGACTGGGTGTTGCAGCAGCACGACGAAGATATGGCATACCTTACTCGAGGTGAGCGCGAGTGGGTCAGCATACGAACGGGTGTGGCCGGCCCAATCATGGCATCGGATGCGAGCTATAGGAAGGAGAAGGATCGCTTCCGCACCTTCATCCACCTATCACAGAGTCTTCTCTTTCCAAGCAGGGCCGCGTGTCTCGCTGAGTAGGAGATGGATCTGTCGTGAGCTTGTTTCACGAGACTGCTTCGCGGCGATGGTGGAGTAGCGCCGCGTCCCCGCCCCGCTCCGCCTTCCCCCGCTACTCCATCACGCACCCCCGGCTGGCGGGGCCGACCATGCGCCGGTAGCGCTCCAGCAGGCTGCCCCGGGGCAGGGCGGTGCTCTCGGGCAGGCGCCAGGCCGCGCGGCGTGCCGCCAGCTCGACGTCGTCCACCAGCAGGGTCAGCTCGCCCGCCGGGATATCGATGCGCACCATGTCACCCTCGCGCACCAGGGCCAGCGGCCCG
>SLPC01000197.1 GCA_007132185.1 Anaerolineae bacterium | reverse complement strand
TCTCTGTGGCCAGGTTGACGCGCGCCTCGGCCACACCAGGCAGCTTTTTTAGCGCACGTTCGATCTGGGCGGCGCAAGAAGCGCATGTCATGCCCTCGATGGGCAGCACGGTCGTCTCCTGCGCTACCTGATATCCACTCTCTGTCACGGCACGGAACAGAGCATCGAGATTGCTCTGATCGAAATCCAGAGCGACTCGGGCTTTTTCCGTAGCCAGATTCACATGCACCGACTGTACGCCCGCGACCCCCTGCAAAGCACGTTCCACATGCGCCACGCAGGACGCGCAGGTCATCCCTCGAACCGGAAATTCAGCCGTCTCTATATGAGTCATCCTACTCCCTTCGCATGCACTGGGGGCCCGGCTAGGTCGGCCCATCCAGGCCCCCAGATCAAGAAGGATGGTTAGCGATCCAACACCTTGCCAAAAGGCTCGCCCGTGCGGGGCAACTCTTGCGTTTCCCCCGACGGCTCACTCGTTGGTGTATCATCCATGTGCTCAACTGCCCCGAGGTCCCTACACATGAGCTGAAACTGCTCACGGGTGATCTCGCCCTGCGCATAGCGCGCCGACGCAATCGTCATCGGGTCCTGCGCAGGCCCTGACGGCCCTCTGCTGCTCATCGCTGACGGAAAGAGCCACGTGAGCCCCGCCACAAGCAGAGCCAGCAAGACCACCCACACCACCGCCATGCCGATCATCATCATGGCTCGATCCTCCGTCCTTCGCGCGCTCGGAGGCGTAGGTACTCTTCGCGGCTCAGATCGCCCCGCGCATAGCGTAGTTCGGGCGTGTTGGCAGACGCGGCATGGCCATGTGCGTAGGTCCGATTGCTATACTTTTGGTACAATAGAACGCCTGCCACCGACAGCGCGGCCAGCAGACCAAAGAATGCCAAGAGGCCGAGGAGGCCTCCGAACAGACCCCAGCCCCCGGCGCCCCATCCGACGAAACACTCAAACATGTTGCCTCCTTGGGCCTTTCGATCTCGATCTCACTGGCTCTTACCGTTTCTGATCACGAGTCTACCATGCCAAGATAAAGGGCTCATGACGGCTTGATCAAGATTCGATAAAGAAATGAGCGCATCTTCTGATGCGCTCATTTCTGTGACGGCAGGACGTTTGTGTGGTCAGGCGATGGGGATGGAAAAGGCAAAGCTGCTGCCTTGGCCGAGGCCGGCACTGTGAACCGTTATCTTGCCGCCGTGGGCCTCGACAAGGTGTCTGGCGATGGTCAGCCCGATGCCGCTGCCGCCGCCGGCCCGCGAGCGGGAGTGATCCTCGCGATAAAAGCGGTCAAAGAGACGTGGCAAGTGCTCCGGGAGGATGCCGATCCCGGTGTCGCTGACCTCGACATGGACGAACTCTGCCGATGCCCAGGCCCGCACGATGACTCGGCCACCGGCTGGCGTATACTGGAGGGCATTGCCCACCAGATTGAGCAACACCTGGCGCAAGCGATCCTCATCGGCACGCACCCTGGGCAGCCTCGGGGCGGCCTGGGTCTCGAGGACGACGCCCTTTTCGACGAACTGCGTCTCGAGATGCTCGACCGTGTTCGCCACCAGCGCCGACATCGAGACCGGCCGCAACTCGAGGGGGACGATACCCGCCTCGACGCGGCTGAGCTCCTGGAGATCGCTGACCAATCGCTGCAGTCGATCGGTCTCCATGCGAATCCGCTCAAAGGTGGCGGGCTCTGCCGGAAGCACGCCGTCGATCAGCCCCTCCATATAGCCCTTGATGCTCGTCAGCGGCGTGCGCAGCTCGTGGGCCACGTTACCGATCAGCTCCTGGCGCCGCGTCTCGATCCGATCCAGCGCCGCGGCCATCTGGTTAAAGTGGATGGCCAACTGGCCCACCTCGTCCACTTCTCGATCCTCGTCGATGCGGATTCGCTCGTCATAGTGGCCGGCAGCGATGCGGCGGGCAGCCAGCATGACGCGGCGGACAGTCGACGAGATGCGGCGACTGACATAGACACTCAGGGCCAGCGCTAGGACAGTGGCTGCGCCGATGCTCAAACCCACCGACTCGATCGTCGCCTGGCGAAAGTTGCGAAAGAGATCCTGCTCCAACGTGGCAGCATCGCCCATCTCGGTGGCCATGGCAGCCAGATGCCGCTCAAAGGCCAGGGGCATGTGGAGCTCGGCCGCTGTGATAAGCACGATGCCGGCCACGGCGATGATCGCAAAATAGGTGAGAAACAGTTTCCAGCCGAGATGGCGCCGCAAATCACGTAGTAGGCTCACGATAGCTCATCCTCAAAACGATAGCCAACGCCCCGCACCGTCTGGATCAACTCGGGCCGCCCCAGCTTTTGGCGAATGCGGCCGATGTGTACATCCACCACGCGCTCTTCGCCGTAAAAGCTGCCACCCCAGACCTGCTCGAGGATCTGTTCGCGGCTGAGCACCCTGCGAGGCTGCTGCGCCAGCACGCGGAGAATATCAAACTCGGTGCTGGTGAGGTCGACGGGCTCCCCATCCATCCAGACCTCGTGGCTGCCCAGGTCCATACGCAGATACCGAAACGCCAGCAGCGCGCTTTCCCGATCTATCTGATCGGTCTGGATTCGCCGCAGGGCGGCCTTGATGCGGGCCACCAGCTCGCGCGGGCTGAACGGCTTGGTCACGTAATCATCGGCGCCTACCGAGAGACCCACGATCTTGTCCACCTCCTCTGACTTGGCCGTAAGCATGATGGTGTAGACATCCGAAGCGCGCCGAAGCTCCTGCAGCAACTCGATCCCATCCATGCCAGGAAGCATAATGTCCAGGACAATGAGATCGGGCTTGAAGGTGCGCGCCGCCCTCAGCCCAGTCGGACCATCCTCGGCCGTGCGCACCTCATAGCCCTCCCTGGTCAGGTAGGCAGTTACCAATTCCAGAATGGAGCGCTCGTCATCCACTACAAGTATGCGTGTCATGCGATCGTGATCCCCCGTCAATCCCTCAAGCTCCATACTATCCGAGTATTATATACGCTCTATATGTAGGTGACAAAGTTTATCAAGAGTTCGCCGATGGCGACCCGTGGATTGTAAGAGAGGCATCGTACAGATACTGACCTGCGATGCCGAGAACCTGCTCACTCAGGTGATCAGCGGCATCGAGACGATCACCTACAGCTATAACGGCGATGGCGATCTCGTCTGGAAAGAGACGCCCGCCGGCATCACCGTATACTCGGGGCCGCACTTTGAGCTCTTTGTGCCGGCGGATCCGCCCGACCCGTCCGGCCCGCCTCTGATTCCACCCACAACCTACACCTATTTCATGCCTATTGCGACGGGTGGAGGTCAGTTCACCTTTGATGGGCAGATCGGCGTCACCACCAAGTACTATTTCCTGGGGAGCACCCGGGTTGCCCAGCGGGAGGGCCGCGCGGGTCCCATCACCTACCTGTACCACGACCATCTGGGCAGCACGGTGGCGAGTAGTGAGCGGCGCAGCTCTGCCTGCGCATAGAGTATTCGCTACTGGCCAAGCATCGTCCGCGATGCTAGGAGATGCACACGCCAGCGACGTGAGCCCGGCATAACGACCGACCAAGAGAGCTCTACACTGTTTAGTGTGGTGAGGAAAGGGTAGACAAACACCCGTCTGTTTCCTTAGTATGTAGGTTGTGAGCATTGCACAGAAGGGAGGGCAGACGGGTACAGAAGGATTGCATCACAGTTGCTCTGAATATGCCTGCCTTGCGGATAGACTCACAAGGAGCGAAGCAAGGCGCTCTGATCATAGCGGTGCGCTATCGCACCAAGAGTCGCCTTTGTCCTGGCTGTGGCACACTCACGAGATACGTGCATCAGTACCATCGGCAGCTCAAGTGCCATCTCCCGCTCTAGGGCCAGCGGGTGCCCTTGGAGGTACGCAAGCGACGCTTGCGCTGTCCGAGGTGCAGGAAAGTGTACATGGAGCCGACGAGGTATGTGGGCGACGAAGACGAAGCACATGTACGTTTCGCAAGGCCCTGGCGGAGGCCCTGTTGCGTGGTGCGGGAGAAACGGCCCAGATCAAGGCCGTGGTTATGGATAGGGCGGAACCCTATCGACAGACCGTCCGCTAGGCT
>SLPC01000161.1 GCA_007132185.1 Anaerolineae bacterium | reverse complement strand
GCAAGCTGCGCCATCCCCTCAACATCCGCAAGCTCCGCGACTATTTGACCTAGGGCGATCGCATACACAACAAGCATGGGGCGCCGGGAACCAACTGGCGCCCCATGCTTGTTTCTCGTTGCGTCCAACGCACCCCGCGTTTGACACCTTTTGGCATGGGGCGTATGCTTGCTGCCCTGTTGTATAGTCCGCATCAGTCGTCTCCGTCTCATCCACAAATGGCGCCCTATCCTGGGCCGGCTCGAGCAGAGTGAGTCAGTGCCATGCCCCAGATCGTTGTCGAGAATCTCACCAAGGTATTTGACGTGGCCGAGCGCGATCCCGGCGCCTGGGGCGCCCTCAGAGGCGTCATTCGGCGGCGGTATCGTCAGGTGCATGCCCTTGAAGGTGTCTCTTTTACACTCGAGGCGGGCGAACTGGTGGGCTATATCGGGCCCAACGGCGCGGGCAAGTCCACCACCGTCAAGGTACTGGCGGGCATTCTGGTGCCCTCGGGCGGAGACGTCCGCATCATGGGTCGGGTGCCCTGGCAGGAGCGCGTCCAGCATGTGGCCCAGATCGGGGTCGTGTTCGGCCAGCGCACTCAGCTCTGGTGGGACCTGCCCGTCATCGAGTCGTTCGATCTGTTGCGCGAGATCTATCGCGTGCCGAAAGAGCGCTACATCGAGACCCGCGACGAGTTGGTGGACCTCATGACCCTAGAGCCCCTGCTGGACACACCGGTGCGCCAGCTCAGCCTGGGCCAGCGCATGCGCTGCGATCTGGCGGCGGCCCTGCTGCACCGGCCCCAGATCCTGTTCCTCGACGAGCCCACCATCGGCCTGGACGCCGTGGCCAAGCTGGCCGTGCGCGACCTGATCCGCAAGCTGAACCGCCGCCAGGGCATCACCGTCATTCTCACGACCCACGACATGGATGATATCGAGGCCCTCTGCTCGCGGGTGATTTTGATCAACCGGGGCCAGATCCTGATGGATGGCCCGCTGGAGACCCTGCGCGCCCAGGCGGCCACTGAGCGACGCCTCGTGACGATCCTGGCCGACGAGGAGCAGTGGATCGATGGGGTGGATGCCCAGGTGATCTCGCGCCAGGGCCCCAAGGTCACCCTGCAGTTCGACCCGGCGCGCATTTCGGCCGCCGAGCTTATCACGGATGTGACCGCCCGCTACCGGATCAGCGATCTGTACGTGGAGAACGTGCCGATTGAAGAGATCATCGCCCAGATCTACCAGGAGCCGGCCCCATGAGCCCCTACTGGGCGGTGCTGGGCGCCCGCATCCGGACGCTGCTCCAGTATCGCGCCGCGGCACTGGCGGGCCTGGTCACCCAGTTCTTTTGGGGGGGCATCCGGGTCATGGTGTTCATGGCCTTTTACCGGTCGACAACGGCGCCCCAGCCGATGGACCTGAGCGAGACCATCTCGTACCTCTGGCTCACCCAGGCCCTACTCCTGCTGCTGCCCTTTCGCCTCGACGCCGATCTGCGGGCCATGATGCGGGATGGTTCGGTGGCCTACGAATTGGTCCGCCCCACCGACCTCTACTGGCTCTGGTACGCCCGCGCCGTCGCCCAGCGCTTTGCCCCCGCCCTATTACGCGCCGTGCCGCTCTATCTGGTCGCATGGCTCTTCCTGGGGCTGCAACTGCCACCCAACCTGGGGGCCGCCGCCGCCTTTGGCATTAGCCTGGCGGGGGCCCTGCTCCTCAGCGCCGCCATCTCTACCCTGATGACCATCACCATGATGTGGACCATCTCGGGCGAGGGCATCTGGCGGCTGCTCAGCATCCTGACCATGTTCCTGTCCGGCTCCTTTGTGCCACTGCCCCTCTTTCCTGATTGGTCCCAGCCGCTGCTCGCTGTCCAACCGTTTCGCGGCGTCATGGACACCCCCTTCCGGCTCTATATCGGGCACCTGCCGGCCGCTGGAGTGCTCCTGAACCTGGGGCATCAACTGGTGTGGACCGGCATCTTTGTCCTGGTGGGGCGGCTGATCCTGGCGCGAGGCGTCACCCGGCTCGTGGTGCAGGGGGGCTGAAATGGTAGACGGGCTCCGGCTCTATGGGCGTTATGTCACGATTTCGATCCGCGGCCCGCGCCTCGTGGTGCAGGTTGGCTGAGATGGTGGATGGTCTTCGCTTGTACTGGCATTACGTCACGATCTCGGTGCGCGGCCAGATGCAGTACCGGGCCTCGTTCATCATGCTCACGGTGGCTTTGTTCTTTAACATGGGGCTCGAGTTTCTGTCCATCTGGATCCTATTCGATCGCTTTGGCTCGCTGCAGGACTGGACCCTTCCCGAGGTGGCCCTGCTGTATGGCATGGTCAACATCGCCTTTGCACTGGCCGAGGGGGTGGCACGCGGTTTCGACGAGTTCTCGCCGCTGGTGCGCACCGGCCAGTTCGATCGGCTGCTACTGCGGCCCCGCAGCACGGCGTTGCAGGTGGTCGGCCTCGAGGTACAACTGATACGCCTTGGCCGGCTCCTGCAGGGATTGGCGGTGCTCCTGTGGGCCGCCGCGGCGCTGGGCGTTACCTGGACAGTGGGCCGCATCCTGCTCATGCTGGCCACGGTTGTTGGTGGCGCGTGCCTCTTTGCGGGGCTATTTGTGCTGCAGGCCACGATGTGCTTTTGGAGCACCGAGTCGCTGGAGGTGTTCAACACCATGACCTATGGCGGCGTGCAGACCGCCCAATACCCGCTGTCAGTCTACCGGGCCGAGTTCCGCCGGTTCTTTACCTATGTCATACCGCTGGCGACGGTGACCTATTATCCCGCGCTGGCCATCCTGGACAAGGTCGACCCCCTGGGTTCGACGCGTCTCATGCAGTACATGGCGCCCACGTTCGGGGTGATCTTTTTGCTCGTCTGCCTGCGAATATGGCGATTTGGCGAGCGCCGCTACCGCTCGACGGGTAGCTGACGAGAGTGCACCTGCCCTCCTGCTGCCGTCAAGATACAGGGAGGAATTGCTTTGACGCATAACGACATTCATGACCTTGTCGCCCAGTGGCGCCTGCCCAACGACGGGCCGCTCTTGGAGCGCATCGAGCGCATGGTCGAGCCCACCCTCCTGGCAGGGCATTTCGGCTCCAGCCCCACCCAGCTAGTCAGCGGCCTCCAATACCACCTGGGCGGTAGCGTTGATACCCGCCAGTTGGCAGAGCTGGCCGGCCTCGGGCCAAGCGACCATGTGCTGGATGTGTGCTGCTATCTGGGCGGGCCAGCGGTGCAATTGGTCGACAGCTATGGTTGCCGCGTGACCGGTATAGATCGCTTTGAGGCCGCGATCCTGGCGGCACGCCGTATCGCAGCATTGGCAGGCATATCAGACCGCCTCGCTTATTTCGTGGCTGATGCTATCGACATACCCTTTCCGAACGGCGCTTTTGACGTCATCTGGAACCAGGGCTCTCTCGCACACGACCCTGCCTGGCTGCGCGAGTTCGATCGACTGTTGCGGCCCGGCGGGCGCCTGGCCCTGGTGTTCGAGATACGCCCCGATAGCGCGTTGCCATCACCGGATGACAGGCGCTGGACGCTACAGGAGACGGTGGCACAGGTGCTGGCGATGGGCTACCGTATCGAGCATGTAGAGGATCTGACGGAACGTGAGATCGCCCTGGGCTGGGAGGAGCTGATTCGTCGCATCGACGAGCGGCGCGATATCTATCTGTCCGTCCTGGGCGAGACCTGGGTCGAGTCTGCAAACGCCGAGTTCGCTGAGGAGATCGTGGCCATGCGACGGGGCGCCTGGAGCAACGGAAGGCTCGTTGCCCTCAAAGAGGGCTCGAAGGAGAGCTGATGGATATCCTTCACAACCTCACCCGCGAGGAGCTGGTTCGCATCGCCGCCGAGGTGGGCCAACGCCAGGGTTGGGATTTCTCGGCCGTGCGCGACGCCCGCGACCCGGTGCCGTGGGAGTATGAGGACGTGGTGCGGCGCTACCTGCGGCCGGCCGACCGGGTACTGGACTGTGGCACCGGCGGGGGCGAGCGGTTCCTGGCGCTGCGCGACGCTTATACCTGGGGCCTGGGCGTGGACCCCGATCCCAGCATGGTGGAGACGGCTCGCGCTCACGCCGCTGCCG
>SLPC01000020.1 GCA_007132185.1 Anaerolineae bacterium | reverse complement strand
TCGCCTACAGGAGCCAATGCATGCAGGATTCTGCCGGCCGTCGCGCCGCCCTTGTGGCTGTGACCATGATCTCCTTCTCGACGCCGTTCATGATCTCGGGCGTCAACATCGGCCTGCCGGCCATAGGGCGAGAGCTGGGGCTCAGCGCCATTCTCCTGAGCTGGATGTCCACCGTCTACAGTCTCTCCACCGGGGTATTCCTGCTGCCCTTTGGCAAGCTGGCCGACATCCACGGGCGCAAGCGCCTTTTTGTAATCGGCACGGTACTGTACGCCATTGCTTCGGCGCTCTGCGCTCTCTCCGGCTCGGCAGTAATGCTCATCGGGAGCCGCATCTTTCAGGGCATCGGGGCCGCCATGATCTTTAGCACCAGCGTCGCCATCTTGACGTCGGTCTTTCCAGCGCAGGAGCGGGGCCGCGTCTTGGGCGTGAACGTGGCGGCCGTATATGTGGGGTTATCGGCGGGACCGTTTCTGGGCGGCATGATGGTGGACGCTCTGGGCTGGCGCAGCGTGTTCTGGTCCAGCGTGCCCCTGGCGCTCTTGACCTTGCTGTTTACGGTGTGGAAGGTAAAGGGCGAGTGGGCCGATTCCCCCGGCGAGCCCTTTGATCTGCCGGGGTCGGCCATCTATGGCGTTAGCGTCGTGGCGCTGATGCTCGGTTTCGCCCAGTTGCCCAATCTGAACGGTGCGTGGTTGATCCTCGTCGGAGCGCTGGCCGGTGCCCTGTTCATCTGGCGCCAGTCCCGTGCTCCGGTTCCCATCCTGGAGCTGCATCTGTTCCGGCGCAGCCGCATGTTTACCCTCTCCAGCATTACGGCGCTGATCGACTATGCCTCTACGGCCTCGGCCGTCTTTCTGCTCAGCCTGTACCTGCAATATATCAAAGGCCTGAGCCCTTTTGCGGCGGGATCGATTCTGGTGGCCCAACCGCTGATGCAGGCCATATTCTCGCCACTGGCAGGCTGGCTATCGGATCGCATCGCCATCCGCTGGGTTGCCAGCCTGGGTATGGCCTTGACACTGTTGGGGCTCGTGATGCTCACACAGTTGGATCACCAAACCCCCATGGGCTATATCGTCGCCGCGCTGCTGGTGCTTGGCTTTGGCTTTGCATTCTTTTCATCGCCCAACACCAGCGCCATCATGGGCGCTGTCAACCGCCGCCATTACGGCGTCGCCTCGGGGATGGTGGCCACCATGCGCACCTTTGGGCAGATGCTCAGCATGGGGACCGTGATGATCCTGTTTGGTGTCTTTATGGGGCAGGCGCAGATCAGCCCGGCCATCTTCCCCGAGTTCTTGCAGAGCGTCCGCACCGCCTTTACCGTGTCGTCGATCCTGTGCGCTCTAGGCCTGGTTGCTTCGTTGGCGCGCGGGGAGATCCGCACGCCGCCTGAGGAGGAGGTAACGATTGGTCCGGGCATTGAGAGGAGGCAAAGTGAAACTCGCTAGCGGCTATGCCATCGTGGTGGGCGCGCTGATGCTCCTGGTTTGGGTGTTCCTCTTGTTCTCAGGACAGGTTCCCGACATGGAGACCCAGTTCCTGGCGTTGGTCTTTCACTGGGCTGCCGAACTGGTCACAGCCCTCGCTTTGATAGCGAGCGGACTGGCGCTGTGGAAGAGCAAGCGCTGGGCTGCCTGGGGCTATCCCCTGGCCATGGGGATGCTGATCTACGCGCTCATCAACAGCCCCGGTTTCTACGTTCAGAGGCAAGAGTGGGGCATGGTGGCCATGTTCGCCCTGGTGCTGCCCCTTGCGATCATCGCTTTGGTGCTCTACGTGCGCGGATCCTGGCGGCACGAAGGCATCGGCCGCTGAATGCAAGATCGGGTACACGTGCCAAATAGACCGGGAGAGTATCGCATGGATGCATCTCGCGTTACGCTATGTGTGGGCGGGGAGATACCCCGAGACGCGCTGATTGCGCTCTATGACGCCGTGGGGTGGTCGGCTTATACGGCGCCAGAGTGCGTGGATGACCTGCAAAGGGCCCTGGACAATTCGACCTATCTGGTCACGGCCTGGGATGGCGAGCAGCTGGTAGGCCTGGCACGCGGGCTGTCGGATGATGTGGCGGTGTTCTACCTGCAGGACATTCTGGTGCGCCCGGCCTACCAGCGTCAGGGGATCGGCGCCCGTCTGCTCGACAGTTGCCTGGAGCGTTTTGGCCATGTGCGGCTCCACATCCTGCTAACCGATGATGACGAGGACGTCGCCCGCTTCTATGAGGCTTGTGGCTTTTCTGACACCTGCAAACTGCAAAAGCACCGCCTACACGCCTTTGTGCGCATGCCGGGCATCGATCTCGGCTAACGACGCCCGGCATACAGCGCGAGCACACCCGGGACCTTACGAGACCCCGGTGTCCATCTCGAGAGCCAGCACCCACATGGGCGTGCGCCCCAGGCCATAGCTCTCGATCTCGTGCAGTTGCCCGTCCTCATCGTCAATGGCATAGCCGGTCATGCGGTCAGAGTCCAGGCCGGCCGCATAGAGGAACCGCCCCCTTGGATCGATGCCAAAGACGCGCGGGATCGGCTCTGTGGCGCGATGCCCGGCGGGTGTCAGCATCCCCGTGTCCGCCGCGATGCCAAAGATGGCGAGGCTGTCATGCCCCCGGTTCGAGACGTACACCCAACGCCCGTTGGGCGTCATGTGGATCTGGGCACAGGTGTTGTCGCCGCCGAAATCCGAGGGCAGCGTAGACAGGGTCTGCAATAGGTCGAGCTCTCCCGTGTCCGGATCCATGGCATAGGATGTGATGCTCGAACCATTCTCATTCGAGACATAGACGCGGTAGAGGTCGGGATGGTAGGCATAGTGGCGCGGCCCAACCCCCGCTTCCACCGACGCACGCGGCATCTCCAGCGGAGTGAGCCGCCCGGTCTCGGCGTCAAAGGCATATTGCAGGATCGTGTTGGCGGGCATGGTGTGGGGCAGGTAGGCAAAGCGATTGGATGGATCGGTATGGATGCAGTGGGCATGGGGCGTCGTCTCGATCCACTCTACCGCCTCATCCATCAGCTCTCCCTCGTCGCTGATGCGATGTACGGCGCACACACCGGCGCCATAGTAGGCGCTCAGGACGAAACGGCCGATGCGATCCGTGGATACATAGCAGGCATCCACGGGCAGATCGATCTTGCTGATCACCTCACCCAGGCCTTGCTGCGGATCAAGCCGCACGGTTGCCAGCCCCGTTTGCTCCCGCAGGCCCACGATCAGCCAGCGCTGTTGTGGATCCACTGCCAGAGGTGCCGGACCCCCGGGCATGTCAAACTCGCGTTCGACCGTCAGCCTGCCCGTTTCCGGGTCCATCTGAAAGATTGTGATCCGATCGTCGTTCTCTTGCGTACAAAAGACGCGCGTCACCATAGGTATCTCCCTCCGTGCGTGCTAAACTACTCCTCATCCTCCATGGCGCGCAGCCCGCGCTCGACATGGGCCCCCACCGCATCCTGCAATTGGGCGGTAAGGCCGCCATCCACCAACAGCGCGTGGCCGGTGACGAACGAGGATTCGTCCGATGCCAGGAACAGGGCTGCATAGGCCGTCTCGCGCATGGTCCCTGGGCGACCCAGGGGATAGACCAGCCTCTGCACGACAAGTTGCTCAGGCTGCGCCTCGATCAACGGTTTGGATCGCTCCGTGATGATACGTCCGGGGCAGAGGGCGTTCACCCGAATGCCGTACTGGCCATAATCCACGGCCATCTGGCGGGTCAGGTTGACCAGGGCTGCCTTCATGGCGTCATAGGGGAGGAACGAGCGGGAGGCCAGGATGCCATGGACCGAAGAGGTGTTGATGATGGATCCGCCGCCACCCTCGATCATATGAGGAATGGCATACTTGCTGCCCAGCGCAGCGGCCTTGACAATGAGGGCAAAGCTTGCGTCCCAGTCCTCCGGCTCCAGATCGGTGAGCATGTGGTTGGTCCCGGTCCAGGCGTTGTTCATCAGGATGTCGATGTGGCCATACGTCTCGACGGCCCGGGAGATGAGGCTTTGCAGCACCTCTATCTTTGTGACATCGCCCGGCACATAGATCGCCTCTCCGCCCGAGGCCTCGATGCCAGCCACGACCTCG
>SLPC01000193.1 GCA_007132185.1 Anaerolineae bacterium | reverse complement strand
GGCAACAAGCGCGATAATATAGACCAACGTGCCTATAGGTGGGCACCATTCTGAGATGGGGGTATAGCACGTAGTGGGTATCAAAGTATTGTTCGGCAAGGATATGGCCGGTCTCTGGACGCGGAACCTGATCATTACCACATTGGCGGTCTTTTTGATGCGCTTTGGCGAGGGACTTCTCGGCGGGGCGCGCATGAACTTTTTCGTCGACACTCTGGGCATCACCGGCCAGCAGGTGCTCTGGCTAGAGGGCATCCGCGAGGTCCCCGGTTTGCTCCTGATCTTTATCGCGGCGCTCATCATGCGCCTGCCTCTTTCCTGGCGGGCGGCCGGCGCTGCCCTGATCCTTGGGCTGGGCTATATGTCCTTTGCCCTGGTCCAATCCTACACCGGCCTGCTCGCCGCTGCCATTGCGGCCAGCTTTGGCCTGCACATCTATCAGCCGGTGGGACCGGCGCTGGGTCTGGCCCTCGCCTCTGACAAGACACGTGGCCGCGTGTTGGGCCTGCTGGGCTCGGTGGGCTCCCTGGCTGGGATCGCCGGTATCGGGGCCCTGGCTCTCACCTCGAATCTGATGCGGGATATCTCGCTGCGCTGGTATTACGTCATCGGCGGTATCGTCGTGAGCTTGTCGGCGCTGATCTTTTGGCGGCTTTCCTCTAGTCTGGGCGCTACCGCACAGGCACAGCCCCGCATGGTGGTCAAGCGGCGCTACTGGCGCTTTTACCTGCTCAAGTTTTTTGAGGGCTCTCGCAAAGAGATCCTGGGCAGCTTTTGCCTGCTGGTGCTGGTGCAGTTCTTTGGCTGGGAGATCTGGCGGATTAGCACCCTGCTGCTGGTCGCTTCGGTGTTGAGCATGCTCGCATCGCCCTATCTGGGCATGGTCGTGGACCGTTTTGGCGCCAAGTCCGCTCTGGCGGTGAGTTATTCGATTTTGGCGTTGGCGGCGGTGGGCTATGCCGTCATCCCAAATCCGATGATTTTGGCCGGTATCTATGTCGCCATCCGTCTGGCACACATCCTCAACCTGGGTCTCAGCGTGTATGCTCACGAAAAGGCCCCCGCTGAGGAGCTGAATCCGACGCTGGCCGCGGGCGTCAGTTTCGATCATGTCAGCTCAGTGAGTATGCCGTTCATCTTTGGCGCCATGGTGGCGTCAACAGGCCGGTATGCCGAGGTCTACTGGCTGGCGGCCGCTCTGATCGGCATCTCGGTTGTGTTCGTGCTGCGCATGGGAACCGCCGAGGAGCCCCAGGCTGTGCCCGAGCTGGCCCCGGCCGAATAGCCTCTTTGCCGTGTTAGGTCGGGGGCGCCTGCACCAGGCTGGAGCCGAATGCAGGCGCCCTTTTTGTAGCAGAGGCCTAGCTCTCCGTGCAATCGGAGCTGCTATGGCTTGCGCTGTGCGCCAGGGCACGGCGCAGAGCGCGGCGCGCGCGATAGAGACGCTGGTAGGTCTGTTGGCCCGGCGGCAGGCCCAGTGCCCTGGCCGCTCTTGCTACAGAGCCTTCTCGCAAGGTTGTCAGCAGCAGGCGTTGCTGTTCGCGGGGCAGGGTGCGTAGCGCGACGGCCACCTCTTGCGCCATGTCCTCCCCTTCCAGACCGATCTCTGCCTCATCAGGTTGGGTCAACTGCGCGGCCGCGCCCTGTGGCAATAGGTCACCGCTATGGCGGGTCTTGACATCGCCAGGATCATCCAGGGCTAATAACTCGGGAGGCAACGGAATCTCGGCCCCCGCCCACAGCCGCTGGGGACGCCGGCGATAGTAGCGAGCACCTCCATGCCACAGGCGCCGCCGCCAGGCAGCCCACAGGGCGCTCTCCGGCGGGTGCGGCGTCTGGGCGGCCCAGTCCATGGCCAGGCTGCGAAACCCCAGGAAAAGGTCCTGGTGCAGGTCGTCGGCGTCATAGAACCCGCCGTGGCCAGCGCGTAGCCGGATCAGGGTTGTGTGGCAGGCGTGCCGCGCCAGCCGCCATGCTTCGCGCCACAGCACCTCCAACTCGTCTGCGGACAGCAGGGAGTGGTCGGTCATAGCGCATCCTCCGATTCGATGATGTGGGACTCGGTGGGGGGCACGGCCGTCTGCGGGAGCGCGGCGCACAGGGCCGCCGAGATCAGCAGGTCATCGTGGATGGCGGGATCGGGGACTCCCCAGCGCATCTGCTGGTTGGGGCCATCGCCCAGCTCATACCGAGCGGCCGCGACCTCCCGCCAAAAGCGTTGCTGGGCGGGGCTGTCGTCGCTCCGATGGTCCAAAAAGCGCCCCGAGCTACACAGCCCCAGGAACTCCCAGCCCAACTGACTCTTGCTCTGGGCTGTGAATACAAAGGGGATGAGCCGCGCCCCCAGCATGTGCTTGAGGTTCGAGGCCAGTCCCGCGCCCACGCCCGTGGCGTCGATCACCACGTGGCGCGCCCCCCACAGGTCCGCCAGGTGAGCCAGCGCCCCGGCCAGCTCGTGTTGCGGCGTGCCGGTCCACAGGTAGCGCTCCATCACAAGATAGCGGGGCAGACCCCGGCCGCTCGTCTCATAGGGGCTGGCGGCGATCTCGACCACGGTGGCGGCGGTGCTATCGCGACGGCGTTCAGCCGCCAGGCTGCCGGGCGCGAGCGCCTCGCCTGCCACATCGATGAGCAGGGCATAGGCGCGCCCCTCGGTGGGGCCTTGCTGGCGTGGGTGTGCGCCGCGCATCAGGGCCTGGGTGGTGGGCGGGAACATGCCTGCCGCATCATCGATCTCCTGTAGCAGATATTGGGTGCGTATCAGGGGGTGCTGCAAGCCCAGGCGACTGATCTGTGTGGTGACATAACGTCCATAGGCGGGTACGGATTCGGCCACGGTCTGCCAGGGCACGCGGAATACGCGTTGCTGGCCATCGCAGGCCTCTTGTTCGCGCAGCGCCAGGATGGTACGGGCGAGCAACGTGTCGGCGGTCCAGGCGGTACCCCACAGCACCGTGGTGACATTGGTAGAGGCGCCCATGGGGGCGAAATCCTTGTGCCACTTTTCAGGGTCGATATCCTGGGCCTCGTCGGCCTCCAGCAGGATGTCGGCTGTGGCCCCGACAACGTTGGCGCCAGGGGCCGCCGAGTAGAATGCGATGCGCGCCCGGCCGCACCGCAGCATCTGATCACCCTCGCGCTCCAGGGGCGGCAGGGGTGCATCGGCCAGGACGGCCTGCAGGCGCAGCAGGCTATTGAGCGCCTGGGGCCGAAAGGTGGGTGCAGCCTTGACGATGAACCCGCCGCTGCGCCGCTGCAGGTTGAGCAGGAACGCCTCGAGCTGGGCGGCGGTCTCGTTCTTGCCCGCCTGGCGGGCCATCATGACGGCAAACGTGCGCCCGTGGCCGCCCAGCACCGAGGCGGCAATGGCACGGGCCGGGCCGAGCTGGTAGGGGCGCAGGGGGCGCCGCAGCACGGCGCGGCTGAACAGGCCAATGTCGGAAAAGGCGCGTACCAGGGCCGCCTTGCGGCGGGCGGTACGATGACTGGCCATGTAGCTCATGATAGCTCCTCTGCTGGCCGACCTTCCGACCCGCGCACCAGCTCGGCCTCCAGCTCGGCATACACGGCATCCAGCAGGGCGTCGGTCTGGCTGCCGCCCCCCAGCTCGCGACGCGCCTTGAGGAGCTGGATCACCCGGCCGGTGGACTCGCCCCAGGCCCGCAGGAACTGGGCGGGGGTAAGGCTGTCGCGCCCCTCTTCCTGAGAGGTCCGCTCGACCCAGGCCATGAACAGCTCGCGGGCGGCCAGCAGGCGCGCCAGCTCCTCATCGATGACGGCCCGATCGTTGTCGTGCTGCGTGGCGTCCCCCGCCGACGCGACAGGGGCCGTGGTATCACGGGCACTGCACAGGGCACGCGCCACGGTGCGTGGATCGGCAGCAACCTTGCGGGCGGCGCGTCTCAGACGTCGCAGAACATCGGGGCCCAGGGGAGCCAACAACGCAGCCGGAAGGTCGGGCGCAGCGACAGGGGCTATCGGGGCGGACGGACTTGATTGACGCATGGCGCTCCTTTTCAGGGATGCTTCAATAGAACATATGTTCTACAAGAGTCAGTATAGGGGGAGCGCGCGATCAGGTCAAGGGGTCTGGGGGGCAGGTTTTCACAGGAGTGAAAAGGTGG